>NZ_PSOW01000001.1:0-539995 GCF_003013335.1 Rhizobium sp. H4
TGAAGGTATATTCATACATGAAGTTCGACGGCAGCCAGGCCGAGCCGCCCGGCCCGCCCGAGGTCAGCGCCACCACCAGGTCGTAGGACTTGATCGCCATATGAGCGAGCACGATGAAGGCGGAGAGAAAGATCGGCCGCAGCAGCGGGATGACGATGCGGCGATAAAGCTGGAAGGGCGAGGCGCCGTCGATCTGCGCCGCCTTCATGATCTCGCCGTCTATGCCGCGAAGCCCGGCCAGAAACATCGCCATGACGAAGCCCGAGGCCTGCCAGACGCCGGCGATGACGACGGTGTAGATGACGAAGTCCTTGTTCTTGATCCAGTCGAAGTGGAAGCTCGTCCAGCCGAAGTGATGCAGCGTCTGCTCAAGCCCGAGGCCGGGATCGAGGAACCATTTCCAGGCCACCCCTGTCACAATGAAGGACAGCGCCATCGGATAGAGGAAGATGGGGCGCAATATGCCCTCGCCGCGGATCTTCTGGTCGAGCAGGATGGCAAGCAGCAGGCCGAGTGCCAGACAGATGCCGACATAGAGGAAGCCGAAGATCGCCATGTTGGTGATCGAGGTGTACCAGGAGGACGGCGGATCGCTCTCGAAGGTCCAGCGCCACAGCCGCTGATAGGCGCGTGGTCCCGTCAGGGCATAGGATGGGAAGGTCTTGGAATTGGTGAAGGAGAGATAGGCCGTCCAGACGATGAAGCCGTAGACGAAGACCAGGGTGATGACGAAGCTCGGCGCCAGCACGATCTTCGGCAGCGCATCCTGCAGCCGGCCCCTGAGCGAGATCGGCGTCGTCTGCCCGGGGGTCAGAACCGGATCGGTGGTGGCAACTGTGCTCATGGATATCATCTCCCTTCCCGCAGGATCGGCTCGGCATTTTTTCGCTGCGGAGCCTGAAGCTTCCCCGCGAGATCACGCGGGGAAGCATATTCATCGACGATCCTCAGCGGGCGTCGTCGATCGCCTGGACGAGCTGGGTGACGGCTTCGTCGGAGCTCTTGATCTGGCCGTGGACGAACTTCGAGACGACGTCCTTATAGGCATTGGCGATCGCCGGCGGCGCGCCATAACCCTGGGCCAGCGAACCGAACAGCGTGCCGCCCTCATTGGCGGCCTTCAGGTCGGCGATGCCCTTCTTGCCGCAGGCGTCGAAGTCGGTGTCGGGAACGTCGGTACGGGCCGGCACCGAACCCTTGACGACGTTGAAGGCCGACTGGAAGCTCTTCGACAGCGTTGCCGTCGCCAGCGCCACCTGCGCCGCCTTGCGGTCGTCGGGGACGTTGAACATGCCGAACATGTCGGAGTTGTAGATGACGCTGCCGTCGGTGCCGGGGAAGCGGTAGCAGAGGAAGTCGGTGTCCGGGGTCTTCTTGGCGGCGACGAATTCGCCCTTCGCCCAGTCACCCATCACCTGCACCAGCGCATCGCCCTTGATGACCATGGCGGTCGCCAGGTTCCAGTCGCGGCCGGAGAAGTTCGGATCGACATATTTGACGATCTTCGCCAGGTTGTCGAAGGACTTCTTCATCGTCTCCGACTTCAGCGATTCCTCGTCGAGGTCGTTCATCGCCTTCTTGTAGAACTCCGGGCCGCCGGTCGACAGCACGATGGAATCGAACATCGTCGCTTCCTGCCAGTTCTGGCCGCCGAGCGCCAAGGGGATCACACCTGCGGCCTTGGCCTTGTCGAGCAGCGCGATCAGGTCGTCGAAGGTCTTCGGCTCCGTGCCGCCGATCTTGTCCATCACTGCCTTGTTGATCCACAGCCAGTTGACCGAGTGGACGTTGACGGGGGCTGCCACCCACTTGCCGTCATAGACGGAGAACTTCTGCAGCGCCGCCGGCACCGACTTGTCCCAGCCTTCCTTCTTCGCCGTCTCGGTCAGATCGCCCATGACGCCGGCCTCGGCATAATCGAGCACGGTATAACCAAGCATCTGCGAGGCGGTCGGATAGGTGCCTGCCGCAACCATCGCCTTCAGCGCCGTCATCGCCGCATCACCGCCGCCGCCGGCAACCGGCACGTCCTTCCAGGCAAAACCTTCCTTCGACAGATCCTCCTTCAACACGTTCAAGGCAGCCGCCTCGCCGCCTGATGTCCACCAGTGCAGCATCTGCACTTCCTTTACGTCGGCGGCCTGGGCGGAGACATGAGCGCTGGCGAGAGCCAATGCGATCACCGCAGTCGTGGTCAGAAACCTATTCATCGAAGAACCTCCCAGTTCCCTCTTTAGAAGATGCGGGACTATTCCCACATCCGATCACCCGCCCTCCTCGGGCGCAGTTTGCTTGCCGGCTAAACCAGCTTTTCCGTCTGCGGCATCCACCAGTTGGTGCGCTTGCCGATGTGCATGTTGAGCGTCTTGGTCTCCGTGTAATCTTCGACCGCATGGCGGCCGAGCTCGCGGCCGAGGCCGCTCTGCTTGTAGCCGCCGAAGGGCAGCTCCGAGGCACCGTCCATGAAGGTGTTCATCCACACCGTGCCTGCCCTCACCGACCGGCCGATCGTCAGGCAGGTGTCGAAATCGCGGCTCCAGACACCGGCCGACAGGCCGTAGTCGATGGAATTGGCAATGCTCACCGCTTCGGCTGTTGTTTCGAACGTCAGAACCGACAGAACAGGACCAAACACTTCCTCGCGCGCCACCGCCATATCTGGGGTGACCGCTTCGAGGATCGTCGGCGACATGAACTGACCCATGCCGAGGTCGAGCGTCTCGCCGCCATGCGCGATGCGGGCGCCGCTGCTTCTGGCGCCGGCGACATAGCCCGAGATCTTCTCCAGATGCTGCGGCGTGATGATCGCGCCGACCTGCGTCGAGGGATCAAGGGGATCGCCGACCCGTACCCCCTTCGCCAGTTCGGCGACACGCCTGACGACGTCGGAAGCGATCGACTTGTGAAGGATCAACCGCGAGCCGGCATTGCAGCACTCGCCGGCATTGAAATAGGCGCCGAAGACCGCCGCATCGACGAAGGCATCGAGATCGGCATCCGGGAAGACGATCTGCGGGTTCTTGCCGCCGAGCTCCAGCGAGACCTTCTTCAGCGTCTGCGCCGCATTCGACATCGTCAGCTTACCGACACCGGTCGAGCCGGTGAAGGAGACCATGTCGACGTCTGGATGGGACGTCATGACCGCGCCGACCTCAGGTCCCGTGCCGGTGACAATGTTGACGACACCATCGGGAACGCCCGCCTGCTGCAGGATCTCGCCGAGCACGAGCGTCGATCCCGATGTCAGCTCCGAGGGCTTGACGACGGTGGTGCAGCCTGCGGCGAGCGCGAAGGGCAGCTTCTGGCCGACGATCAGGAACGGAAAGTTCCACGGCGTGATGATCGACACCACGCCGATCGCTTCGCGCAGGACGACGCCGAGCGTGCCGTCGCCGAGCGTGTTGTAGCTTTCACCATGGAGATCGCGAGCCAGAGCCGCCGCATAACGCCAGATGTCGACCGAGCCGGCAATTTCTCCCCGCACCTGGGTGATCGGCTTACCCGCCTCGATGGCGTCGAGAAACGCCAGTTCTTCCGCCCGCGCGGCGATCAGATCGGCCGCTCTGAGCAGGATGGCGGACCGTTCGGACGCGGTCATGCGCGGCCACGGCCCCTCGTCGAAGGCCTTGCGCGCGGCAGCGATGGCGCGCTCGGCTTCGGTCCGGCTGCCGGCTGGGAAGCGACTGACCACGACACCATGGCTTGGCGCGACGCGCTCGATCGGATCGGAGGCGCCCGCCTCCCATTTGCCGTCGATCAGCATCTTGAAATCGCGTGCCCTGTGGTCGCTGAGCGCAGTCGGGTTGACGAGGACCGTCATTACCATTCTCCCTTGAACGTTGCCGGGCGCTTCTCGCTGAATGATGCGACGCCCTCTTTCAGATCGCCGGTCTTGGCCGCGAGGATCGAGCCCAGGGCTTCGACCGCCGTTCCGTTGTCTTCGCCGTTCGCCGATGCGATCATCAGCTTGGCGATCTCGACCGCTGCCGGTCCCCTTGCGGCAATCCGCTGCGCATAGTCCCGGGCGGCAGTCAGCGAGTTTCCTGTCGAAACAACCGCGTCGACGATGCCGAGCAGGCGCGCCTCCTCGGCGGTGAAGATCTCCCCACCCAAGGCCATGCGGCGAACGGCCTGGGCGCCGAACCGGCGTACGAGACGCTGGGTGCCGGACCAGCCCGGCACCATTCCGAGGCCGGTCTCCGGCAGGCCGATCTTGATGTGTTCCTCGGCGATGCGAATGTCGGCAACGCCCGCCAGTTCGAGCCCGCCTCCGAGAGCGTGGCCGTTCAGCGCCGCGACCAGCGGCACCCGGAGCGTCGCCATTCTTTCGAAGATACGGTGACCGTGCCGAACCCAGGCATGGCCGAACTCCTGCGGCAGCATTCCGCCCCAGGCTTTGATATCGCCTCCGGCCGAAAAGCCCTTTCCTTCACCCGTCAGAACGGCAGCGCGCACATCCGGGACCGCCTCCACCGCATCGGCCGCCTCGGCCAAGGCTTTCAGCATATCGAGATCGAGCGCGTTCAACTTCTCCGGACGAGAAATCGTCAAGGTCGCGACATGTCCGTCGATATCGATTCTGACTGTTCCGCTAGCCATGGATGGCGCCCTCCAGTGTCCGTGCCCGTTTGGCAGGAAGCGACAAGCCGATGCCTGCTTCGCGGAAGAGTGCCGCATCCATGACCTTCAGGTCGGGCGCGACCATCAGCGGGAATTCAGACTGATCGAGGATCTGAGACTGAAGATCGACGCCAGGCGCGATCTCGGTGAGGACGATGCCTTCAGGCGTCAGCTTCATCACGCACCGCTCGGTGACATAGATGATCTCCTGCCCCTGCTCGATCGCCCGCCTGCCGCTGAAGGTGACGTGTTCGACCTCGTTCACCAGTTTCTTCAGTTTGCCTTCCCTCTCGATGACGAGAGCCCCACCGGCGATCGAAAGCTTCGCCCCGGCGTTGAACATCCCGGAGAAGACGATCTTCTTTGCCCGCGCCGTGATGTCGACGAAGCCGCCGGCGCCGGCCGTCACATGCGGCCGGAAGGAAAGCTTGGAAACGTTGACCGACCCGTCCTTGCCGATCTCGAGGAAGGACAGCAGCGACGCGTCGAAGCCCGCGCCCTGGAAATAGGTGAACTGATAGGGAGACGGCATGTAGGCGTCGGCATTGGAGGCGCAGCCGAAGGCGAAGTCGAGTAGCGGCACCCCACCGACCGCGCCTTGCTCGATCACCCAGGTGACGGCGCCGTGGAGCCCTTCTTCCAGCAGAATGCGCGGCACGTTGGCCGAGATGCCGAAGCCGAGATTAACGCAGCTTCCCGCCTGCAGTTCCTGGGCGACGCGGCGCGCGATGACCTTCTGAACATTGAATTCCGGAACGCTGAAGCTATCGAGCGGGCGGAAAATCTCACCGGATATCGCCGGATCGTACAACGTCTGCGTCGTCTGCCTCTGATCGGGATCGACGACGATATAGTCGACCAGCATTCCCGGCACCCGGACGTCATGCGGCTTCAGCGAGCCTTCCTTGGTGATCCGCTTGACCTGGGCGATGACGATGCCGCCATTGTTGCGCGCGGCAAGCGCCTGATCGAGGCCGCCGAGATAGGCGCCTTCATGTTCGTATGTCAGGTTGCCGCGCTCATCGGCCGTGGTGGCACGGATGATGGCGACCTGAGGGACGATCGAGGGGAAGAACAGCCAGTCGTCGCCCTCGAAGCTGACGCGCTTGACCACCTGTTGTTCCGAAGCCAGCTCATTCATCGCACAGCCCTGACGCCGAGGATCGACGAAAGTGTCGACGCCGACCTTGGTCAGAACGCCCGGCCGCTTGGCGGCGGCTTCGCGATGGATGTCGAACAGAATGCCGGAGGGAATGTTATAGGCCGGGATCTCGTTGTTGGTGATCATCTGCCAGATCAGCGGCGGCTCGGACGATGACGGCCCGGATGGATAGGAGCCACCGATGATGCACTTGAGCAGGCCTTTCCTGGCGATGTAATCGACGCCCTTGATGCCGCTCATATCGCCGGCAGCGATCGGATGCAGGGTCGTGATGCCTTGGGGGTGGCCGGTCGTCTCGAAACGCTCGCCAATCGCCTTCAGCATGAGGTCCGGGCAACCGAGACCGCTCGAAGACGATACCGTGACGACGGCGCCGTCCGGGATGAGCGCGGCCGCTTCGGCTGGGGTGAGATGCTTCTTCATGGGCGTCACTCGGTATCCTGTCTGGTTTTCACGCTCTTGCGGCGCCGCAGCTTTCGCGGACGACCAGCCGAACGGCCGTTGTCACCGTCTCCGCCTCGGCCTTGCCCGCATTGATCTGCTTGAGAAGCATTTGCGCTCCGCGCCGCCCTATGCCCTGCGGATCGACCGAGACGGTCGTCAGTGCCGGAACCGCCGCCTGCGCCTCGATAACATCGTCGAAACCGACGACGGCGAAATCGGCGCCGGGCTCCAGACGGCGCGCGCGCAGTCCGTCGCAAACACCGAAGGCGACGGCGTCGTTGAAGCAGACGGCCGCCGTCGGCCTGTCGGCAAGAGCAATCGCCTTTGCGATCGCCTCAACCCCACCGGCCCGCGAAGGCGCGGACGAGACGACGAGCTCCCCCCGATAGCCGAGCCCGGCCGCTTCTATGCCACTTCGGTAGCCGGCAAGGCGGTCGTCGAAGACTGCTGTGTCGGGAAAGCCGCCGAGAAAGGCGATGCGCCTGTGACCCAGCCCCGCCAGGTGTTGGACCGCCGACATCATGCCAGCCTGATTGTCCGAGACGATGGAAGAGACCTTCGCCCCGGGCAGGTTTCGAACGACGACCACAACCGGTATGCCCGCCGCAACGAGCGGCTTGAAATCTGCGGCATCGGTAGCGCGCGCCGGTGATACGATAAGCCCCGAAATGCCGTGCTCGCGCATCGATGCGACAACCTCGCGCTGCCGGTCGATGCTCTCGCCGGTATTCGACAGGAACTGCACGAAGCCGGCCGACTGGACGACCATGTCGACGCCTACCGCTAGCTCGGCAAAGAAGCTGTTCGTCAGATCGTTGACGACGACGCCGATGATCCTCGATTTAGCCCCGGCCTGGCGCAGGTTCGCCGCGCCGCGATTATAGACATAGCCGAGCTCCCGCATCACGGCATTGACCTTCGAGCGCGTCCCCTCGTTGACCAGAGAAGAACCCTGAAGCACCAGCGACACCGTCGACTTCGAAACGCCGGCGGCCTTCGCAATGTCGATGACGGTTACCCGCGTCTTTGTCATGCCTCTCTCCGGTGGCGCCGTTTAACTCCTAATATTTGGAACGTTCCAATTATGTCAAGAGGAATTTAATGAATTCACCATTTTCGGCGGTACTTCACGCTATTCGTGGTGATGATTCCAAAGCAGCACGTTTGGATCGATCTAAATTTCCGCCCATCCGGACCTGAAATTCCGCCTTCCACAGGCGAGCGGATCGATCCAAATTGTCGGAGAGGCGGGCCCTTCTGCGCCGCCATCGAAGTCAGGAAGGCCGTCAATATGTTGGTGGCTTTGTTGCACCCCGTTGGAGATCGAAGACATGAACCTGCGTACCGAACTCACCGCCCTGCCGCCCCGCAAACAGGCCCGGCGCTTGGCGGCCGTCGCGGCGTTTCTTCTCGCGCACATCGCAAAGAGCGAGATCGATGCGACGGAAGCGGAGGCCGCCTTGGCGGCAATCCGCGGCTGGGGCGATGGCGCGGATCTGACCGGCCGCTATTTCTCCGATCTGATCTACAGCGAGGATGAGCGCGGGACGCTTCGCCGGCTCTCCGAGGCCGCCGGAAAACCAGCGAAGACGGCTGGAATGCGCTCACCACGACAACAATGTACGTCGCCTGGCTTGTCTTTCAGGAAACCGGCGAACCGATGCCAAGCGATGTCAACGAGGTCGGAGAGGACAGCCTTGATCTTCTGGACGAGCAACTGGCCGAACTCGGCTGAACCGCGGTAAAGGGCCTGATCTTCGTCGAGGAGCACCCATCGACGGACATTAGCGAAACTTTATTGTTTCTGGCCAATGCTACGGATGCGCGCAACGCGCCAGATCTGAGCAGGGCCGGATGATGCCGCATTCGTTCGAATCCATTCTGGAAAACCTGCCGCAGGGCATTGTTCTGCTTGATTCTGCCAATACGGTCACGGCTTTCAATTCCCGCGCGCTGGAAGTTCTCGGCCTTGCGGAGGGCGTCCTCCGTAAGGGAATGAGCATCGACGGATTGCCGGGCACCTCGGCCTGTCATGCTGCGGCATGTTCGCGTTCGCCGACCGGCAAGCCGCACGCCTCGCAGTTTGCATTGCCTGACGGACGGATGATCTCGCTGACCTGCGCGCCCTCGAGCGAGGGAAGCTGGATCCTGAGCTATGAAGATATCTCGACGCTCATTCGCGTCGAAGACAGTCTGGCCGAGCAACATCACCGGTTCGACGCAGCCCTTAGCAATATGCCGCATGGGTTGTGCATGTTCGATTCAGCCAAGAACCTGATATTGTGCAATGCATCATACGCGCGGATGTACAATCTGCCGGATCGACTGACACAACCGGGAACACCGCTCGCAGATATCCTGGCCTATCGAGCCGAGGAGAGAAACGGTCCGGCCGACACCGCCACCTATTTCGACGTCGTCTTCGAAGCGACGGCGCTCGGCGCGCCGGCCAGCCAGAACATCGCGCTCACCGACGGCCGCATCGTCAAGATCACTCACAATCCGATGCAGAACGGTGGATATGTGGCGACCCATGAGGACGTCACCAAGACCGTGCGGCTCGCCGAAGAGCTGCGCCGCCACCACGATCAGCTCGAGGTGACGGTGCGGAACCGCACGGCTGAGGTCGAGCGGCAGGCGCGTGAACTGGAGCGAATGCTCGCGCAGGAAAGAAACATCAACGAATTGCAGCGGCAGTTCGTGGCGATGGCATCGCATGAGTTCCGCACTCCGCTCGCAATCATCGACGCTGCCGCCCAGCGGCTGCTGCGAAAAGCAGGCGCGGTCGAGCCCGAATTTCTGAGCGACAAAGTCGAACAGATCCGTGCATCGGTAAGCCGCATCGTCGATCTCATGGAGAGTATCCTGTCAGCCGGACGCCTCGATACCGGCACGATCGATATCAGCTACGGCGCCTGCGCGCTCAGATCATTGATCCGAAGCTGCTGCGAGCGGCAGTCGTCGATCTCGAAGACGCATAGCTTCGTGCTTGACGTAGACGGGCTGCCTGAGTTCATCGATGCCGATCCCCCCAGCTTGGCCCAGGTCTTCACCAACCTGCTCTCCAATGCCGTCAAATACGCGCCGGGAACGTCCGAAATTCGCATTGCGGCCTGGGAGGAGACCGGCAACGTCAAGATCTCGGTCAGCGACGACGGGGTGGGGATCGATGCCGAAGACGTGCCCCGGCTGTTTCAGCGCTATTTCCGCGCTCGCACTTCGACCGGGATTGCCGGAACCGGTATCGGCCTCAACCTGGTGAAGCAGATCGTCGAGCTGCACCAGGGCTCGATAGAGGTGCAAAGCGCAAGAGGGTGTGGATCGACATTCACCGTTACCCTTCCGGTCAAAAGACATGGTGACGTTCCGGCAAACAATGATTGCGCGATCACTCAGGCCTCTTAAGCAGGGCTGACGGCTCGCGCTCGAACCGACGGCGCAGGATTGCTGTCCGGCATATCTACCCTATCCTTCTCGCAATAGAGGAGGACCATGCCATGGCTTTCATTCACACCCCCAATGCATTCGCCAGCGAGAAGACGACCTCGATGTATGCCTCGGCCGAGGCCAATTATGGTTATCTGCCGAACATGTATCGTGCCTTCGGCCACCGGCCGGAGGTAATGGAGTGCTGGGCAGCACTGCTTGCGAGCATTCGCGGCCATATGAGCCTCAGGCGCTACGAACTGGCGACACTGGCGGCGGCCAAGGAACTGAAATCCTCTTATTGCATGCTCGCGCACGGCTCCGTGCTGCTGCGCGAGGGTTTTACCAGCGACGGGCTGACGGCTGTCGTCAACGAGACCGAGAAGGCGCCGATCGACGCCGGCGAACGGGCGATCATGGCCTTTGCCGCCAAGGTGGCGCGCGACGCCACGTTGGTGACGCAGCAGGATATAGACGGGCTGAAGAAACATGGGCTGAGCGATGCCGAGGTCTTCGACGTCACGGCCGCGGCGGCGGCCCGGTGCTTCTTCTCGAAAATGCTGGATGCGTTGGGTGCCGCACCCGACCACGCCTATATCGAGCGGCTGGAGCCGAATGTGCGCAAGGCGCTCAGCGTCGGCCGGGAGGTCGAGAGGCCTCTTGCGCCTTCCCCATCGCGCGGCACAGCGCAATGATGGCGTAGCCCCCTACTCCTGCGGCTTGTCGGCAAAATGCCGGATTGCAAACTCGGCGATATTCTGGCTCGACCGATCAGCATCGTCGAGCAGCGAAGGAAACAACTGCCACTGGTGCGGCATGCCCGGCCAGACCTCGGTCGTGACGTCGACGCCCGCCTGGCGCGCCTTGTCGGCGAGCCGCAGCGTATCATCAAGCAGGACTTCGCCGGAACCGACCTGCAGCAGCAGCGGCGGAAAGCCCGTCAGGTCGGCATAAAGCGGCGATGCCTGGGGATCGGTCGGAGACTTTCGGCCGAGATAGGCCTTGCGTAAAGTCTCGATCCAGTCTTTGCCGACCAGCGGATCGTTTTCGGCATTCGATGTCATCGATCCGCCCGTCGCGGCAAGATCGGTGATGGGGCTGAGCGCAATGACGGCGGCCGGCAGCGCCTTTCCGGCCTGCATCTGCCGCAGCACGGTCTCGATCGCGATGTTGCCGCCGGCACCGTCGCCTGCCACCACGACATTGTCGTTGCGATAGCCGTTGTCGAGAAGCCAGCGGTAGGCCGTCAGCGCATCGTTGATCTGGGCGGGATAGCCATGTTCCGGCATCAGCCGATAATTGATCAGCAGCACGTCGCTGGATGCGGCCTTAGCGAGCGAGCCGGCGAACAGGCTGTGCGTGCGGATGGAGCCGCCGGAAAAGCCGCCGCCATGAATAAAGAGGATCACCCTCTCACCGATCGGGTGATGAAGCCGGGCCGGCCACATCAGTTCGGCATCGACGCCATCGGCATCGACCTGCCGGACCTGGATGCGCGTCGGTCCCGGCATTGTCTGCATCAGCCGCTCGAACGCTGTCCGCCGCTGCTGCAGGCTGTCGGCGCCGGCAAAATGCTCCTTCCAGAGACCGAGGAGTTTTTCGACTTGCACGCGCGAGCCCTCGCTTTGCGGCCCGATTTCCTGTCCCGGCGCTGCCGACACCGATAGCAGCAGCGCCGCGATGGCGGGAAACAGATATCCGAGCCGCTTGGACGCTCTTCGATTTGGCAAAGTCCCACCCTTCATCAACCTCTCCCGATGCTGGCGATGCGGTATCTTTGGCCGCTTCGCCCACCGGAGTCAAAAGGGTGTTGGGCAAGAACCTCGCGCTTTGTCATGCGCCCGCCTTAACCGAAGGCCGAAAAGAAAAAACGATAATCCGTCCCGGCGCAGCTTGCCAATTGCCGCGCTTCCGTCGGAAATAGGCTGCCTGCCCCAACCCCGGCGCTTCGGCTCGCGCTGGCATGAAGGATACCGATGACCACGATTTATCTTGCCGGCCCGGAAGTCTTTCTTCCCGATGCCATGCCCATCATGGCCGAAAAACGCCGATTGGCGCGCCAGTTCGGTTTCGAACCGACCGGTCCCGGCAGCGACGAAAATCAGACGCCAGTGAAGCGAACGGCCGCAGAGATCTACGCACGCAACGACGACGCGATGCGCCGGGCCGATATCTGCCTTGCCAACATCACGCCGTTTCGAGGCATCAGCGCCGACCCGGGCACGGTCTACGAAATCGGCTTCATGATCGCGCTGGGGAAATCGGTTTTCGCCTATACCAACCACCCCGACGACTATGGCCTGCGTGTTCGTTCGATCTGGTATGCGGGGCTGGAGATCGATGTGGCGAGCGGACGCCCGCGCGGACCGGACGGCATCGCGATCGAAAATCACGGCATGGCCGATAACCTGATGATCGACGGGGGCATCGAGGCAACGGGAGGCAAGGTATTCCGAGCGGCAGAGCTGCCGGAGGATCCCGCCCGCGACCTGACGATTTATTTTGAGGCGCTTCAGACGATCGCCAGCATGCGCGGATAGGAATTGAGCGTCTTTACCCCGCCCTGATCGCGTCGATGACCGCCCTGAAGCCCGCCGACATGTGGCGGCGGCTCGGATAGTAGAGATAGAGCGGTTCCTCCGGCTGGCACCAGTCGTCGAGCACCTGGATCAGCTCGCCGCCGGCAACCGCTCTTTCGACACGGGGCTCCCAGATATAGGCAAGACCGACGCCGTCGAGCGCTGCCTGCATCATCAGTTCGTGATCATCGAGCGACAACGGTCCGGTCGGCTGAAAGCTCACCGTCTGGCCGTCCTTCTCGAACTCCCAGGCATACCGCGCACCTGATGGAAACATGTTCTGGATGCAGAGATGGCGCTTTAGCTCGTGGGGCGTCGCCGGCTTCGGCCGGGTCTCGAAATAGGCGGGCGAACCGACCACGACCAGGCGGATCCGGGGCTTCATACGTAGCGCGATCATGCCCTCGGTGACGCGCTCGCCGAAACGGATGCCGGCATCGAAACCCTCCTCGACGATATCGACCAGCCTGTCGGTCGCGTTGATCTCCAGCTGCAAATTCGGATTGCGCTGGAGCAAAGGTGCAATGATGCGGCCGATGACGATGGGACCGATCGAATTCGGCACGTTGATCCTCACCTTGCCGAAGGGCGTGTCGCGATAACGGTTCAACGCATCGAGCGCCGCCGCCATTTCCCCGAAGGCCGGATCGAGATGGGAGATCAGGAGTTCGCCGGCTTCGGTCAACGAAACGCTGCGTGTCGTGCGGTTGAGCAGACGGATGCCGATCCGGTCCTCGAGATTGAGCACGGCATGGCTGACGGCAGAGGCAGTGACGCCCCGCTCCTCCCCCGCTTTGCGGAAGCTCTTGTGCCGCGCCACAGCCGCGAAGGCCGCAAGTTCGGAGAGTTCGGTCGCGCGCATTGCTGAATTTCACTCATCATAGTTTCAGGAATAACAAATCTTATACATCAGCAGTTTTTCGGTCAAATTCAGTCCGTCAGCACAGAGGCACGACGCCAACACAATCAATCAGCACAAAGGAATCCGTCATGAAAATCTGGTTCATCACTGGTGCATCCCGCGGCTTCGGCGCGCTTATGACCAAGGAAGCGCTGGCAGCCGGCGATGGCGTCATCGCCACCGCCCGCAATCCAAAGACAGTGACCGAGCAGTTCGGCGATCATCCGAACCTCATTGCCGTCGCCCTCGACGTTACCAATGAGGCGCAGGCGAAAGAGGCTGCGGCTGCCGGCATCGCCCGCTTCGGCCGCATCGATGTTCTCGCCAACAATGCCGGCTACGGACTGCTCGGCGCCGTCGAGGAAGCCACGGCCGAAGAGATCGAAAAGCTCTATGCCACGAATGTCTTTGGTCTCCTGAAGGTGACACGCGCCGTACTGCCCTACATGCGCCGCCAGCGCTCCGGCCATGTCCTGAACTTCTCCTCCATTGGCGGTTATTTCGGCTATCCCGGCTGGGGTGTCTACGGCTCGACGAAGTTCGCCGTCGAGGGGCTGTCGGAATCGATGGCCGCCGAGCTCGAACCCTTCGGCATCAAGGTGACGATCGTCGAACCCGGCTTCTTCCGGACGGACTTTCTTTCCGACACGTCGCTGGCGGTAAGCCCGGCCACCATTGCCGACTACGAAGGCACGCCGGCGGGCAACATGCGCAATTTCGCCGCCGACGCCAACCATGCCCAGCCCGGCAACCCTGCCAAGCTCGCTGCCGGCATCATGACGATGGTCAGCTCGGCCAACCCGCCGCTGCGCATGCCGTTCGGCAGCGATACCGTGGCGATGATCGAGGCGCAGCATGCGAGCGTCGAAAAGGAACTGGCCGCCTGGCGGGAGCTCGCTGTCTCGACGGATTTTCCCAGCGAGGCAACAAGCGCAGCCTGAAGACAGACATGAGTGCCGCCGCCACATTTCCGGTCTCGGAAGTGTGGCGGCGGCGCTGTTACGACGGCGGGAAGACGGCCGGGAAAGCGGCCGCCTCGCCTATTTTCCGACCTGCTCGGCCCAGTTCGGCGCCTTGCCGCCACCGTCGAGGAAGGTCATCGCCATGGTCGCCATCAGGGGCGAGGCGAAGGTCTCGTAATGGGTGAGATCGGGCAGGATCGCCAGGCGGTTCTTCGACATGTTTTCCCGCATCCAGCCCGCATCGCGCAGGCCGCCGCCGAGCTTGTGATAGAAGTCGATCATGTGTTCGGGGCGGATCATGTCGGCATCGCCGTACATCAGCATGACAGGCATGGTGAGCTTGGCGACGGCATCGCTGTAATCGATGGGCTTGCGCATCAGCGCTCCCATGGCGTCGAGCAGCTTCGGAAATTCCGACACGTCGGGCGCCACCGCCTTATAAGAGAGGAACATCGGCGTGTCCTTCATCATCTCGGCCATGCCGGCGCCGACGGCTGCCTGCTGCGGCAGCATCTCCGGGAAGAAGCCGTTCTGCGCATAGGGCGCAGAGAGGATCACCAGCCGGCGGACGCGATCTGGCGCATTCGCTGCCATATTCAGCGCCACGCCGCCACCGAAAGAATAGCCGAAGACGTCGACCTTGTCGTAGCCGAGCTGCTTCACCAGGACCGCGAGATCGGCACCGATATCAGGAAGCTCGATAGGCCGATTGCCGAGCGGCGTGCGGCCATGGCCCTGGAGACCGACGGCGATCACCTGCCGGTGATCGGTGAAAACAGGCATGACGGGCGTAAACATCTCGATCTGCCCGAGGCCGCCGTGCAGCAGCAGCAGCGGTTCTCCCTCGCCGCGGATCTCGTAATAATAATCGATGCCGTTGACCGGCACGCTTCCCTTCCTGACGATCGGCGCTGCTGCCTTGTCCTCGATAGAAGCCGCGCCGGCGCCTGCCATATCGGGCGCGGCCAGGAAGGCGGCCGCCGCTGCGATTATCGATATCAGTCTCGTCTTCGACATGTTCCTTGCTCCCGGTTTGGATCGATACCGCAAGGACGGCAGTGGCCATCATTTTCCGACACTCTGTTTCGAAATTTGTGCAAACCGCCTTTATGCCATTTCTATATTTTCGCCCCTCGCCCCGAATGGATTTCCTATCGCGGCCGGCAGTAGACTCGCGGCATCATTGCAAGGGTCAAATGCCATGCGAAATATTCCGTCCTTCGCCTTCCACCCTCTCCGTCCACGCAGGATCAGGCGCGGCAGCCGGCAGATGCGTGAAAAGCGCACCGCCTGGGTGCTGATCGTCTTCAGCGTTCTGCTCGCCGGCGTCGAACTTTACATCGTCTACGCTGCGCTCTGAGCCCTTCCGCACGGTTCCGCGCAGGCAACACGCCGATTGGCGGAATGGCCGATTTCCAACTTTTCTTTAACCGGCGTGCTGGTAAAATCTCGCGCAGAGACTTCAGATGCCGCGAGACCGATGCCGAAACCGAATTTCCGCTTCACCCATTACGATCTTAAGGAACAACGCGCCGGAACGATCGTCGAGGTGTCGTTGAATGCGGTAAACAATGTGCGGCTGATGACGGCGCCGAATTTCCAGCGCTTCACCGAAGTTCTCGATTTCAAATATATCGGCGGCGTCGCACGCAAATCGCCGGTCAAGATCGCCGTCCCGGAAAGCGGCCACTGGCATGTCGTCGTCGACATGGAAGGTCATCACGGGTTGGCGGAATCCGCCGTCAAGGTGATCGCCGCGCCAGCCAATCAGAAGACGCCGCGCCCTTCGTGAGATTGAGGCGGCTCAGCGCGGATTGCGCTCCTTGCGAAGCTTCGCCCACCATTCCAGCCGCTTGCGAATCTCACGTTCAAACCCGCGCTCCGGCGGGTCGTAGAAGGTCTGCCGGCCCATTTTTTCCGGAAAATAGTCCTGGCCGGAAAAAGCGTCCGGCTCGTCATGGTCGTAGCGATATCCTTCGCCGTAACCTTCGCCCTTCATCAGCTTGGTCGGCGCATTGAGGATGTGCTTCGGCGGCAGCAGCGAGCCGTTCTGCTTGGCGGCTTGGCTTGCCGCCTTGAAGGCGGTATAGACGGCATTGGATTTCGGCGCGGTGGCGAGATAGACGCAGGCCTGAGCGAGCGCCAGCTCCCCTTCCGGAGAGCCTAGATAGTCATAGGCATCCTTGGCGGCGTTGCAGATCACCAGCGCCTGCGGATCGGCAAGGCCGATATCCTCGACCGCCATACGAACCAGCCGCCGGCCGAGATAGAGCGGATCCTCGCCGGCATCGAACATGCGGGCGAGATAATAGAGCGCGGCATCGGGATCCGAGCCGCGAACGGATTTATGCAGTGCCGAGATCAGATTGTAATGGCCGTCCTGCGCCTTGTCATAGACCGGGGCGCGGCGCTGGACGATGCGCGTCAGGCCTTCGGTATCGAAACTCTCGCCCTCGCGGGCGGCGCGCCAGACCTCTTCAGCGAGCGTCAGCACCGCGCGGCCATCGCCGTCGGCCATGCGGATCAGGCTGGCACGTGCCTCTTCCACCAGCGGCAGCGGCTTCTGCTCGATCGCCTCGGCGCGCTTCAGCAATTCCTCCAGGCTCTCCTCGTCATGCGATTTGAAGGTCAGGACGCGGGCGCGCGACAAAAGAGCGGCGTTGAGCTCAAAGGACGGGTTTTCGGTGGTGGCGCCGACGAGGATGACGGTGCCGTCCTCCATAACAGGCAGGAAACTGTCCTGCTGGGCGCGGTTGAACCGATGGATCTCGTCGACGAAGAGCAGCGTCTGGCGGCCGTCCATGCGGCGCATGCGGGCCGCCTCGAACACCTTCTTCAGATCGGCGACACCGGAAAAGATCGCCGATATCTGCTCGAAGGCCAGCCCGGCCTCACCCGAAAGCAGACGCGCCACCGTCGTCTTGCCGGTGCCGGGCGGGCCCCAGAAGATCATAGAGCCGAGCGAACCGCTCTCGATCATTCGTTTCAGTACGCCATCCTCACCGGTCAGATGGTCCTGACCGGTGACATCGGCGAGCGTCTTCGGCCGCAGCCGGTCGGAAAGCGGCCGCCTGGCGGCGACCTCCTCCGGAACACGCGGCGCGAAGAGATCATTGCTCATCGGAAGAACTGCCGTATGCGCTGACCATCACGCTCGATCTCCACCCGCCAGAGCCCGGGGTCGCTCTCAGCGATCTCGGAAAGTTCGCTGGTGGTATTCACATCGGTGCCGTTGATCGAGACGATGATGTCCTTCGGCTCGAAACCGAGACGGGCGGCGGGCGACCCCTCCTTCACGTCGGAGACCACGACACCGGCCGACTCGGGCGGCATGCGCAGCTCGTCGGCCACCCGCGGCGACAGGTTCTCGACGACAGCGCCGCTGAAGGGGGTACGCCCGCCGATCGTGCGCTGATCTCGCGGCGAGGTTTCCGGGGCGCGATCGAGCGTCAGCGACAGTTGTTGCTCGCGGCCATTCTCGACGACGGTGAGTTTGACCGACTTGCCGAGACCGGCCGTGGTCAGCCGGTAGAGCAGCGCATCCGGATGTTCGACGGAAATCCCGTCGACGGCGGTGACAATTTCGCCGGCCTTCAGCCCGGCCTTGGCGGCCGGGCCGCCTTCCGAGACCTTCACGACGAGCGCACCGCGCGCCTTGTTGAGCCCCAGCGCCTCAGCCACTTCCGAGGTCACGGCATCGAAGCTCGCGCCGACATAGGGCCGCTCGAATGATTTGACGCCGGCATCGGCCGAGGCGAGGAAGACCTTGACGAGATTGGCGGGGATGGCGAAGCCGATGCCGTTCGAGCCGCCGCCGCGCGAGAAGATCGCCGTGTTGATGCCGATCAGCTCGCCTTTCATGTTCATCAGCGCGCCGCCGGAATTGCCGGGATTGATCGAGGCATCGGTCTGGATGAAGAAGCCGAACTCATTCCTGACCACCTGGTTGCGGGCAAGCGCCGAGACAATGCCGTTCGTCACCGTTTGGCCGACGCCGAAGGGATTGCCGATCGCCAGCACGAGATCACCGACCTCGACCGCGTCGGAATTACCGATCGGCAGCGCCGGGAAGCTCTCCTTGCTGTCGATCTTCAGCACGGCGAGATCGACGCGGTCGTCACGCAGCACCACCTTGCAAGGGAATTCGCGGCCATCCGGCAGCGCCACCTTGATATCATCGGCGCCTTCGACGACGTGATTGTTGGTGACGACGGTGCCGTTCGCCTCGACGATGACGCCCGAGCCGAGCGAGGACTGCTTTTCCGAGCGGTTCGGCATCTGCTGGCCGAAAAACTGCTCGAAGAAGGGATCACCGGCAAAGGGCGACTGACGCTGGATGGTCTTTTCCGCATAGACATTGACGACAGCGCCCGATGTCTGCTTGACGAGCGGCGCGAAGGAGAGCTGCATCTGCATCTGGCTCTCGGGCACCGTCTTTGCCGTCTGTGCGTAAGCCGCGGCTGGCAGAAACAGCGTCAGAGCGAGCAGCGAAACGGAGGCGTGTTTGAACGGGCCTTGCATGATTATCCCTTTTGAATCCTTTTGAGCAACGTTTTAGAGCATGATGCCGAAAAGTGTGAGCGGTTTTCAAACGACATCATGCTCTAACTATTCAATTGCGAACAGGGTTCAGATTTTAGGCGGAACCGGCCTGAAATCGCCCTGTTTTGCGACCCGACGCTAAAAAGGAAAGAGGGCGGAAGCATGGAAGAATAAGGCAGTCGGGGCCTCAGGAGATTTTGCTTCAGGCCTTTGAGAATACGATTCAGGAAGACTGGCCATGCAACTGATATCCAAAGCCAAAATCTGGTCGAAGTCACTGAAGCGTGACATCGTCGCCCTGTGGCTTGCTGCGCGCGATGCCAGGGTGCCGTGGTATGCGAAGGCGGTTGCGGGCGCCGTTGCGGCCTATGCGCTGTCGCCGGTCGATCTCATCCCCGATTTCATTCCCGTGCTCGGCTATCTCGACGATCTCGTCATCGTGCCGCTCGGCATCCTGCTGGCGATACGGCTTGTTCCGGCTGATGTGATGAGCGAGCTGCGTGTGGAAGCGTCAAGGCGCCTCGAGCGTCCCTCCGGGCGAGGCGGGTTGATCTTCATGCTTGCCGTCTGGCTCGCCTGCATCATCTTCCTGGCTCTGGCATTGCGCCAGCTGGCCTGATGGGCGGCAACAGGAACATAGGAATGATGGCAAAAAAAGCGATGACGATGGCCCTTGGCCTGGCGATCCTCACTTCGGGATCGGAGATGGCCAAGGCGGCGAGCTTCGATTGCGATGCGAAAGAATTGAAGCCGGACGAAAAAGCAATCTGTGACAACCGGGCACTCAACGATGCCGATGTCAGGATGGTCACGACCTTCGAGCTGCTCTCCGGGCTGATGGCCATGGGCTCGCGCGGAACATTGCAGGACGAACAGACGGCCTGGCTGAAGAAGCGGCAGGAATGCGGGGCAGATGCGGCCTGTATCAAGGCGGCCTATGACGAGCGGATGAAGCAGCTCGGCGAGAGTTATAAAAACATCAACCGGCCGCTTTGAAGCGGCCGGTCGGCAGAGCAGCTGGCTCTTAGCGGGCGTTCAGGTCGCGCACGGCGCCGCGGTCGGCGCTTGTTGCGAAAGCGGCATAGGCCTTGAGCGCCGTGGTGACATTGCGCTTGCGGACTTCTGTGGGATGCCAGCCCTTGCCGTCCTGCTCGGCGCGGCGGGCGGCAAGTTCGGCCTCGCCGACGCGCAGGCTGATGGTGCGGTTCGGGATGTCGATGTCGATCATGTCGCCCTCGCGGACCAGGCCGATCGTGCCGCCATTCGCCGCTTCCGGCGAGACATGGCCGATCGAAAGGCCGGAGGTGCCGCCGGAAAAGCGGCCGTCGGTGATCAGCGCGCAGGCCTTGCCGAGGCCCTTCGACTTCAGATAGCTCGTCGGATAGAGCATTTCCTGCATGCCGGGGCCGCCCTTCGGGCCCTCATAGCGGATGACGACGACATCGCCGGCCTTCACCTCGTTGGCGAGGATCGCCTTGACGGAGGCGTCCTGGCTTTCGAAAACGCGGGCGGGGCCGGAGAATTTCAGGATCGATTCATCGACGCCGGCCGTCTTGACGATGCAGCCGTCGATCGCAAGATTGCCCCTAAGCACGGCAAGACCGCCGTCTTTCGAGAAAGGATGCTCGACCGAACGGATGACGCCGTTCTGGCGATCCGTGTCGAGATCGTCCCAGCGGGCTTCCTGGCTGAAAGCGACCTGGGTCGGGATGCCGCCCGGAGCTGCGCGATAGAAATTGCGGACGGTGTCGCTGTTGGTGCGGGTAATGTCCCAGCGGTCGATTGCGTCGCCCAGCGTCTCGGCATGGACGGTCGGGCAATCGCGGTTCAGCAGGCCGCCCTTGTCGAGCTCTCCGAGGATCGACATGATGCCGCCGGCGCGGTGCACGTCTTCCATATGCACGTCGCTCTTGGCGGGCGCGACCTTCGAAAGGCACGGCACGCGGCGCGACAGCGCGTCGATATCGGCCATGGTGAAATCGACCTCGCCTTCATGGGCGGCGGCCAGGATGTGCAGGACGGTGTTGGTCGAACCGCCCATGGCGATATCGAGCGCCATGGCGTTCTCGAAAGCCTGCTTGGAGGCGATGGTGCGCGGCAGCGCCTTGACGTCGTCCTGCTCATAATAACGGCGGGCGAGATCGACGATAAGATGGCCGGCCTCGACGAAGAGGCGCTTGCGGTCGGCATGGGTGGCGAGCGTCGAGCCGTTGCCGGGCAGCGACAGGCCGAGCGCTTCCGTCAGGCAGTTCATCGAATTGGCGGTGAACATGCCGGAGCAGGAACCGCAGGTCGGACAGGCCGAGCGTTCGATGGTCTGGACATCCTCGTCGCTGATCTTGTCGTCGGCGGCGGCGACCATGGCATCGACGAGATCGAGCGCGTGGGTCTTGCCGTGCAGCACAACCTTGCCCGCTTCCATCGGACCGCCGGAGACGAAGACGGTCGGGATATTGAGGCGCAGTGACGCCATCAGCATGCCGGGGGTGATCTTGTCGCAGTTGGAAATGCAGACCATTGCGTCGGCGCAATGGGCATTGACCATGTATTCGACGCTATCGGCGATCAGTTCGCGCGACGGCAGCGAATAGAGCATGCCGTCATGGCCCATGGCGATGCCGTCGTCCACGGCGATCGTGTTGAATTCCTTGGCGACACCGCCGGCCGCCTCGATTTCGCGGGCGACGAGCTGGCCGAGGTCCTTCAGGTGCACGTGGCCGGGCACGAACTGGGTGAAGGAATTCACCACCGCGATGATCGGCTTGCCGAAATCCGAATCCTTCATGCCCGTGGCGCGCCAAAGGCCGCGCGCGCCTGCCATGTTGCGGCCGTGGGTCGTGGTTCTGGAACGGTAAGCTGGCATCGGTGTCTTCCTCGACGTGTCGGAAATGGTCAGGCGAAGCGAAGCGGCATGAAGCCTGCGGGCCGGGCGAACGCTGCCTTTTGGAATTGTCCTAATCCAATCGACCGGGGCTGTCACTACCGGCAAGGTCAAATCCGGTACGCTGCCGGGAAGGCACCTCGAGCGCCATCGATGATATACGGTTCGGCGCGAGCTTTTGGTTACAGCCTATTCCATCACAGCCGAACACAAAAAATTGGCTTCCCGTCGGCGAGATTCAAGGCATAGCTAATCCGAACATGCGGGCGGTTCGTTTAAGAACTATATTCAAGAAATCCGCCCTGGAGGTTTCGACATGCCAAGCTATCGCCCCCCGAAGATCGCGTCGTCGGAGATCACGCCGCGCCAGATCTATATGCGCCGGCGGGAATTCCTCGGTGCTGCAGCGCTCGGCGCCATGGCGCTTTACGGCGCCGGCAAGGCGAGTGCGGCCGCCCTTTCTGCCGTCGAGAGCAAGTATAAGGTCGACGAGAAGCCGACGCCGATCAAGGACGTCACCACCTACAACAATTTCTATGAGTTCGGCCTCGACAAGGGTGACCCTGCGGCAAATTCCGGCGATTTCAAGCCGCTGCCCTGGACGGTCAAGGTCGACGGCATGGTCAACAAGCCTGGCACCTTCGACTTCGAGGCACTGATCAAGGAATTCCCGATCGAGGAACGCACCTATCGGATGCGCTGCGTCGAAGCCTGGTCGATGGTCATTCCCTGGGACGGCTTTCCGCTGGCATCGCTGCTCGACAAAGTCGAGCCGCTCGGCAGCGCCAAATATGTCGCCTTCGAAACCGTCGTCCGTCCGGAAGAGATGCCGGGGCAGAAGGGTTTCTTCCAGTCGCTTGACTGGCCTTATGTCGAGGGCCTGCGGCTCGACGAAGCGCGCCATCCGCTGACGCTGCTTGCCGTCGGGCTCTATGGCGAAACGCTGCCGAACCAGAACGGCGCGCCGATCCGCCTCGTCGTGCCGTGGAAATACGGCTTCAAGGGCATCAAGTCGATCGTCAGAATCACCCTTACCGACCAGCAGCCGAAGAATACCTGGCAGGTGACCAATCCGCAGGAATACGGCTTCTACGCCAACGTCAACCCTGCCGTCGACCATCCGCGCTGGAGCCAGGCAAGCGAGAGGCGCATCGGCGAAAGCGGCTTCTTCGGCGCCAGCCGCCGCCCCACCCTGCCCTTCAACGGCTATGCCGACGAGGTGGCGAGCCTTTACGCAGGCATGGACCTGAAGGCGAATTTCTGATGGCGGAATTGTCGCTCGCCATCCCGAAACGCTGGCAACCCGCCTCGGTCTGGCTGCTTTATGCCGTCGGTCTCCTGCCGGCCGCCTGGACCTTCTATCTCGGCGCGACCGATCAGCTCGGCGCCGATCCGGTCAAGACCTTCGAGCTCTTCCTCGGCATCTGGACGATCCGGTTCCTGATCGCAACACTTGCCGTCTCGCCTGTCCGCGAGCTTCTCGGCTGGAACTATCTGCGCTACCGCCGCGCGCTGGGGCTTTTGACCTTCTACTACGCGCTGATGCATTTCACCGTCTACATGGTGCTCGACCAGGCGATGGATATCCAAGCGGTCATCAACGACGTGCTGAAGCGCCCTTTCATCATGTTCGGCATGGCGGCGCTGGCGATGCTTATTCCGCTGGCGGCGACGTCCAACAATTTCTCGATCCGCCGCCTTGGCGCGGACTGGAACTGGCTGCATCGTCTGGTCTACATCATCGCCGCCAGCGGGGCGCTGCACTTCGCGCTTTCGACCAAGATCCTCGATCTCGAGCAATATATCTATGTCGGGCTGATCACCGCCCTTATCCTCTACCGCTCCTGGCGGCCGATCGCCCGCAGCCGGAAAAAGGCCCAGGGCCGGACGCGCAATCGCGCTGTGGCGTCGGCTTCATAAGGGATCACCGGCGTGCGGGATCGAACAGGTACGCTGCCGCTATGCCAACCGCGTAGGCCAGAATGTTCCACGGGGAAAAGATGCGGCCGAGCAGCAGCGCGCCTGCTGTGGTCAGTCGAAACGCGTCGAGCCAGGGCGTGTGGTAGAGCCGGAATAATTCCACCGAGATCGCGATGAACAGCGCCATGACGGCAATGACAGCCGGTCCTGGCCTGGCGACAATCAGCGCCACCAGCAGATCGACCATTGCGCCCCAGAGCGCCGACCCACCATATTTGACAAGGACGAAGGGCAGACCGGCCGCATAGCCAAAGCGCCTGAGCGCCAGCCCGAGTGCGATCACCACAAGGACGGCGGCGAGACGACGGACCTGTAGGCGAGAGCTGATTTGAACGATTTCAGACAAATGAACCTGTCCTGTCTCAAGCCCAGCCGCCGCTGCGGCTGAAGTGCCAATTTCCAATGATCGAACGAGGCGTTACCTGCCCGGACCGACGCCCCCCTCCTCGCATCGTCCGCACCAACGAAAACAGCCGGGCTTTGCAGCCCGGCTGTTTCGTTTCCGCAGGAGCGGAAGATTAAGCTGCGACGGCCTGCTCTTCGGCAGCGACGCGGGCCTTGTCAGCGGCGCCCTTGGCGTAGGTGTCGCGGTCAACGAATTCGATGACGGCCATGGCGGCGTTGTCGCCCTGGCGGAAGCCGGCCTTCATAATGCGCAGGTAGCCGCCATTGCGGGTGGCGTAACGCGTTGCAATCGTGTCGAACAGCTTCGAAACGACGGCGGCGTCGCGGATCTGCGAGATCGCCTGACGGCGAGCGTGCAGGTCGCCGCGCTTGCCGAGCGTGACGAGCTTCTCGACGATCGGACGGATTTCCTTGGCCTTCGGCAGAGTCGTGACGATCTGCTCGTGGGTGATCAGCGAAGCCGCCATGTTGGCGAACATCGCCTTGCGGTGGCTTGCGGTTCTGTTCAGCTTGCGGCCGGCCTTTGCGTGGCGCATTGCTATTCTCCTTTAATGCAGTGCCCTTACTTCGTTACCGGGCCTGCCGTTTCCTGGCACATGCAGGCGATATGCCTGCTGTTTGACGGGGAAAGGCAGCCGATAGAGCCTGCCTTTTGTTTTCTCAGTATTGGTCTTCGTAACGCTTGGCGAGATCTTCGATGTTCTCGGGTGGCCATGCCGGCACTTCCATGCCGAGGTGCAGGCCCATGGAAGCGAGAACTTCCTTGATTTCGTTCAGCGACTTGCGACCAAAATTCGGTGTGCGGAGCATTTCTGCTTCGGTCTTCTGAATGAGGTCGCCGATGTAGACGATGTTGTCGTTCTTCAGGCAGTTTGCCGAACGGACCGACAGCTCGAGTTCGTCCACCTTCTTGAGGAGAGCCGGGTTGAAAGCGAGTTCGGTGACTGCTTCCTCTTCGGTTTCCTTCTGCGGCTCGTCAAAGTTGACGAAGACGCCAAGCTGATCCTGGAGGATGCGCGCCGCAAAAGCGACGGCGTCTTCGCCGGTGATCGAGCCATCGGTTTCGATGGTCATGTTCAGCTTGTCGTAGTCGAGAACCTGTCCTTCGCGGGTATTTTCAACCTTGTAGGACACCTTCTTGACCGGCGAATAAAGGCTGTCGACCGGGATGAGACCGATCGGAGCATCTTCCGCACGATTGCGTTCGGCCGGAACGTAGCCCTTGCCGTTGTTGACGGTGAATTCCATGCGGATTTCGGCACCCTCGTCGAGCGTGCAGATCACATGCTCGGGGTTGAGGATTTCGATATCGCCGACCGTCTGGATGTCGCCAGCCGTAACAACGCCCGGGCCCTGCTTGCGCACGACCATGCGCTTTGCGTCGTCGCCATCCATCTTGATGGCGATTTCCTTGATGTTGAGCACGATGTCCGTGACGTCTTCGCGGACGCCCGGGATCGAGGAGAATTCATGCAGCACGCCGTCGATCTGCACCGCCGTGACGGCGGCACCGCGCAGCGAGGAGAGCAGAACGCGACGCAGCGCGTTGCCGAGGGTGAGGCCGAAGCCGCGCTCCAGCGGTTCGGCAACGAGCGTCGCCCTGGTGCGCGAGCTCGAAGAGAACTCCACCTTGTTCGGCTTGATCAGTTCCTGCCAGTTCTTCTGAATCATGAGTTTGCCTTCCGTTCGTTGCCACCATCCAATCGTGGCAACCGAGCTTGAAAACCACCGGGAGCGCGAAGGCGCTCACCGGTGACGATAGCGATGATCAGACGCGGCGCTTCTTGCGCGGACGGCAGCCATTGTGCGGGATCGGGGTCACGTCGCGGATGGACGTGATCATGAAACCCGCAGCCTGGAGCGCGCGCAGAGCCGATTCACGACCCGAACCCGGGCCGCAGACTTCGACTTCCAGCGACTTCATGCCGTGCTCCTGGGCCTTCTTGGCGCAGTCTTCGGCAGCGATCTGGGCGGCGAACGGGGTCGACTTGCGCGAGCCCTTGAAGCCCTTGGCGCCGGCCGACGACCAGGCGATCGCATTGCCCTGCGCATCGGTGATGGTGATCATCGTGTTGTTGAAGGTCGAGTTGACGTGAGCGACACCCGACGAGATATTCTTGCGCTCGCGACGGCGAACGCGGACGGCTTCCTTAGCCATGCTATTCCTTTCGTTGATCTCTTCACCGCCGTAATGCCAGCGGCTACACCGGAACGGCGCCTATATGGTCCCGCTCCAAACTCAAAAGAGGCCGGCGCAGCCCGCCAGCCCCCTCATCCCGGTTTCCCGGAAATTACTTCTTCTTGCCAGCGATTGCCTTTGCCGGCCCCTTGCGGGTGCGGGCATTGGTGTGCGTGCGCTGACCGCGGACCGGAAGGCCGCGGCGATGACGCAGGCCGCGGTAGCAGCCGAGATCCATCAGGCGCTTGATGTTCATCGCGGTATCGCGACGAAGATCACCCTCGACCTGATAGTCGCGGTCGATGGCTTCGCGGATCTGAAGGACTTCAGCGTCCGTCAGCTGATGCACACGACGTTCAGCCGGAATACCGACCTTCTCGACGATTTCCTGTGCGAATTTCGGACCGATCCCGTGAATGTAGGTCAGCGCGATGACGACGCGCTTTGCAGTCGGGATGTTGACGCCAGCGATACGTGCCACGCCTGTTCTCCTTGCATTCCAGTTGCCATCCGGCAAGTGGGCTTCGTTATGCGGTCTTTGGAACCGCCCGTTCAAATTTAGGTCCGCAACATGTCAAAACGACCGAACCCGGACTTCCCTGGGAAATCCGCGCCGATCGCATGGAATGTCGCGAGTTGGCGCGGTGTTTAGCGGAATCACTGCTGAAAAGCAACCGTTCCGCCAAGTTTTATTTTCAAAGCCTTAAAGCTTGGAAAGAATGGCTTCGACCTCGGCGGTTACCTGATCGATCTCCGCCATGCCGTCGACGGACCTGAGCTTGCCCTTGGCATGGTAGTAGCCGATCAGCGGTGAGGTTTCCTTGTAGTAGACCTGCAGCCGCGCCGTCATGGTTTCCGGAGTGTCGTCCGGACGGCGCTTGAAGTGGGTTGAACCGCACTTGTCGCAAACGCCTTCATTGGCCGGAACCTTGTCGGTGTCGTGATAGACGCTACCGCACTGCGCGCAGGAGTAGCGACCGGCAACGCGACGGACCAGTTCGGCATCATCGACTCGGAATTCGACCACGACAGAGAGAGCGAGACCCTTCGCCTTCAGCATCGCCTCAGTGGCATCAGCCTGGACCAGCGTCCGGGGGAAGCCGTCGAGAATGAAGCCGTTGGCGCAATCGGGCTGGTCGATTCGCTCCGAAACGATGGCAATCACGATCTCATCCGAGACCAGCTTGCCCGCGTCCATCACCGCCTTGGCGCGCTTGCCGACTTCCGTGCCGGCATTGACCGCCGCACGCAGCATATCACCCGTGGAAAGCTGCGGAATGCCGTGCTTTTCCACGATCCGCTGGGCCTGGGTTCCCTTGCCCGCGCCCGGCGGCCCCAAAAGGATAAGTCTCATCGCCCCCTCTTTCCTCCACGCAACTTCGATTTCTTGATCAGGCCTTCGTATTGCTGCGCGATCAGGTGACCCTGGATCTGTGCAACCGTATCAAGAGTTACGCTAACCACGATCAAAAGCGAAGTCCCACCAAGGGCTAACGGAATGCCGGTTTGCGACACCAGAATCTCGGGAAGGATGCAGACGAAGACGAGATAGATCGCGCCGATGACCGTGATACGGGTCAGCACGTAGTCGATGTATTCGGCGGTGCGCTCACCCGGGCGAATGCCAGGAATGAAGCCGCCGTGCTTCTTCAGATTGTCGGCCGTGTCCTTCGGATTGAAGACGATGGCGGTGTAGAAGAAGGCGAAGAAGGCGATCAGTGCCGCATAGAGCACCATGTAGAGCGGCTGACCATGGCCGAGCGCCGCAACGATCGAGGTCGCCCAGGCCGGCATCGCTGTGGTGCTGGCAAAGCCGGCGATCGTTGCCGGCAGCAGGAGCAGCGACGACGCGAAAATCGCCGGGATGACGCCCGAGGTGTTGAGCTTCAGCGGCAGATGCGAGGTGTCGCCCTGGAACATGCGGTTGCCGACCTGGCGCTTCGGATACTGGATCAGCAGCCGGCGTTGCGCACGTTCGACGAAGACGATGACGCCTATGACGCCGATCGCGACGATAATGACGAGCAGGATGAGCGGGGTCGACAGCGCACCGGTGCGGCCGAGTTCGAGCGTGCCTGCAAGGGCCGTGGGAAGACCGGCGGCGATGCCGGCGAAGATGATCAGCGAGATGCCGTTGCCGATGCCGCGCGAGGTGATCTGCTCGCCGAGCCACATCAGGAACATCGTGCCGCCCAGCAGCGTCAGTACGGTGGAAACGCGGAAGAACCAGCCCGGATCGACGACGAGCCCCTGGCCGCTCTCAAGACCGGCAGCAATGCCGTAGGCCTGCAGTGCGCCGAGAATCACCGTGCCGTAACGGGTGTACTGGTTGATGATCTTACGACCCTGTTCGCCTTCCTTCTTCAGGTTTTCGAGCGCCGGCACGACCGAGGTCATCAGCTGCACGATGATCGAGGCGGAGATATAAGGCATGATGCCGAGCGCGAAGATCGCCATGCGCTCGACGGCGCCGCCCGAGAACATGTTGAAAAGGCCGAGGATGCCGCCTGCCTGGCCGCGGAAAGCCTGGGCATAGGCTTCGGGGTTGAGACCCGGAAGCGGAATATGGGTACCGAGCCTGTAGACGAGGAGAGCTGCCAGTGTGAACCACAAGCGCTTCTTCAAATCCTCGGCTTTGGCAAAGGTCGAAAAATTGAGGTTGGATGCCAATTGTTCCGCTGCAGAAGCCATGCGATTCTCCGCGCTACCAATTCCGACCGTCTCTGGGGGACAGGCCGGCCCCGGAATCAGTATGAAAATTATTCAAAACCGGGCTTGGAACGGATTGCAGCGCAACCCCATGCCTCACCCTTGTTTCCAGTCTTATCGGCATGACGCGGGCGCGCCAGCCAACATTTTGTGAGGCCCACATATGGGAGCAAAATCGCCCGGTGTGAAGCACCCCGGGCGACATATCATCAGATTATTATTCGGCTGCAGCAGGAGCCGAAAGCAGGGTCACGCTGCCGCCGGCCTTTTCGATCTTCTCGACGGCAGGCTTGGAAGCGCCTGCGACGACGATGGTGATCTTGGCCTTGAGCTCGCCGTCGGCGAGAACGCGGACGCCGTCCTTGGCGCGGCGGATGACGCCGGCAGCCTTGAGGGAGGCTGCGTCAACGGTGGCCTTCGCATCGAGCTTGCCGGCGTCGATCGCAGCCTGGATACGGGCGAGCGACACGACGACGAAGTCGGAAGCGAAGATGTTGTTGAAGCCGCGCTTCGGCAGGCGACGATAGATCGGCATCTGGCCGCCTTCGAAGCCGTTGATGGCGACGCCGGAACGGGACTTCTGACCCTTCACACCGCGACCACCGGTCTTGCCCGAGCCCGAGCCGATACCGCGGCCGAGGCGCTTGCGGCTGTGGGTCGAGCCTTCGTTGTCCTTGATTTCATTGAGTTTCATGAGCGTTTCCTCCGTCTCACTTCTCGTCGACGACGCGAACGAGATGCTGGACAGCACGGATCATGCCACGAACCGAAGGGGTATCCTCCAGCGTGCGGCGACGGTGCATCTTGTTCAGTCCGAGACCGATCAGCGTGCGCTGCTGGACGTCCGGACGGCGAATCGGGCTGCCGATCTGTTCGATCGTGACAGTCTTCGCTTCAGCCTTCTTGGTAGCCTTGGCCATTGGTCAGCTCCTCTTATTCTTCAGAGGCGTTGCCGGAGGCGCTACGACGAGCCTGCAGCGTTGCATACTTGATGCCGCGCTGAGCTGCGATGTCCTTCGGGTGAACCTGGTGCTTCAGAGCGTCGAAGGTGGCGCGAACCATGTTGTAGGGGTTCGACGAACCGGTCGACTTGGCGACGACGTCATGCATGCCGAGGGTTTCGAAAACGGCGCGCATCGGACCGCCGGCGATGATGCCGGTACCGACCTTGGCCGAGCGCAGCAGAACCTTGCCGGCGCCATGGCGGCCATGAACGTCGTGATGCAGCGTACGGCCGTCACGCAGCGGTACGAAGATCAGTTCGCGCTTGGCGGCTTCGGTTGCCTTGCGGATGGCTTCCGGCACTTCGCGTGCCTTGCCATGGCCGAAGCCGACGCGGCCCTTCTGGTCGCCAACGACGACGAGTGCTGCGAAACCAAAACGACGGCCGCCCTTGACGACCTTGGCGACGCGGTTGATCGCGACAAGCTTGTCGACGAATTCGCTATCGCGCTCTTCACGGCTCTGGCGGTCTTCCCGCTGCGGCCTTCTTTCCTGTGCCATTGTCCTCTTCCTTTTTCTTTTCCGGGTGCAATCGGCAAACAAATGTGGACCGCATCAGCCTCCCTTCTTGGGGAGTGCCTTGCGATCCGGCGAAAATCCGGCCGGCGCAAAGCGTCCGGCCGGAAACTGATCAGAATGTGAGACCGCCTTCGCGGGCGGCATCGGCGAGCGCCTTGATGCGGCCGTGATAGATGAAGGCGCCGCGGTCGAACACGACCTCGGTGACGCCCGCCTTCGAAGCGCGCTCTGCAACGAGCTTGCCGACGAGGGCAGCTGCTGCGGTATCAGCACCGGTCTTCAGAGAACCACGCAGATCCTTGTCGAGGGTGGAGGCGGACGCAAGCGTCTTGCCGGCCACATCATCGATGATCTGGGCATAGATGTTCTTCGAGGAGCGATGAACCGACAGGCGCGGACGGCCATTGGCCACCGACTTGATATGACGGCGCACGCGGTTGGCACGACGTGCAAGTGCTTCTTTCCTGCTAGCCATTTCGCGTGATCCTTACTTCTTCTTGCCTTCTTTGCGGACGATCCGCTCGTCGGCATACTTGACGCCCTTGCCCTTGTAGGGCTCGGGACCGCGATATTCGCGGATTTCGGCGGCAACCTGGCCGACCTGCTGCTTGTTGATACCGCTGACGACGATTTCCGTCGGCTTCGGAACAGCGATCGTGATGCCGACCGGCGGTTCATAGACCACGTCGTGGCTGAAACCGAGAGCCAGCTGCAGGTTCTTGCCCTGCATGGCGGCGCGGTAACCGACGCCGTTGATTTCAAGCTTGCGCTCGAAACCGTCCTTGACGCCCTTGAAGATACCTTCGATCATCGTGCGGGACATGCCCCACTTCGACCGTGCATCCTTGGTCTGGTTCACGGGCGTCACGACGACCGCATTATCTTCGAGCTTGAGGCTGATTTCGTCGTTAGCGACGAAAAACAGCTCGCCCTTCGGGCCCTTTGCAGTAACCTTCTGGCCATCGACCGTAGCCGTGATCCCAGCAGGCACCTGAACGGGCTTTTTACCGATACGAGACATGTTTCAATCCTGTCTGTTCGCTATGGAGATCCCTGCCCGATCTTAGAAGACCGAGCAAAGAACCTCGCCACCAACGTTCTGTTCGCGAGCCTGGTGATCGGCCATCACGCCCTTCGGAGTCGAAAGGATGGTGATGCCGAGACCGTTCGCGACCTGCGGAATGGACTTGACCGAGACATAAACCCGGCGGCCCGGCTTGGACACACGGCCGATCTCACGGATCACCGATGCGCCTTCATAATATTTCAACTCGATGCTGAGTTCCGACTTGCCGTTGCCGAAATCGACAACGGAGTAGCCACGGATGTAGCCTTCGGACTGCAGGACATCGAGAACACGTGCACGGAGCTTGGACGCAGGCGTCGAGACCGACGACTTGCGGCGGGAAGCGCCGTTACGGATACGGGTGAGCATATCGCCCAACGGATCAGTCATTGTCATCTAACCTGCTCCTTACCAGCTCGACTTGACGATGCCCGGCACCTTGCCGAGATTGCCCAGTTCACGCAGCGCAATACGCGACATACGCAGTTTGCGGTAATATGCGCGCGGACGCCCCGAGACTTCGCAACGGTTGCGAATGCGGGTCTTCGATCCATCACGCGGCAGGGATGCCAGCTTGATCGAGGCCTTGAACCGCTCTTCGATCGGAAGAGCCTGGTTCATGATGATCGCCTTCAACGCAGCCCGCTTAGCGGCCTGGTTGGCGACCGTAGTACGGCGGCGCTTGTTCTTTTCAACTGCGCTTGTCTTCGCCATGTCAGGTTCCTTTTCTACGCTCGTCGTTACGGTTATTGACGGAACGGGAAGCTGAACTCTTTCAGAAGAGCCCGTGCTTCGTCGTCGGTCGTCGCCGTCGTGCAAACGATGATGTCCATGCCCCACATCTGATCAACCTTGTCGTAGTTGATCTCAGGGAACACAATGTGCTCCTTGATGCCCATGGCGAAGTTGCCACGGCCGTCAAAGCTCTTCGGGTTCAGGCCGCGGAAGTCGCGAACGCGCGGGAGCGCGATGTTGACCAGACGGTCCAGGAACTCGTACATGCGGGCGCCGCGCAGGGTGACCTTGGCGCCGATCGGCATCTGTTCGCGGACCTTGAAGCCTGCGATAGAGTTGCGTGCACGGGTGATGACCGGCTTCTGGCCGGCGATCGCTGCGAGGTCGGCGGCAGCAACCGTCGGCTTCTTCGAGTCAGCGGTCGCTTCGCCGACACCCATGTTGATCACGATCTTGTCGAGCTTTGGGATCATCATCTCGTTGGCGTAGGAGAACTGCTCCTGCATCGCCTTGCGGATGCGCTCGACATATTCCTTCTTGAGCCGCGGCTCGTATTTTGCCTCAGCCATCGATCACTTCTCCAGAACGCTTGGCCACACGGACCTTCTTGCCGTCAACGACCTTGAAACCGACGCGGGTCGGCTTGCCGTCCTTGTCGACGATTGCAATGTTGGACAGGTGAACCGGGGCTTCCTTGTTGATGATGCCGGCTTCCTGGGTCTGCGTCTGGCGCTGGTGGCGCTTGACGACGTTGACGCCACGAACAACGGCACGATCTTCCTTCGGCATGACCTGAACGACTTCGCCGGTACGGCCCTTGTCCTTGCCAGCGAGCATGACGACCTTGTCGCCCTTACGAATCTTCTGCATCGCTTCCGCTCCTTACAGTACTTCGGGAGCCAGCGAGATGATCTTCATGTGGTTCTTGGCGCGAAGTTCGCGCGGAACCGGTCCGAAGATACGGGTGCCGATCGGCTCTTTCTTGTTGTCGATGAGGACTGCTGCGTTGGTGTCGAAGCGGATGACCGAGCCATCCGGACGACGGATGTCCTTGGCGGTGCGAACGACAACCGCCTTCATCACGTCACCCTTCTTCACGCGGCCGCGCGGGATCGCTTCCTTGATCGAAACGACGATGACGTCGCCGATCGAGGCATACTTGCGCTTCGAGCCGCCCAGCACCTTGATGCACATGACACGACGTGCGCCGGAATTATCCGCGACGTCGAGGTTTGTTTGCATCTGAATCATATCAGGTCGCCTTCTTGGTTTACCGGAATGGTTGGGCCTGGGCCCCCTACTCCGGCTTATGAAAATGTTCGCCGACCAACCTGCCATTAAGGCAAGCAGGAACGCGGCAATAGCTGAATAGCGCGGGGTCGATCGTGCCAGGGTGGTTTCCCGAACGGGACCTTCCGTGCGCTCAAAGCAAAAGAACGCCCGGCATTCGAGCGTTCTGACGCTGCTTCATACAGATATTTCGGCGAGACGCAAGGCCTCGCGCAAAATTCTGTTTACCTGCCCTGGGCGGCGATCACCGTCCAGCGCTTGTCCTTGGAGATCGGCGCGCATTCCTCGATGGATACGGTATCGCCGATCTTGTACTGGTTGTTTTCGTCGTGGGCCTTGTACTTCTTGGAACGACGAACGGTCTTCTGGAGCAGCGGGTGAGCGAAACGACGCTCGACGCGAACCACTACCGTCTTCTCGTTCTTGTCGCCAACGACGACGCCCTGCAGGATGCGCTTCGGCATATTTTTCTTCCTTTAGGCCTTAACTTCTGCCGCCTTCTGGCGGGCAATGGTTTTGACGCGGGCGATGTCCTTGCGGACTTCGTTGATGCGCGAGGACTTTTCGAGCTGGCCGGTCGCCTTCTGGAAGCGCAGGTTGAACTGCTCCTTCTTCAGCTTGGCAAGCTCGTCCTTGAGTTGGTCGGCGGTCAACGCGCGAACATCTGAGGCTTTCATGAGCTCAATCCTTACTCTGCAATGCGCTGTACGAAGCGCGTCTTGACCGAGAGCTTGGCAGAGCCGAGACGAAGCGCCTCACGGGCGATCTCTTCGCTGACGCCGTCGATCTCGAACATCATACGACCGGGCTTGACCTTGCATGCCCAGTACTCAACGGAGCCCTTACCCTTACCCATGCGGACTTCGGTCGGCTTTGCGGTTACCGGAACGTCCGGGAACACGCGGATCCATACACGGCCGGCGCGCTTCATGTAACGCGTGATCGCGCGGCGTGCCGCTTCGATTTCACGTGCGTTAACGCGGTTCGGCTCCTGAGCCTTCAGGCCGAATTCGCCGAAGGCAAGGTCGGAACCGCCCTTGGCGACGCCCTTGATGCGGCCCTTGAACTGCTTGCGGTACTTAGTACGCTTTGGCTGCAACATTTTCTTACTTCTCCGAGCTTATCTTTCGCCAGCGCTAATTACGCGTTGTCGCGTTCGCGGCGACGATCGCCACGGTCGCGTTCGCGGCTTGCCGGACCCTGTGCGTCGCCTTCCAGCGCGCGACGTTCGGAAGCCATCGGATCGTGCTCAAGGATTTCGCCCTTGAAGATCCATACCTTGATGCCGCAGATACCGAATGCGGTTTCGGCTTCAGCCGTGCCGTAGTCGATGTCGGCGCGCAGCGTGTGCAGCGGCACACGGCCTTCGCGGTACCATTCCGTACGAGCGATTTCCGCACCGCCGAGACGGCCGGCGCAGGTGATCTTGATGCCTTCGGCGCCAAGACGCATCGCGGACTGAACGGCGCGCTTCATGGCGCGGCGGAAAGCCACGCGGCGCTCGAGCTGCTGGGCGATCGACTGAGCGACCAGCGTTGCGTCCACCTCGGGCTTGCGCACTTCGACGATGTTGAGGTGCGTTTCCGAGTTGGTCATATCGGACAGCTTCTTGCGGAGCTTGTCGATGTCGGCGCCCTTGCGGCCGATGATCAGGCCCGGACGGGCCGAGTGGATCGTGACGCGGCACTTCTTGTGCGGACGTTCGATGACCACCTTGGAGATCCCGGCCTGCTTCAGTTCGCTCATGACGAACTTGCGCATTTTCAGGTCTTCGTGCAGCAGCTGACCGTACTCGGCATTGTCCGCGAACCAGCGGCTATCCCAGGTACGGTTGATGCCGAGACGGAAACCGATCGGATTGATTTTCTGACCCATTATGCGGCCTCCTCTGCTGCCTGCACTTCACGAACGACGATCGTCAGGTGCGCGAAGGGCTTTTCGATGCGCGACGCGCGACCGCGGCCACGAGCGTGGAAGCGCTTCATGACGATCGACTTGCCGACATAAGCCTCGGCGACGACGAGTGCGTCGACGTCGAGATCGTGGTTGTTCTCGGCGTTGGCGATCGCGGATTCGAGCGTCTTCTTGACGGCGCCCGCGATGCGCTTGCGGGAGAACTCCAGCTCAGCGAGTGCACGCTCGACCTTCTTGCCGCGGATGGCCGCAGCAACCAGGTTGAGCTTCTGGGGGCTGACGCGGAGCGTGCGGGCGACTGCTTGCGCCTCGTTGTCCTTCAGCCGGCGTTCGGCTTTTGCCTTGCCCATTGTTACTTCCTCTTCGCCTTCTTGTCCGCGCCGTGACCGTAGTAGGTGCGGGTCGGAGAGAATTCACCGAATTTGTGGCCGACCATGTCTTCATTGACGCTGACCGGGATATGCTTGCTGCCGTTGTAGACGCCGAAGGTAAGACCGACGAACTGCGGCAGGATCGTGGAGCGACGGCTCCAGATCTTGATCACTTCTGCACGTCCGCCTTCACGAACCTTCTCAGCCTTCTTGAGAAGATAGCCGTCAACGAACGGACCTTTCCATACTGAACGAGCCATTGGAGACTTCCTCTCTTACTTCTTACGCTGATGACGCGAGCGCATGATCATCTTGTCGGTCGACTTGTTCGACCGGGTGCGCTTGCCCTTGGTCGGCTTTCCCCATGGTGTCACCGGATGGCGACCACCAGAGGTGCGGCCCTCACCACCGCCGTGCGGATGGTCGACCGGGTTCATGACAACACCGCGGTTATGCGGACGCTTGCCGCGCCAAACGGTACGACCGGCCTTGCCGTCGTTGATGTTGGCGTGGTCCGGGTTCGAGACGGCGCCGATCGAAGCGAGGCAGATGCCGCTGACCAGACGCTGTTCACCGGAGTTCAGGCGAAGGATCGCCATGCCCTGGTCACGACCGACGAGCTGCGCGTAGGAACCGGCGGAACGGGCGATCTGACCGCCCTTGCCCGGCTTCATTTCCACGTTGTGGATGATGGAGCCGACCGGGATGTACTGCAGCGGCATGGTGTTGCCGGGCTTGACGTCAACGGCCTTTTCCGAAGCGATGACCTTGTCGCCGGCAGCAAGACGCTGCGGAGCGATGATGTAGGCCTGCTCGCCGTCGGCATAGCTCACCAGCGCGATGAAAGCCGTACGGTTCGGGTCGTATTCGATACGCTCGACGGTGCCTTCGACATCGAACTTGCGACGCTTGAAGTCGACCAGACGGTAGCTACGCTTGTGACCGCCGCCGATGAAGCGGGCAGTGATGCGGCCGAGGTTGTTACGACCGCCGCTCTTGCTCAGACCTTCCGTCAGCGCCTTGACCGGCTTGCCCTTGTAGAGCGAGGAGCGGTCCACGATGACCAGCTGACGCTGGCTCGGGGTCGTCGGATTGAATGTTTTCAATGCCATTTTCTTGTTCCTCAGAGACTGGTGGAGACGTCGATCGTCTGGCCTTCAGCCAACGTCACGACAGCCTTCTTCACGTCCTTCTGCTTGCCGACAAAACCGCGGAACCGCTTGGTCTTGCCCTTGCGCAGCAGAGTGTTGACGGCCGTGACCTTGACGCCGAAGAGCGCCTCGACCGCAGCCTTGATTTCCGGCTTCGTCGCCTGCTTGGCGACATTGAAAACAACCTGGTTGTTCTCGGATACCAGCGTGGACTTTTCGGTGATCGCCGGGGAGACGATCACATCGTAGTGGCGGAGATCGGTCACTTGAATCGCTCCTCTAGCGCTTCAACCGCAGCCTTGGAAAGCACAAGCTTGCCGCGGCGCACGATGTCGTAAACATTGATGCCCTGGATCGGCAGAACATCGATGTTCGGGATGTTCTGAGCTGCGAGCTTGAAGTTGCCGTCAAGCTCTGCGCCGCCGATGAAGAGGGCGTTGGTCAGGCCGAGCGTCTCGAAAGCGGACGCGAGAGCCTTGGTCTTGGCTTCGGCAGCAACCAGGTTGTCGATGACGATGACGTCATCGGCCTTGATCTTGGCCGAAAGGGCGTGGCGAAGGCCAAGCGCGCGAACCTTCTTCGGAAGGTCGTGCTCGTGGCTGCGGACGACCGGGCCGTGGGCCTTGCCGCCGCCGCGGAACTGCGGAGCGCGAGCCGAATGGTGACGGGCGCGGCCCGTACCCTTCTGCTTGTACATCTTGGCGCCGGTGCGCGAAACTTCAGCGCGGCCCTTTGCCTTGTGCGTGCCCTGCTGCTTCTTGGCAAGCTGCCAGCGGATGACGCGGGCGAGAATGTCTTCGCGGGGCTCGAGGCCGAAAATTTCGTCCGAAAGGGAAACCTTCCCGGCGTCTTTTCCCTCGAGGGTCTTGACGTTCAATTCCATTGATCTGGCTCCCTTACTTCGCGGCCGACTTGACGGCGTCGCGCACGATGATCCAGGCACCCTTGGAACCGGGAACAGCACCCTTGATCAGGATCAGACCACGATCTTCGTCGGTCGAAACCACTTCCAGGTTCTGCGTCGTGACGCGCGTCTGGCCCATGTGACCAGCCATCTTCTTGTTCTTGAAAACCTTGCCCGGATCCTGGCGCGAGCCGGTCGAACCGTGCGAGCGGTGCGAAACCGACACACCGTGCGTGGCACGCAGACCGCCGAAACCGTGGCGCTTCATGGCGCCGGCAAAACCCTTACCGATCGTCGTGCCCGTCACGTCGACGAGCTGACCGGCGGCAAAGTGACCCGCCTTGATCTCGGTGCCGATCTCGAGCAGATTGTCTTCCGAGACGCGGAATTCTGCGAGCTTGGCCTTCGGCTCGACGTTGGCGACAGCAAAGTTGCCGCGCATCGCCTTCGACGTGTTCTTCACCTTCGCCTGGCCTGCACCGAGCTGAACCGCGGTATAGCCATTCTTTTCGACAGTGCGCGTGGCAACGACCTGGCAGCCGTCCATACGCAGTACCGTTACCGGGACATGCTCGCCGGCGTCGTTGTAGACGCGGGTCATTCCCACCTTCTGTGCAATCACACCTGAACGCATCGGTTCAATCCTTCCAACTCAGCTCGAGCAAGCTCAGAGCTTGATCTCAACATCGACACCGGCGGCGAGATCGAGCTTCATCAGCGCGTCCACCGTCTGCGGGGTCGGGTCTACGATGTCGAGAAGGCGCTTATGCGTGCGCATCTCGAACTGTTCGCGGCTCTTCTTGTCGATGTGCGGGGACCGGTTGACCGTAAACTTCTCGATGCGGGTCGGAAGCGGAACGGGGCCCCGGACGCTTGCACCGGTGCGCTTCGCCGTCGACACGATCTCGCGCGTAGAAGCATCGAGAATCCGGTGATCGAACGCCTTCAGGCGAATGCGGATATTTTGGCCGTTCATTCGACGTTATCCTTGTGTTTGTTTCCCACATGTCTCTGGACAAGACACGGGTTGTTCTTTCTTCCTAAGGCGGACCACCGGTTTCAAAGATCGAGAGGGCGCCGAAACGGAACCCTATCCAGTCTTCAGGGCCTTCTAGCCCACCTTAATTGGTTGTTTAGTCACCGCTTCGTTATCCAAAGCAGTACGCAAATCGCGCTCGCGCGCCATTTGCTATATTTCTGTGTAATAAGCAAGCGGCTTCCGCCGCCTGCTTCATAATAATGTCATCGAATCGGCCACTCCGCCGGAGCGGCCGAAGGAATTACTCGACGATCGAAGCGACGATACCGGCGCCGACGGTGCGGCCGCCTTCGCGGATGGCGAAGCGCAGCTTTTCTTCCATCGCGATCGGAACGATCAGCTCGACGGCAACCGTGACGTTGTCGCCCGGCATGACCATTTCCGTGCCTTCCGGCAGCGTGACGATGCCGGTCACGTCGGTCGTGCGGAAGTAGAACTGCGGACGGTAGTTGGTGAAGAACGGCGTATGACGGCCGCCCTCTTCCTTCGTCAGGATGTAGGCTTCAGCCATGAACTTCTTGTGCGGCTTGACCGAACCCGGCTTGCACAGGATCTGGCCACGCTCGACGCCGTCACGGTTCACACCGCGAACCAGCGCGCCGATGTTGTCGCCGGCCTGGCCCTGGTCGAGCAGCTTGCGGAACATTTCAACGCCGGTGACCGTCGTCTTCGAGGTCGGACGGATGCCGACGATCTCGACTTCTTCGCCAACCTTGACAATGCCACGCTCGACGCGGCCGGTTACGACAGTGCCGCGGCCGGAGATCGAGAACACGTCTTCGATCGGCATCAGGAACGGCTGGTCGATCGGACGCTCAGGCGTCGGGATGTAAGAGTCGACCGCTGCCATCAGCTCGCGGATCGCGTCTTCGCCGATCTTCTTGTCGCTATCTTCAAGAGCGGCAAGCGCCGAACCCTTGACGACCGGGATGTCGTCGCCCGGGAAGTCGTAGGACGACAGCAGTTCGCGAACTTCGAGCTCAACCAGTTCGAGCAGCTCGGCGTCGTCAACCTGGTCGACCTTGTTCAGGAACACCACGATCGCCGGAACGCCAACCTGGCGGGCCAGCAGAATGTGTTCGCGCGTCTGCGGCATCGGGCCGTCAGCAGCCGAGCACACCAGGATCGCGCCGTCCATCTGGGCAGCACCGGTGATCATGTTCTTGACGTAGTCGGCATGGCCGGGGCAGTCGACGTGCGCGTAGTGGCGGGCCGGCGTCTCATATTCGACGTGCGCCGTCGAAATCGTGATGCCGCGCGCCTTCTCTTCCGGAGCCGCGTCGATCTGGTCGTACGCCTTGAACTCACCGAAGTACTTCGTGATTGCTGCCGTCAGAGACGTCTTGCCGTGGTCAACGTGGCCGATCGTGCCAATGTTGACGTGCGGCTTGTTGCGCTCAAACTTACTCTTTGCCATTTTCGGCTCTCCGCTTTGCTAGTCCCCGAGGGGAGCTAATTCTTGTTATCGGTCAATTGGTATTCCGGTCACTTCTGACCGGAATACTTTGCCTGGATTTCGGTTGCGACGTTCGACGGGACCGGCGAGTAATGATCGAAGGTCATCGTGTACTGAGCACGGCCCTGCGACATGGAGCGCAGATTATCGACGTACTTGAACATGTTCGCCAGCGGGACGTTGGCGTTTATGACAACGGCCACACCCCGGCTTTCCTGACCCTGGATCTGACCACGGCGGGAGTTGAGGTCGCCGATAACGTCGCCGACGTAATCTTCCGGGGTAACGACTTCGACCTTCATCATCGGCTCGAGCAGCTGAGCGCCGGCCTTCTTCGCAGCTTCACGGAAGCAGGCGCGGGAAGCGATTTCGAACGCCAGAACCGAGGAGTCAACGTCGTGGAAGGCGCCGTCGATGAGGGTCGCCTTGACGCCGAGCATCGGGAAGCCAGCGAGCGGACCCGAAGACAGAACGCTCTCGATACCCTTCTGAACGCCCGGGATGTATTCCTTCGGAACAGCACCACCGACGATCTTGGATTCGAACTTGAAGTCATCGCCTTCAGGGTTCGGTTCGAAGACAATCTTGACGCGCGCGAACTGGCCGGTACCACCGGACTGCTTCTTGTGCGTGTAGTCTTCTTCGTGCTGGCGCGTGATGGTTTCGCGGTAAGCAACCTGCGGCGCGCCGACGTTTGCTTCAACCTTGAACTCGCGGCGCATGCGGTCGACGATGATGTCGAGGTGCAGTTCGCCCATGCCGGCAATGATCGTCTGGCCGGATTCCTGATCCGTCTTCACGCGGAAGGACGGATCTTCGGCAGCCAGGCGGTTGAGCGCGAGGCCCATCTTTTCCTGGTCGCCCTTGGACTTCGGCTCGATAGCGATCTGGATGACCGGCTCCGGGAATTCCATGCGCTCGAGGATAACCGGCTTCAGCGGGTCGCAGAGCGTATCGCCAGTGGTGGTTTCCTTGAGGCCGGCGAGAGCAACGATGTCGCCGGCAAAGGCTTCTTCGATGTCTTCACGCGAGTTGGAGTGCATCTGCAGCATGCGGCCGACACGCTCGCGCTTGTCCTTGACCGTGTTCATGACCGACGAACCCTTTTCGAGCTTGCCGGAGTAGATACGGGCGAAGGTGAGCGAACCGACGAAGGGGTCGTTCATGATCTTGAATGCGAGCATGGAAAGCGGCTCGGCGTCGTCTGCATGCCGCTCGATTTCAGCTTCCGTCTTGAAGTCGATGCCCTTGATCGCCGGAATGTCGAGCGGCGACGGCAGGTAATCGACAACGGCGTCGAGCAGTGGCTGCACGCCCTTGTTCTTGAAAGCGGTGCCGCAGAACATCGGATGGAACTTCACGTCGATCGTGCCGCGACGAACGAGTTCGCGGATCTTGTCGTTGTCGGGCATGTTGCCTTCGAGGTAGGCTTCCATCGCCGCTTCGTCGATCTCGACAACCGTCTCGATCAGCTTTTCGCGATATTCTTCTGCCTTGGCCTTCATGTCTTCCGGAATTTCGACGACGTCCCACTGGGCGCCGAGAGATTCGTCGCGCCAGATCAGAGCGTTCATCTCGACCAGGTCGATAACGCCCTTGAAATCGCTTTCAGCGCCGATCGGCAGCTGCATGACGACAGCGATCGCACCCAGACGGGTCTTGATCATCTCGACCGAACGGTAGAAGTCCGCACCGGTCTTGTCCATCTTGTTGCAGAAGATCATGCGCGGAACATTGTACTTCTCAGCCTGACGCCAGACGGTTTCCGTCTGCGGCTCTACGCCGGCGTTGGCATCGAGAAGAGCAATCGCACCGTCGAGAACGCGCAACGAACGTTCGACTTCGATGGTGAAGTCGACGTGGCCGGGAGTGTCGATGATGTTGAAGCGGCGCATCTTGCCGTCACGGCCCTTCCAGAAGGTCGTGGTGGCAGCGGACGTGATCGTGATGCCACGCTCCTGCTCCTGCTCCATCCAGTCCATGGTGGCTGCGCCGTCGTGGACTTCGCCGATCTTGTGCGACTTGCCGGTGTAATAAAGGATACGCTCGGTAGTCGTGGTCTTGCCGGCGTCGATATGCGCCATGATACCGAAATTACGGTAGTCTTCGATCTTATATTCGCGAGCCATTGTGGACTGCCTTTCGATACCGTTCGGAATTACCAGCGATAGTGCGAGAACGCGCGGTTGGCGTCAGCCATCTTGTGCGTGTCTTCGCGCTTCTTGACGGCGGAGCCGCGGTTGTTGGACGCATCGAGCAGTTCGCCGGAAAGACGATCGATCATGGTCGTTTCGTTGCGCTTGCGGGCAGCGGCGATCAGCCAGCGAATGGCGAGGGCCTGGCGGCGCTCCGGACGAACGTCGACCGGAACCTGATAGGTCGCACCACCGACGCGGCGCGAGCGGACCTCAACGTGCGGGGCAATGTTGTCGAGCGCAGAATGGAAAACCGAAAGCGGCTCCTGCTTGGACTTACCCTGAACGGCGTCGAACGCACCGTAGACGATGTTTTCAGCAACGGACTTCTTACCATCGAGCATGATGGCATTCATGAACTTGGTGACAACGAGATCGCCGAACTTCGGATCCGGATTGATCTCGCGCTTTTCTGCTTTATGACGTCTGGACATACTTTTCGTCTCTTCAACCGTTAAGGCGCTTCATCACGCGGAGGACCTCGCGCAGCGCCGGACTATTCAAAACCGAATTACTTCGGACGCTTCGCGCCGTACTTGGAGCGGCGCTGCTTGCGGTTCTTGACACCCTGGGTATCGAGAACGCCGCGGATGATGTGGTAACGGACACCCGGAAGGTCCTTGACGCGGCCGCCGCGGATCATCACGACGGAGTGTTCCTGAAGGTTGTGGCCTTCACCGGGGATGTAACCAATGACTTCGAAGCCGTTGGTCAGGCGGATCTTGGCGACCTTACGCAGAGCCGAGTTCGGCTTCTTCGGCGTCGTCGTGTAGACGCGCGTGCAAACGCCGCGCTTCTGCGGGTTCTCCTGGAGAGCGGGAACCTTATTACGCTTTACGTTCGCCTGGCGAGGCTTGCGGATCAGCTGGTTTACGGTAGGCATTCAACCATCCCTTACGTTTATCTCGGTACCCTTGCGGGCTTGAACTCGCGCCGTCTCCGGCAATGACGCATGCTTTCGGTTCAATGCGCAAAATATGGCCCGATCCGCTTCCGCAGATGGACCACAAGGAGCAGAGGACGCATGAAATTATGCGTCATGCGTGCAGCATCATGACTTCAACGTGCGTTTAGAACCTTGTTTGAGGTGAACTTCAGGGCGCGTCGCCCCGAACAGCCAAGCCTCACATGGGATCTGATGGGCGGGGTACTACTGGTTTCCACCCCTCCCGTCAAGGCCGGTTAAGAAATAAACTCGCCGCATCGCCTTGATATGCGGGCCAGACGCCCTGTTTTCGTCCTCCTAGACGAATTCCCGGCCATGCGCCAAGATAAAAACTTGGGCATGGCAGCAAAAGCAGTTAAGGAATCAGCAATTGCGGCGTTAAGCCCTCATAGCAGGATTCGAGCGATCGAATCGACACTAAGCCGAAGGACAGGCGATGATTACGACACCGGATAACGACAACAATTTCGACGGGCCGATGATCTTCATCATCATCGGCAAAGGCTATGAGTCCGACTCCAGCGAAGGCATCGACCTGCATATCATGCTGAAGGCGCCCGACGACGATACAGCCGTGCGCGAAGCCTTGAATGCCCTTGCCGAGGAAGGTTTCATCGAGGCCGATCTCGACCAGATCGGCATGCTGACCGAAGTTCCGGCCGAAGAGCCGCATGCCTCGGCCTATCAGGGCGCGGTCGACGGCGAGGTCGCGATCATCCGGTTCAACTGACCGGAGCGGCCGGCGGCGAAACCGCAGGGGCGAGCACAGCGCCCACCTGCAGGGCCGGCCAGACACGTAGTTCCCCCTCCCCCCAGATCGACCAGAGCACAGAAAAATGAGAAACCGCCCGGATCGCTCCGGGCGGTTTTTCAATTCGTATCTTGAATTCCGGGACTTCAGCCGCGGTTATTCCGCGGCCGGGGCCTTTTCAGCCATGTCCTGCAGCATCGGAGTGGCAACGGCTGCACCGGTGCCCTTGCGACGTTCTTCGAGGATCAGCTCGTCGCGCGAGGTGGCGATACGGCGGATCTGGGTCATGGTGCCGCCGGTACCTGCCGGGATGAGCCGGCCGACGATGACGTTTTCCTTCAGACCCTGCAGGCCGTCGGTCTTGCCGGCGATTGCCGCTTCCGTCAGCACCTTGGTCGTTTCCTGGAAAGATGCGGCCGAGATGAAGGACGGGGTCTGCAGCGACGCCTTGGTGATGCCGAGCAGAACCGGGTCGCCGTGGGCGGGCTTCTTGCCCTGCTCGATCAGGTGGTCGTTGACGTCCTCGAGCTCGATCCGGTCGACGTTGTCGCCGACGATATAGGTCGAGTCGCCGGCGTCGGTGATTTCCACCTTCTGCAGCATCTGACGGACGATCACCTCGATGTGCTTGTCGTTGATGACAACGCCCTGCAGACGATAGACTTCCTGGATTTCGTTGACGAGGTAGGAAGCAAGTGCCTCCACGCCCTTGATCGCCAGGATGTCGTGCGGAGCCGGGTTACCGTCGAGGATGTAGTCACCCTTTTCGATATAGTCGCCGTCCTGAAGGTGGAAGGGCTTGCCCTTCGGGATCAGGTATTCGACAGGCTCGACACCGTCTTCCGCCGGCTCGATGATGACGCGACGCTTGTTCTTGTAGTCGCGGCCGAGGCGGATCGTACCATCGATCTCAGCGATGATGGCGTGATCCTTCGGACGGCGCGCTTCGAACAGTTCGGCAACACGCGGCAGACCACCGGTGATGTCCTTGGTCTTGGCGCTTTCGAGCGGCGAACGGGCGAGAACGTCACCCTGGGAGACCTTCGTGCCCGGCTCGACCGACAGAATGGCGTCGACCGAGAGCAGGAAGCGAGCGTCACCGCCACGCGACAGCTTGGCGACATTGCCGCTGGCGTCCTTGATGACGATCGCCGGCTTGAGGTCCGAACCGCGCGGGGTCGAACGCCAGTCGATGACCTGGCGCTTGGTGATGCCGGTGGATTCGTCGGTCGCTTCGAGAACGGAGAGACCGTCGACGAGATCCTCGAACTGAACCGTACCGGCCACTTCCGTCATCATCGGGCGGGTATAGGGGTCCCACTCCGCCAGACGCTGGCCGCGCTTGACCTTGTCGCCTTCGTCGACATGCAGCTTCGAACCGTAGGCGACACGCTGCGAGGAGCGCTCGACACCACGCTCGTCCAGGATCTGGACGGTCATGTTGCGGCCCATGGCAACGAGGCTGCCTTCGGAGTTGCGCAGGACGTTGCGGTTCTTGATCTGCACCGTACCTTCGTAAGAGGCTTCCAGGAACGACTGGTCGACCACGGTCGCCGTACCGCCAAGGTGGAAGGTACGCATGGTGAGCTGGGTTCCCGGCTCGCCGATCGACTGAGCGGCGATGACGCCGACGGCTTCGCCCATGTTGACAGGCGTGCCGCGCGCGAGGTCGCGGCCGTAGCAGACCGAGCAGACACCCGTCTGGATTTCGCAGGTCAGCGCCGAGCGGATGCGGATCGACTGGATACCGGCCTTCTCGATTTCGATGACATCGGGCTCGAGGATCATCTTACCGGCATCGACGATACGCTCGCCGGTGACCGGATGATCGATGTCGTCGAGCGCCGTGCGGCCGAGGATACGGGCGCCGAGCGAGGCGACGACCTGGCCGGCGTCGACGATCGCCGTCATCGTCAGACCGGTTTCGGTTCCGCAATCGACATGCGTGACGATGCAATCCTGCGCGACGTCGACGAGACGACGGGTCAGGTAACCGGAGTTGGCGGTCTTCAGCGCCGTGTCTGCCAGACCCTTGCGGGCGCCGTGCGTCGAGTTGAAGTACTCGTTGACAGTCAGGCCTTCCTTGAAGTTCGAGATGATCGGCGTCTCGATGATTTCGCCCGACGGCTTGGCCATCAGGCCACGCATGCCGCCCAGCTGGCGCATCTGGTTCGGAGAACCGCGGGCGCCGGAATGGCTCATCATGTAGATCGAGTTCATCGGCTTCTGACGGCCGGTGTTCTCATCGAATTCGACCGCCTTAATGCGGGCCATCATCTCTTCGGCGACCTTTTCGGTGGCCTTGCCCCAGGCGTCGACAACCTTGTTGTACTTCTCGCCCTGGGTGATCAGACCGTCATTGTACTGCTGCTCGTATTCCTTCACCAGGCTTTCGGTGTCGGCAACGATCTTCGCCTTGGCATCCGGAATGACCATGTCGTCCTTGCCGAACGAAATGCCGGCGCGGCAGGCATGGGAGAAGCCGAGCTGCATGATGCGGTCGCAGAAGATGACCGTGTCCTTCTGGCCGCAATGGCGGTAGACCGTGTCGATCATCTTGGAGATGTTCTTCTTGGTCATTTCCTGGTTGCAGATGTCGAAGGGCACCTTGCCGTTCTTCGGCAGCAGTTCGCCGATGAGCAGACGGCCAGGCGTCGTCTCATAGATCTTCGAGTAGGGCTTGCCATCCTCGTCGACCGACTTGAAGCGGCCGCGGATCTTGGTGTGCAGCGTCACGACCTTGCTCTCGAGGGCGTGATGGAGTTCGCCGAGATCAGAGAAGGCCATGCCTTCGCCTGGCTCGTTCTGATTGAGGATCGACAGATAATAGAGGCCGAGAACCATGTCCTGCGAGGGAACGATGATCGGCGCGCCGTTGGCCGGATGCAGGATGTTGTTGGTCGACATCATCAGCACGCGGGCTTCGAGCTGGGCTTCGAGCGACAGCGGCACGTGAACGGCCATCTGGTCACCGTCGAAGTCGGCGTTGAAGGCCGTGCAGACGAGCGGGTGCAACTGGATCGCCTTGCCTTCGACCAGGGTGGGTTCGAAGGCCTGGATGCCCAGGCGGTGCAGCGTCGGCGCGCGGTTCAGGAGAACCGGATGCTCGCGGATGACCTCGTCGAGGATATCCCAGACTTCGGGCTTTTCCTTCTCGACCAGCTTCTTCGCCTGCTTGACGGTCGAGGAGTAACCCTTGGCGTCGAGGCGGGCGTAGATGAAGGGCTTGAACAGTTCGAGCGCCATCTTCTTCGGCAGGCCGCACTGGTGCAGCTTCAGTTCCGGACCGGTGACGATGACCGAACGGCCGGAATAGTCGACGCGCTTGCCGAGCAGGTTCTGGCGGAAGCGGCCCTGCTTGCCCTTCAGCATGTCGGACAGCGACTTCAGCGGACGCTTGTTGGCGCCGGTGATGACGCGGCCGCGGCGGCCGTTGTCGAACAGCGCGTCAACCGATTCCTGCAGCATGCGCTTTTCGTTGCGGATGATGATGCCCGGCGCGCGAAGCTCGATCAGGCGCTTCAGGCGGTTGTTACGGTTGATGACGCGGCGGTAGAGATCGTTCAGATCCGATGTCGCGAAACGGCCGCCGTCGAGCGGAACGAGCGGACGCAGATCCGGCGGAATGACCGGGACGACCTTCATGATCATCCATTCCGGACGGTTGCCCGACTCCATGAAGTTCTCGACGATCTTCAGGCGCTTCATCAGCTTCTTCTGCTTGAGATCCGACGTCGTGTCGGCAAGCTCGGAGCGCAGGTCGCCGGCGATCTTCTCGAGGTTCATCGAGGCCAGCATTTCGTAGATCGCCTCGGCGCCGATCATCGCGGTGAACTGGTCTTCGCCGTATTCGTCGACGGCGAGCATGTATTCTTCTTCCGAAAGAAGCTGGTGCTCCTTCAGCGCCGTCAGGCCCGGCTCGGTGACGATGTAGTTTTCGAAATAGAGGACGCGCTCGACATCCTTCAGCGTCATGTCGAGGAGGGTCGAAATGCGTGACGGCAGCGACTTCAGGAACCAGATGTGGGCGACGGGAGCGGCGAGCTCGATATGGCCCATGCGCTCACGGCGAACGCGCGACAGCGTGACTTCGACGCCGCACTTTTCGCAGATGATGCCCTTGTACTTCATGCGCTTGTACTTGCCGCACAGGCATTCGTAGTCCTTGATCGGCCCGAAGATGCGCGCGCAGAACAGACCGTCGCGTTCCGGCTTGAACGTGCGGTAGTTGATGGTTTCCGGCTTCTTGATCTCACCGTAGGACCAGGAGAGGATCTTCTCCGGAGACGCGATCGAAATCCGAATGGAATCGAAATTCTGTGCAGGCACCTGCGGATTGAAAAGATTCATGACCTCTTGGTTCATGCCTGTCTCCTTCATGGGCTAAAGCGCCCTCAAAATGCGATGGTCAGCGGCAATTTCCCGGGAGCCGCCTCCCTCGCTTAAACGAGAATAACCGCAAGATGCGGCGAAACTTCCCTTCCGGGCCGACATGGATGCGGCGTCCGGCGGGACCGGCGTGCGCCGCATGGCAGCGCACGCCCTATCAATGCTTACTCGGCCGCGTCGGGCAGCTGGTTTGCCTGCGCCTCATCAAGCTTAGTGTTCTCAAGCTCGACGCTGAGGCCCAGCGAGCGCATTTCCTTGACGAGAACGTTGAAGCTTTCCGGAATACCGGCTTCGAACGTGTCGTCTCCGCGGACGATGGCTTCGTAGACCTTGGTGCGGCCGGCGACGTCGTCCGACTTCACCGTCAGCATTTCCTGCAGCGTGTAGGCCGCGCCGTAAGCTTCGAGCGCCCAGACTTCCATTTCGCCGAAGCGCTGACCGCCGAACTGCGCCTTGCCGCCCAACGGCTGCTGGGTGACGAGCGAGTAAGGACCGATCGAGCGGGCATGGATCTTGTCGTCGACCAGGTGGTTGAGCTTCAGCATATAGATGTAGCCCACCGTGACCTGACGGTCGAACTGCTCGCCGGTACGGCCGTCATAGAGCGTCGACTGGCCGGTGTCCTTGAGACCCGCCAGACGCAGCATGTCGTTGACGTCGCCTTCGTTGGCACCGTCGAAGACAGGCGTTGCAATCGAAACGCCGCGCTTCCACTGGTCGGCGAGACGCAGAACCGAGTCATCGTCGAATTCGTGCACCTGCTCGGCCTTCGGGCCGGCACCGACGACATCGCCGATGGTCTTGCGCAGCGGCTCGATGTTGCCGTTCGCCTTGTAGGCTTCGATCAATTCGCCGATCTGGCGACCCATGCCGGCACAAGCCCAGCCGAGATGCGTTTCCAGGATCTGGCCGACGTTCATGCGCGAAGGAACGCCGAGCGGGTTCAGAACGACGTCGACATGCGTGCCGTCTTCAAGGAACGGCATATCCTCGACAGGCACAATGCGTGAGACCACGCCCTTGTTCCCGTGACGGCCGGCCATCTTGTCGCCCGGCTGGATCTTACGCTTCACGGCGACGAAGACCTTGACCATCTTCATGACGCCAGGAGGCATTTCATCGCCGCGCTGGACCTTCTCGACCTTGTCCATGAAGCGCTGCTCAAGGCGCGACTTGGATTCGTCGTACTGGCCGCGGAGTGCTTCGAGCTCGCTCTGAACCTTCTCGTCCTCGACCGCGAACATCCACCACTGCGAGCGGGGATATTCGGAGACGACGGCGTTCGAAAGCTCGGTGCCCTTCTTGAAGCCCTTCGGGCCGGCAATCGAGACCTGGCCGCGCAGCATGTCGATCAGACGGCCGTAGACGTTACGGTCGAGGATCGCCTGCTCGTCGTCGCGGTCCTTGGCAAGACGCTCGATCTCTTCGCGCTCGATCGCCATCGCGCGCTCGTCCTTCTCGACGCCATGGCGGTTGAAGACGCGAACTTCGACGATCGTGCCGTAGGTTCCGGGCGGCATGCGCATGGAGGTGTCGCGCACGTCGGAGGCCTTTTCGCCGAAGATGGCGCGCAGCAGCTTTTCTTCCGGCGTCATCGGGCTTTCGCCCTTCGGCGTGATCTTGCCGACGAGGATATCGCCCGGCTGAACTTCGGCGCCGATATAGACGATACCGGCTTCGTCGAGGTTCTTCAGCGCTTCTTCCGAAACGTTCGGAATGTCGCGGGTGATTTCCTCAGGACCGAGCTTGGTGTCGCGCGCCATCACTTCGAATTCCTCGATGTGGATGGAGGTGAACACGTCGTCGGCAACGATGCGCTCGGAGAGCAGGATCGAGTCTTCGTAGTTGTAGCCGTTCCAGGGCATGAACGCGACGAGCGCGTTGCGGCCGAGCGCCAGGTCGCCGAGATCAGTCGACGGGCCGTCGGCGAGAATGTCGCCGCGGTTGACGACGTCACCGACGGTGACCAGCGGACGCTGGTTGACGCAGGTGTTCTGGTTCGAACGCTGGAACTTCTGCAGGCGGTAGATATCGACGCCGGATTTGCCGGCTTCGAGGTCTTCCGTGGCGCGGATAACGATACGCGTCGCGTCGACCTGGTCGACCACGCCGCCGCGGCGCGCGCCGATGGCGGCGCCGGAGTCACGGGCGACGACCGGCTCCATGCCGGTGCCGACGAACGGGGCTTCGGCGCGCAGCAGCGGCACGGCCTGACGCTGCATGTTCGAGCCCATGAGGGCGCGGTTGGCGTCGTCGTTTTCCAGGAACGGGATGAGTGCCGCAGCAACCGAAACGACCTGCTTCGGCGAAACGTCCATCAGGTTCATGCTGTCGCGCGGGGCGAGCATAACTTCGCCGGCGTGACGGCAGACGACGAATTCGTCGACGAAGGAGCCGTCCGGGTTCATTTCGGCGTTGGCCTGGGCGACATAGTACTTCGCCTCTTCCATGGCGGAGAGGTAGAGCACGTCATTCGTCACCTTGCCGTCGACGATGCGGCGGTACGGGCTTTCGATGAAGCCGTACTTGTTGACGCGGGCAAAGGTTGCAAGCGAGTTGATCAGACCGATGTTCGGGCCTTCCGGCGTTTCGATCGGGCAGATGCGGCCGTAGTGGGTCGGATGCACGTCGCGGACTTCGAAGCCGGCGCGCTCGCGGGTCAGACCACCCGGGCCAAGAGCCGAAAGACGGCGCTTGTGGGTGATTTCCGAGAGCGGATTGACCTGGTCCATGAACTGCGAGAGCTGCGAGGAACCGAAGAATTCGCGCACAGCTGCGGCAGCCGGCTTGGCGTTGATCAGATCCTGCGGCATGACCGTATCGATCTCGATCGAGGACATGCGTTCCTTGATCGCGCGCTCCATGCGCAGCAGGCCGAGACGGTACTGGTTCTCCATCAGCTCGCCGACCGAGCGGACGCGGCGGTTGCCGAGGTTGTCGATGTCGTCGATCTCGCCCTTGCCGTCGCGCAGTTCGACGAGCATCTTGACCACGGCCAGGATGTCGTCCTTGCGCAGGATGCGGACGGTGTCTTCGACGGTCAGGTCGAGACGCATGTTCATCTTGACGCGGCCGACGGCGGAGAGGTCGTAACGCTCCGCATCGAAGAACAGCGAGTTGAACATGGCTTCGGCCGATTCCATGGTCGGCGGTTCACCCGGACGCATGACGCGGTAGATGTCGAACAGAGCGTCCTGACGGTTCTCGTTCTTGTCGGCCGACAGCGTGTTGCGGATATAGGCGCCGACATTGATGTGGTCGATGCCGAGAACCGGGATCTCGTCGAAACCGTTCGCCAGGATGACGCCGAGCGTCTTCTCATCGATCTCGTCGCCGGCTTCGAGATAGATTTCACCTGTGGAGTAGTTGACGATGTCCTCGGCGAGGTAATTGCCGTAGAGGTCGTCGTCGCCGGCCTTCAGCGCCTTCAGGCCCTTGTCCGACAGCTGGCGCAACAGGCGCGGGGTCAGCTTCTTGCCGGCTTCGACGACGACTTCGCCGGTATCGGCGTCGACCATCTCGGTGATCGCCTTGGCGCCCTTCAGCGTTTCCGGCTTGAAGGGAATGCGCCAGCCTTCGCCGTCGCGCTTGTAAAGCGACTTCGTGTAGAAGGTGTCGAGGATTTCTTCGCCGTCCATGCCGAGCGCCATCAGCAGCGAGGTCACCGGAATCTTGCGGCGGCGGTCGATACGGGCGTAGACGATGTCCTTGGCGTCAAATTCGATATCGAGCCAGGAGCCGCGATAGGGAATAACGCGGGCAGCAAAGAGCAGCTTGCCGGAAGAATGGCTCTTGCCCTTGTCATGGTCGAAGAAGACGCCCGGCGAACGGTGCATCTGGGAGACGATGACGCGCTCGGTGCCATTAACGATGAACGTGCCGTTGTTGGTCATGAGCGGCATATCGCCCATGTAGACGGACTGTTCCTTAATGTCCTTGATCGACTTCGCGCCGGTATCCTCGTCGATATCGAACACGATGAGGCGCAGCGTCACCTTCAGCGGCGCGGCATAGGTCAGGTCGCGCTGGCGGCATTCGTCGACGTCGAACTTCGGCGGCTCGAACTCGTAGGATACGAATTCCAGCATCGAGGCGCCGGAGAAATCAGTGATCGGGAAAACCGACTTGAAGACGGCCTGAAGACCCTCGTCGGGCCGGCCGCCCTTCGGCTCTTCCACCATCAGAAACTGGTCGTAGGACGCCTTCTGAACCTCAATGAGGTTCGGCATTTCTGCGACTTCGGGGATCTTACCAAAAAACTTGCGTACGCGCCTGCGACCGTTGAACGAAAGGGTCTGAGCCATCGTCGCTCCTTCAAAATCTTGCACCCGGGCCTGCAACGGACGGGAACCGATGGCCAGTCGACCCCGTCAATCAATGGGTAGTTCAATCTCGTCCGACTCCCGAAAACGCCCAGCTCGGATTGCTGTGCTGCCCTCGGTGCGAGACTATCCTTTTGAAGAACCCATTACCCAAAAGCCGTTTTGACGCGGCTTTTGGGTAATTCGTTCAGAAAAACGGCAAATGGGAGGCAGCAAAGGCCACCTCCCAAAAGCAGTACAAGCTTACTTGACGTCGGCCTTGGCGCCGGCGTCTTCGAGCTTCTTCTTGATGTCAGCGGCTTCAGCCTTGGAAACGCCTTCCTTGACAGCCTTCGGAGCGCCTTCGACGAGGTCCTTGGCTTCCTTGAGGCCGAGACCGGTGATGGCGCGGACTTCCTTGATGACGTTGATCTTGTTGGCGCCGGCATCCGTGAGGATGACGTCGAACTCGGTCTTTTCTTCTTCGACCGGAGCAGCAGCGCCAGCACCGCCAGCAGCGGCAGCAACAGCTACCGGAGCAGCAGCGGATACGCCCCACTTTTCTTCGAGAAGCTTCGACAGTTCTGCAGCTTCCAGAACGGTCAGCGAGGAGAGGTCGTCAACGATCTTTGCGAGATCAGCCATTTTACTAGTTCCTTTTGTTCGGTTCGAACCGGTTGTTTATAAACAGCGAAAAACCGCCTTAAGCGGCTTCGTCCTTCTTGGCGTAGGCCGCAAACACGCGGGCAAGCTGGCTTGCCGGTGCTGCAACAACCCCAGCGATGCGGGTAGCCGGTGTCTGGATCATGCCCAGCAGCTTCGCACGCAGCTCATCGAGCGAAGGCAGGGTCGCAAGCGACTTGACTGCATCGGCGTTGAGCGTGGTTGTTCCCATGGCGCCGCCCAGGACAACGATCTTGTCGTTGGTCTTGGCGAAATCCATGACGACCTTCGGAGCGGTGATCGGATCGGTGCTGTATGCAATCAGCGTCTGACCCTTGAAGAGATTCGACATCCCTTCCGCTTCCGTACCCTGAAGGGCAATTTTGGCCAGGCGGTTCTTCGCGACTTTGACGGTACCGCCAGCTGCACGCATCTTCGAACGAAAATCGTTCATCTGCGCGACTGTGGCACCAGCATAGTGGGCCACGACAACCGAGCCCGAAGCCTTAAAGACTTCGTTCAGTTCCGTGACGAATTCGCGTTTTTCCGCTCTTTCCACTGCCTATCTCCAGTTGGCGGGACCGAAAACGGGCCCGCCGGGTTGCCTTTTGCCTCCCGGGATCATGCGAGATCCCAAGCGACGCTTGAGGATCCTGTCCCCCCGCGCTTCCGCGCCAATCAAGGCTAAGAAGGCACAAGGCATCCAAGGCTCGAACCGAGTTTCTAGAAGCGAACTTCATGAATTCGGGTCTTACCCGTCTCATGCAGGCAACGTGATTAAGGGAAAACCACCTGCAATCTCGGACAGGATTCCGGATTTCTCCGGAATATTCCGGCCCCTTGCGAGGCCGGAAATTCAGTGACCGGACCGAGGTCCGGCAATCAACTTATGCAGTCGGTGCGGTGACCGAGCCGACTTCGATCTTGACGCCCGGGCCCATGGTCGAGGAAATCGCCACGCGTTTGACGTAGTTGCCCTTGGCGCCGGCCGGCTTCGCCTTGATGACGGCGTCGGCGAAGGCGCGGATGTTTTCTTCCAGAGCCTTGGCGTCGAAAGAGGCCTTGCCGATGCCGGCATGGACGATACCAGCCTTCTCGACGCGGAACTCGACAGCGCCGCCCTTGGAAGCCTTGACGGCTCCGGCGACATCCATGGTGACGGTGCCGACCTTCGGGTTCGGCATCATGCCGCGCGGGCCGAGAACCTTACCGAGACGGCCGACGAGCGGCATCATGTCGGGGGTGGCGATACAGCGATCGAATTCGATCTTGCCGCCCTGGACGATCTCGACGAGGTCTTCGGCGCCGACGACATCGGCACCGGCAGCCTTGGCTTCGTCAGCCTTGGCGCCACGAGCGAAGACGGCGACGCGAACCGTGCGGCCCGTGCCGTTCGGCAGGTTGACGACGCCGCGAACCATCTGGTCGGCATGGCGCGGGTCAACACCGAGGTTCATCGAGACTTCGATGGTTTCGTCGAACTTGGCGACAGCCCGTTCCTTGACCATGCCGATGGCCTGGGTCAGAGCGTAGAGCTTGGTGGGATCAACACCTTCGTTGATCTTGCGAGTGCGCTTGCCAGCCATGATCTTAACCCACCACTTCCAGGCCCATGGCGCGGGCAGAGCCCTCGATCATCGCCATTGCACCTTCGATATCCGCTGCGTTCAGGTCCTTCATCTTGGCTTCGGCGATCGTCTTGATCTGAGCCTTGGTGAGGGTACCGGCCTTTGCGCCCTTGCCGGGCGTCTTGGAACCGGACGTGATCTTCGCTTCCTTCTTCAGCCAGTAGCTGACCGGAGGCTGCTTCATCGCGAAGGTGAAGGACTTGTCCTGGTAATAGGTGATGACGACCGGAATCGGCATACCCTTTTCCATTTCCTGCGTGGCGGCATTGAACGCCTTGCAGAATTCCATGATGTTAATGCCACGCTGACCAAGCGCCGGACCAATCGGCGGGGACGGGTTTGCCGATCCTGCCTTGACCTGAAGCTTGAGCTGGCCTGCAACTTTCTTAGCCATATCTCTCTGCCTTTCATGAACGACCGGTCGCCCGGCCCGTGATGCCGGATCTCTCCGGCGGCTGCGGTTGCGTGGTGCGGATCATTAGGGTCCGGCTAAGACCCCTCACCTTCCACGCGGGTGCGGACGAGGTCCGCGGGAAACAGGCCGCAAGGGCCAGCTTCCAATCTCTTGCAATCAGACCTTCTCGACCTGAGCGTATTCCAGTTCGACCGGCGTCGCGCGGCCGAAGATCGACACCTCAACCTTCAGGCGCGAACGTTCTTCGTCCACATCCTGAACCGTGCCGTTGAACGAAGCGAACGGGCCGTCGGAAACGCGAACCTGTTCGCCGATCTCGAAGGTGATCGACGCCTTCGGCCGCTCAACACCTTCCTGGACCTGGCCGAGAATGCGCTCGGCTTCATAATCCGGAATCGGAACGGGCTTATTGTCGGAGCCGAGGAAGCCGGTGACCTTCGGCGTATTCTTGATCAGGTGATAGGCTTCATCCGTCAGATTGGCGCGGACAAGGACATAACCCGGGAAGAACTTGCGCTCACTGTCGACCTTGCGGCCGCGACGCACTTCCACCACCTTTTCGGTCGGCACGAGGATCTTTTCGAACAGGTGCTCAAGCCCCTTCTGGCGAGCCTTGTTCTCGATGTCCTCAGCCACCTTCTTTTCAAAATTGGAATACGCGTGGACGATGTACCAACGTGCCGCCATTTTCATCTCCACCCGTATCAGTTGCCGGTATTGAGCACGAAGCTCAGAACCCAGCCGATCAGCTGGTCAGCGGCAAAGAAAAACAGCGCGGCGAAAACCACCATCACCAGCACCATGACCGTCGAGATCATCGTCTCGCGGCGCGACGGCCATGTGACCTTGGACGTCTCGGAGCGAACCTGCTGCAGAAACGCGAATGGATTGGATTTGGATGCCATCGACTGCCCACGCAATTACGGCGCGTAAAGCTGAAACTATCAGCCCCACGCACCGCGTGTCTGTTGAACCCTAAATAAACACCGATTTCCGAATACACAAGAGGGAAACCGAAGTTTAACGAAATAAGTTACCACCGCTCAACCCCGGCCGGAATGCCGCGAGCATGGCCGCGCTGTCCGTATCAGGGAAGATGGCAGGGGCAGAGGGGCTCGAACCCCCGACCTGCGGTTTTGGAGACCGCCGCTCTACCAACTGAGCTATACCCCTTCATGCCTCTCCTTCAGCGCCCGGGCCAAGGCCCGCAAATCACTGCCGAAATGCATGGCGCTCCCTTTAAGACGGCAGCGGCGGATTGGCAAGCACGATTTTCGATTTTCAGAGCCGTTCTGCTCATTTGCAGGCGACCGGGCTTTCCCATCGTGCTGCCCGCAAGCGTTCAGACCTTCACATATTTCCGCCAGTCGTGCTCTTCCTTGAAGCCCAGCACTTCGCGAATCTTGCGGTTGGAAAGCAGCCCTTCATATTCGCCGATTTCGCGGGTGAAGGGCACGTTCGGGTAGAATCGCTTCGCCAGTTCCTTCGACGGCGTATTGGCCGAAACCGTGTCATTGGCGGCATTGAAGACCTGATAGCCGAGACCGTCCTTCTCGATGCAGAGATGGCAGATCTGGCCGAGGTCGCGGGCGTCGATATAACTCCAGGCGATTCGCTTGCGCATCTCGGGATTGGCGAAATAAGTCGGGAACCTCTCATATTCGTGCGGCTCGATGACGTTGCCGATGCGCAGCGCATAAATGTCGAAGCCCGAACGCTCGGCAAAGGCGCGCGCGGTCTTTTCGTTGACCACCTTGGACAGGCCGTAAGAATCCATCGGATTGACGTCGTAGTCCTCTTCCAGCGGGAACTGGTGAAAATCGCGATGACCTTCGGCGAAGCAGACGCCGTAGGTCGTCTCGCTCGACGCGACGATGATCTTCCGGATACCGAGCTTCACCGCCGCCTCGATGACATTGTAGGTGCCCATCGTGTTGATGCGGAAGGTCTCGTTGTCGGGCTTGATCAGGATGCGGGGGATGGCGGCGAAATGCACGACCGCATCGAAGGACTGGACGCCCCTGCCCGCGTCGAGATCGGGAAAATCGCGATGCATGGAGAGCGCGTTGAAGACCTGACCGCTATCGGTGATGTCGGCGATGAGATTGGTGACACCGGGGCTGTCCAGCGGCACGAGATCGAGGTTGTGCACCTCGTAACCTGATTTAACGAGCCATGGCACGGCATGACGACCCGCCTTGCCCGAACCACCCGTGAACAGGATCCGCTTTTTCATGGAATATCCTCCGCGTCATGAGATCGGAGGCATAGTTAGACGCTTCCGCGCGAAGAGCAAGCGAGCGTCCTGCGAGAGTTCACCCCCGCCTCATCAGGCCGCATGCGTCAAGCGCCCGATCATTCACTTTCAATCACCGCCGAATCCGGCGATGATTTGCAGGGCCGTCACTTGACGATACTGACCTCATCGACCTGTACGCCGGCCGATTGAACAACCTCTTGCGGGATCGCAGCGATGAAAAACATCGTGAAAACATACATTGCGAATATCGTCGCAACAAATGTGGCCTTTGGAATCATGCGAATTCTCCTCTCTACAAGAAGGAGTCTGAACTAAAATGCGCCAATCACAAACCGGTTTCTGAACGTGAGATGAACAAAATACTGTGACGGGCCTATTTAACGATATTTTTACAACACGTGTTAATCCGTCGATCAGGCATCAAAACGAAAAAACCCCGCTGTCGCCAGCGGGGTTTTTCCTGAATTGCAGGTAATCCCAGGATTACTCGACGATCGAGGCGACGATACCGGCGCCGACGGTGCGGCCGCCTTCGCGGATGGCGAAGCGCAGCTTTTCTTCCATCGCGATCGGAACGATCAGCTCGACGGCAACCGTGACGTTGTCGCCCGGCATGACCATTTCCGTGCCTTCCGGCAGCGTGACGATGCCGGTCACATCGGTCGTGCGGAAGTAGAACTGCGGACGGTAGTTGGTGAAGAACGGCGTATGACGGCCGCCCTCTTCCTTCGTCAGGATGTAGGCTTCAGCCATGAACTTCTTGTGCGGCTTGACCGAACCCGGCTTGCACAGGATCTGGCCACGCTCGACGCCGTCACGGTTAACACCGCGAACCAGCGCGCCGATGTTGTCGCCGGCCTGGCCCTGGTCGAGCAGCTTGCGGAACATTTCAACGCCGGTCACCGTCGTCTTCGAGGTCGGACGGATGCCGACGATCTCGACTTCTTCGCCAACCTTGACAATGCCACGCTCGACGCGGCCGGTTACCACAGTGCCGCGGCCGGAGATCGAGAACACGTCTTCGATCGGCATCAGGAACGGCTGGTCGATCGGACGCTCAGGCGTCGGGATGTAGGAGTCGACCGCTGCCATCAGCTCGCGGATCGCGTCTTCGCCGATCTTCTTGTCGCTATCTTCAAGAGCGGCCAGCGCCGAACCCTTGACGACCGGGATGTCGTCGCCCGGGAAGTCGTAGGACGACAGCAGTTCGCGAACTTCGAGCTCAACCAGTTCGAGCAGCTCGGCGTCGTCAACCTGGTCGACCTTGTTCAGGAACACCACGATCGCCGGAACGCCAACCTGGCGGGCCAGCAGAATGTGTTCGCGCGTCTGCGGCATCGGGCCGTCAGCAGCCGAGCACACCAGGATCGCGCCGTCCATCTGGGCAGCACCGGTGATCATGTTCTTGACGTAGTCGGCATGGCCGGGGCAGTCGACGTGCGCGTAGTGGCGGGCCGGCGTCTCATATTCGACGTGCGCCGTCGAGATGGTGATGCCGCGCGCCTTCTCTTCCGGAGCCGCGTCGATCTGGTCGTACGCCTTGAACTCACCGAAGTACTTCGTGATCGCTGCCGTCAGAGACGTCTTGCCGTGGTCAACGTGGCCGATCGTGCCAATGTTGACGTGCGGCTTGTTGCGCTCAAACTTACTCTTTGCCATTTGAATGCTTCCTGTGAACGAAATGGTGGCCCCGGCGAACCGGTTTAGTGCCGCCGTTTAAGGCTTTCGGCGAAATTGCGCAAGACTTAATTGCAGACGCCATTCTTGGCGTGAAGGCGCATATGGGAGACAATTCGCCGCCTGCAAGGCGATTCGCCGCAGTCCCCTCAAAAAACGCTGAAATCCCAGAGAAAATTGCCTGCACAACAGGAGAAGAGCACTGGACGCTGGGCGTCGAGCGCCCTCACCTGCCAGACCATCGCCGCCATTGTCGGCGTCCGAAACATCATCGGCATCGCCGCGGCAGCGGTCGTATCAACGGACTTCGGGAAAACTGGAGCGGGTAGCGGGAATCGAACCCGCGTATTCAGCTTGGAAGGCTGCTGCTCTACCATTGAGCTATACCCGCGGGATGGTCCGATCCGATGACGAATGGTGGAGAGAGTTGGATTTGAACCAACGTAGGCTGAGCCAACGGATTTACAGTCCGTCCCCTTTAACCACTCGGGCATCTCTCCAGTTTTCGTCCGGATCGTTAGACCAAGTTCGTCAGACTTCGAAGCGTTGCCGCCCGTCGTCTGCGCCGCGTATATGACCGGAGCATTTCCGTCTGTCAACACGATGACAACGGAAAAATCACGAAAAATTTCATTCGCCGCCGAAAGCCGGCATATGAAAGAAAGCCTATGCGGCAGCCAAGGCCATAGCTATAAAGCCGCATGAGCAAAGACAAGAAATCCGGCGGCAAGGCCGCAGCAGACCCATCCGCCAAGGATGCGCATTACGCCAATCTCAGGCGTGCGCACCGTGACGCCAAACGCGAACGCGGCGAGATCCCGACACCACAGCCGCAGAAGCGCAAGCGTGGGCCTGAGGATTGGAAGCCGCCGGCGCTGGCGCCCGATCAGGTCTATCTCTACGGCCTGCATACGGTACGCGCGGCACTCGACAATCCCGAGCGCAAGAAGATCAAGCTCTCCGTGACACAGAACGCACTCGCGCGGCTTGAAATCGACGTCGAGACGCTCGGCATTGCCTTCGAGATCGTCTCGCCGCACGAGATCGACAAGGTGCTCGGCCCCGAGGCGATCCATCAGGGGGTCATGCTGGAGACACGGCCGCTGCCGGTTCGCCGGCTCGAAGCACTGAAGGACAGCCCTCTCCTTCTGGTGCTCGACCAGGTGACCGATCCGCACAATGTCGGCGCGATCATGCGTTCGGCGGTCGCCTTCAATGCCGGGGCCGTTATCACCACCCAGAGACATAGCCCGACCGAGTCGGGCGTGCTCGCCAAATCCGCCTCCGGCGCGCTGGAACTGATCCCTTATATACAGATCACCAATCTCGCCGATGCGCTTGGCGAATTACACAAGCTCGGCTTCTCCACGATCGGCCTCGATTCGGAAGGGCCGGCGCCGCTCGAAGGCACGTTTTCGGGCGATAAGGTGGCACTGGTGCTCGGCTCGGAGGGCAAGGGGCTCAGGCAGAAAACTCGCGAGACCGTGACCGCGCTGGCCCGCCTCGACATGCCGGGCGCGATCAAATCGCTGAACGTTTCGAACGCGGCGGCGATCGCGCTGTATGCAGCGCGGCTTTACTTAAAGGCATAGGCTGGACTTGCTAGGCCGGCTTATGGCCCGCGGCAAAGGGGATTGCCAATGTCGCCCGACTGAAACTCGCCGCCTGCATATCGACGGTCTCAGCCTGACGCTGATGAGCCATGACAGTGCGTCGCTTGGCTTCCACATGCGCGCCGACTGCATTTCCACAAGTCAGGGAAGAAGGCGGCAGCCGCTTTCGCTCGTCCGCCGCGACGCGGTCTAGCTCTTCTTTATGCATGTCGTTATCCCGGGACCGGGTGTACACTTCCGGGCGACAGGCATTAGACAGGAGAAATCCACTTTTGCCTTGGAATGACCTTCTGGAGCACTATGATCGGACGGCGATCGATCGTAGCGACCGGTCACAAGCAAGAAGGAGTGATCCCCATCATGGCCATTCGACCGCTGATTTTCGGTATCCTGTTCATCGCGGCCTTTGTGGGAATCATCCTCAGCATCATCTGGGTGGACACCTCGCACCCGGTCCACCAGCCCGATCCTCTGTCGCCGATGGCACCCGGCCCGGCGACGCCGGGACCGGTGCAATAGGCCGCGAGGAACGCAGCCGGCGATTGCGCGTTGATCCCCAACCGAACGAGGATTGTACGCTCATGCGCATAATGATCGCCGTCGTCGCCTTTATGGTCGCCTCCGTTCTCAGCATTGCAATCCTGTCGCCTTCCGGCGCAGGCCAGAGCGACAGGATCGAGGCAAGCGTCAACGAACCGGTCGCGCATTGAGCTGACGGCCCGGGCGATTCGCAACCGCGCTCAACCGCGGTAGAGCCAGAAGGGGAGATCGCGATCGCGATGGCGCCACTCCCGGCGTTCCTGCCACCGCTCCGCGCGCCACCGCCGCCAGCGGCGGTCATCATCGCGCCAGTCGGAGCGGCGCCAATCGCGCCGATCGCGCCAGCCACGGTCGCCACGCCAGTCACCGTCATCACGCCAACGATCACCTCGCCAGCTGTCGCGAATTTTGACGACATCTCCCTGTGCCGTCATCGCGGGCCGTTCAGCGGGCATAGCGGAAGCAGGTGCGACGGAGGCAAAAGCCGCACCGGCGGCAATGGTTACGGTGAGAATAATGTGTGCGAGCTTCATGGCTGCTTCCTCATTGATGATGAGGAGACAATGCCCCAGAGCGGCTGAACTGCCGCTGAAGCAGCCCTTCAGGCAAGGTTCATCGAGTGACAGCATATCGGAGAATAGGGATGGTGCCCCCGGCAGGGTTCGAACCCGCGACCCCCTGATTACAAATCAGGTGCTCTACCAACTGAGCTACAAGGGCAATAGCTGCCCAACTAACAGATTCTGCGATCCTGTAAAGGAAAATCCGATATCTGCGGACGGTCCGGCTTGGCGCCAAAACGCCGGGCCGTGCAAAACGGCCTTGTCGCAGCGGCCTTTTATCCTTTAGCTAGAGCAGCTTCACAAAGGGCATTGCATGGGCCGTTCATTTCAGACGCTTTCGTTTATCGCCTCGCCAACGATGGAGGCGCTCGCCGCGCGCGAAGAGCTGATTCGCATCTATGGCGACGTGCCGCAGGATAAGGCCGACGTTATCGTCGCGCTCGGCGGCGACGGGTTCATGCTGCAGACGCTGCACAGCACCATGAACTCCGGCAAGCTGGTCTACGGGATGAATCGCGGCTCGGTCGGTTTCCTGATGAACGATTACAGCACCGAACGGCTTCAGGAGCGCATCTGCGTCGCCGTCGAAAACGCCTTCCGGCCGCTGAAGATGACAACGGCCAATGCCGACGGCACCAATTCAACGGCTCTTGCCATCAACGAGGTCTATCTGTTCCGCCAGTCTTATCAGGCCGCCAATCTCAGGGTCGTGGTCGACGGGCACGTGCGCCTGGAGGAGCTGATCTGCGACGGGCTGATGGTGGCCACCCCAGCCGGTTCGACGGCCTACAATCTTTCCGCCCATGGCCCGATCCTGCCGCTCGAGGCGCCGCTGCTCGCCATGACACCGGTCAGCGCTTTCAGGCCGCGGCGCTGGCGGGGGGCTCTGCTTCCCAACAAGGTGACCGTCGATATCGACGTGCTCGAGCCGGTGAAGCGGCCGGTGAATGCGGTGGCCGACAATACCGAGGTCAAGTCGGTGCTGCATGTCCGCATCGCCCAGTCGGAGCATATGACGGCGCGCATCCTCTCCGATCCCGACCGCTCCTGGTCCGACCGAATCCTCGCCGAGCAGTTCAAGGATTGAGACGATGGCAATGCGACGGATATTGATGACCACGATGTTCCTCGTCGGATGCTCGGCCGCAATCGCCGCTCCCGCTCAGGACGCCATCCTGCCGGCTTCGGTGATCTTTGCCACCAGCACCGGCTACTGGGAGGACGACGGCAACGCACCTGATATCGAGCGGGCGCCTTCCGCCGCCGAGAATGTTTCCGCCCCTCAGGGAAAGCGCCATGGCTATTACAAGCTCTTTGCCGTGCGCCAGCCGGATCGGACCTCGAAGGTCTATCTTCAGCAGATTGCCCAGACGGAGAGCGGCCCGGCGATCGCCTCGACCGTCGAGTTGCAGGAGATCAGCGATCTGAAGCCCTACGTCACCGATATACGCCCGGAGAATTCGAGCGGCATCAGCAAGCAACCCGGCCTCTTCGCCACCATCTATCTGAAGACCGACCCTGCGGCCGAGCCGGATGGCTGGACGGTGCTGATCGACGAATTCGGTGACATCACCGTCGAGAAAGCGACCAATTGAACAGCGGGCACTGTTTGCACAGGCTTGGACGATGAAACTCGGCTTTCGTGACGGCGTTCTTTACGACGACCAAAGACCGGACTGGGACGCAGCCGGCCCGAGGCCCGTCAGCTGGGCTCTGTGGTATCCGGCTGCCGATGACGCGCTGGAAAGCGATATTCGGGAACGAAGCTGGTTTCGCAAGGCGGCAGTCGCCCGCGACGCGCCGATTCGGCCGGCAAACAGGCCTTATCCCCTCGTCCTGCTGTCGCACGGCACCGGCGGATCTGCCGCGGGGCTGGAGTGGCTGGCGCGGCGCCTGGTCGAACGCGGATTTGTTGCGCTCGGCGTCAACCATCACGGCAATACCGGGATCGAGCCCTATCGAGCCGAAGGGTTTGCCTGTCTCTGGGAACGAGCGCCGGATCTAAGCCTGATGCTGGACCGCAGCCGCGACTGGCTCGGCGATCTCGCCGGCCGGATTGATACAGCCCGTGCGTTTGCGGCCGGATTTTCGGCCGGAGCCTATAGCGTCATGCTGCTTCTCGGCGCCGTCGCCCAGTTCTCGCAGTTCGAACCCTCAAGGCTGAAACCGGGTGGGCCGCGCGGCCCAAGGGAATTTCCCGACCTTGCCGATCATATCCCCTCGTTGCTGCGCGAGAGCGATGTGTTTCGCCAGTCATGGTCCCGCATGTCGCAATCCTATCGTGACGACAGGATCAAGGCCGCGCTGCTCTGCGCGCCAGGTCGCTCCATTTTCGCTTTCAGCGAGGAAAGTCTGAAAACGGTCGAGGCACCCGCCCTTATCCTGGTCGGCGACGCGGACAGGGCGGCACCGGCCGAAGAATGTTCTGCATGGCTGCATGCGCGGCAGGCGCGCAGCGCGCTGAAGATTTTCGGCGGCGGCCTCGGGCATTATGTCTTCGTCCCGGAGGGCACGGCATTAGGCTTTGCCTTTGCGGCCGAGCTCTTCACCGATCCCCCTGATATCGAGCGCGCCGCCATTCATGACGAGACCGCCGATCTGTCGGCAGCGCTGTTTCAGCACGGCGACATCCGCGCCATCGCCTGAACGAAGAAGGCCCCGTCTCCGGGGCCTTCTTCTCATTCGATCTCGCAACTACCTGTCAGTCGACATCCTCGACGACCGCGTCGGCGGCGCCACTGATGCGGTGGGCAAGGGCCGCTTCCATGAATTCGTTCAGATCGCCGTCGAGCACGTCATCAGGAGCGGTGCTGGCGACGCCGGTGCGCAGGTCCTTGACCAGCTGGTAGGGTTGCAGCACGTAGGAGCGGATCTGATGGCCCCAGCCGATATCCGTCTTGGAAGCGGCTTCGGCGTTGGCGGCGTCCTCCCGCTTCTTCAGCTCGGCTTCATACATGCGGGCGCGCAGCATGTCCCAGGCCTTGGCCCGGTTCTTGTGCTGGGAACGCTCCTGCTGGCACTGCACGACGATACCGGTCGGGATATGGGTGATGCGCACGGCCGAATCCGTCGTGTTGACGTGCTGGCCGCCGGCGCCCGACGAACGATAGGTGTCTATGCGGCAATCGCTTTCGTTGATCTCGATCTGGATCGAGTCGTCAACGACGGGATAGACCCAGATCGACGAGAAGGAGGTGTGGCGACGCGCGTTGCTATCGTAAGGTGAGATGCGCACCAGACGGTGAACGCCCGATTCCGTCTTCAGCCAGCCATAGGCGTTGTGTCCCTTGACGAGCAGGGTTGCGGACTTGATGCCCGCCTCTTCGCCGTCGTGAACTTCGAGAAGCTCGACCTTGAAGCGCTGGCGTTCGGCCCAGCGGGTATACATGCGCAGCAGCATGTTCGCCCAGTCCTGGCTTTCGGTGCCGCCGGCGCCGGAATGAACTTCGAGATAGGTGTCGTTGCCGTCGGCCTCGCCGGAAAGCATGGCCTCCACCTGGCGACGCGCGGCCTCGGCCTTCAGGGCCTTCAGCGTGTCTTCGGCTTCCTTGACGACACTCTGGTCGCCCTCTTCCTCGCCAAGCTCGATCAGCTCGATGTTGTCGTTGAGCTGCTGTTCGAGCTGCTTGACGCCGTTGATGCCGTCATCCAGCTGCTGGCGCTCGCGCATCAGCTTCTGCGCTTCGGAAGCGTCGTTCCAGAGGTTCGGATCCTCTGCCTTGTTGTTCAACCAGTCCAGTCGTCTTATCGCCTGGTCCCAGTCAAAGATGCCTCCTCAGCAGGGTGATAGCCTGCTTGGTTTCATCGACCACGTTTTCGATTTCGGCTCGCATTTTCCTGCTTCTCTGTCTCGGTCTTTCAAGTGCTGGTGACATAGAGACGCCCGCCGCGGATGTAAAGGCCCGCAGCAGGCTTCAAAAATTAGGGCGACGGTCAGAAGAGACCGGGTGTGCCGGTCTGGACGGCCTGGTTGGCCTGCGGCGAGGTCTTCAGGATTTCTTCCGGCGCCATGGTGCTGTCCATGCCGATGACGTTGAAGCTGTCGGCTGGGCCGGTGCCGGGCTTGAAGGCCTCGATGATGGTGTTCGGATCGCCGTCGACGGCGGCCATACCGGTCTTGCGGTCGATCGGGATCAGGTTCATGCCCGGCGGAATGACGAACTTCGATTCCGGCGTGTCCTTGACGGCGGCCTGCATGAATTCGTTGAAGATCGGGGCGGAGAGACCGCCGCCGGTGCCGCCGCGGCCGAGCGGACCCGGCGTATCGAAGCCCATATAGAGGCCGGCGACCAGATCCGGCGTGAAGCCGACGAACCAGGCATCCTTCTCGTCGTTGGTGGTCCCGGTCTTGCCGGCGACGTCGCGGCCGCCGAGATCGATCTTGCCGGCGGCGGTGCCGCGCTGAATGACGCCCTGCATCATCGAGGTGATCTGGTAAGCGGTCATCGGATCGAGAACGGTTTCGCGGTTATCGACGACATTCGGCTCTTCCTGGTTCTGCCAGTCGCCGGCATTGCAGCCCTCGCAGAGGCGCTCTTCATGCTTGAAGATCGTCTTGCCGTAGCGGTCCTGGATACGGTCGATCAGGGTCGGCTTGATCTGCTTGCCGCCATTGGCGATCACCGAATAGGCCGAAACCATGCGCAGCACCGTTGTATCGCCGGCGCCGAGCGACATCGAGAGAACCGGCAGCATGTGATCGTAGATGCCGAAGCGTTCGGCATATTCGGCAACGATATTCATGCCGAGATCGTTGGCGAGGCGCACCGTCATCAGGTTGCGCGAATGCTCGATGCCCGAACGCAGCGTCGACGGACCGCCGGATTCGCCGCCGTAGTTTTCCGGCCTCCAGACCTGGCCGCCCGAGACGATTTCGATCGGCGCGTCCATGATGACGGAGGCCGGCGTATAACCATTGTCCATCGCCGCCGCATAGACGAAGGGCTTGAAGGAGGAGCCCGGCTGACGCATCGCCTGGGTGGCGCGGTTGAATTCGGACTGGGCATAGGAGAAACCGCCGACCATGGCGAGGACGCGGCCGGTCTTCGGATCCATGGCGACCAGGCCGCCCTGCACTTTCGGCGGCTGGCGCAGACGATAGGAGGTCGACGACTGATCGCCGAGCTTCTCGACATAGACGACGTCGCCCGGGTTCAAGACGCCGGCCGGCGTTTTTGCGGTCTTGCGCGAGCCGTCCGCCGAACGGTAGGCCCATTGCATGTTCTTGGCGTCTATCGTGCCGCGTTGCCGGTCGGCCGCGACCTTGCCGCTGCCGTCCTTGCCCGGCTGCAAGCCGATGTCGACATTGCTATCCGATGCGGCGAGCACGACGGCGAGACGCCATTCCGGCACGTCGGAGAGCGCAGGAATATCGGCAAGCGCCTTGCCCCAGTCGCCGCTTGCATCGATTTGCTTGATGGGCCCATGAAAACCGCGGCGCTCGTCATAGGTCACGAGGCCATCCTGCAGCGCCTTACGGGCAGCAAGCTGCATCTGCGGATCGAGCGAGGTACGCACGGAAAGGCCGCCCTCGTAGAGGACCTTCTCGCCATATTGATCGATCAACTGACGGCGCACGGCTTCGGCGAAAAAGTCGGAAGCGAAGAGCGATGGACCTGTGCTGCGGGCGGTAACGCCGAGCGGCTGCTTCTTGGCTTCCGCGCCGTCGCTCTGGCTGACATAGCCGTTCTCGACCATACGGTCGATTACCCAGTTGCGGCGCTCGAGCGCAGCCTCGGGATGGCGGAAAGGATGATAATTGGCCGGACCTTTCGGCAGCGATGCCAGATAGGCGGCTTCGGCAACGGTCAGTTCGGTAACGGATTTGTTGAAATAGGTGAGCGCGGCGCCGGCGATGCCATAGGAATTCATGCCGAAAAAAATCTCGTTCAGGTAGAGCTCGAGAATCTTGTCCTTGCTGTAGGCCTGCTCGATGCGGAAGGAGAGAATTGCTTCCTTGATCTTGCGGTCGATCGTCTGATCCGAGCTCAAAAGGAAGTTCTTGGCCACCTGCTGGGTGATCGTGGAGGCGCCGACCGGGCGGCGGCCGGAACCGAAATTCTGCAGATTAACGAGGATTGCGCGGCCGAGGCCGGTCAGGTCGACACCCGGATGGTTGTAGAAATTCTTGTCTTCAGCCGACAGAAAAGCGGCCTTGACGCGGTCGGGGACGGCCTGGATCGGCAGGAAGAGACGCTTTTCCTTGGCATATTCAGCCATCAGAGCGCCGTTGCCGGCATGCACGCGGGTCGTGACCGGCGGCGCGTAGCTGTTCAGAACGGCATAGTCCGGGAGATCCTTCGCGACATTGGCGAGATAGATGGCAATACCCGCCGCCGCGACCAGAAACAGGACGCAGGCCATTCCGAAGAAATATCCAACAAGTCTAACCATATTTTCAGCTACCGGTCTCTTCGATCGTCAATCGGCACAGACGCAACGATTGCACAGATCAAGGCAATTTGCACGTTGCGCGCGGCTTACTCCATGAGCGCTACCGCTACAAGCCGATTCCGCGCTTCAGGCGGTGAAACATAAGCCGGAGTAACGGCGTGAATGTGAGCAAAATAGGGCCCTCCCCGCCGCATTCACCGCTGAGGCCCCGTTTCATCGCGACTGTCACATCCAAGCAACGCCCTGCCCGCCGCCAATCCGCAGCGCGTGCCTGCGAAATTGATTCAAGCGGCACACTCAACTCCTTGTTTTTATGGTTATCGACCTCACTCAACCGGCCGGCGCCCTGATAGGGCTGGGCCGCGCGTCTCTCAAAGACGCAAGGGAGACTGTAACACTCTGAGCTGCTGCACGCATCAACCGCCATTTGCAACGACGCCGCTGCGATACCGCTTCACGGCGTCGGTCAGCAGATCGGCCATCTTGCCGCGCCAGCTCTCATCGAGCAGCAGTTTCTCATCCTCGGCATTCGAGAGAAATCCAAGCTCGAGCAGGATCGAAGGCACGTCGGGGGCCTGCAGAACGCGGAAGCCGGCATGGCGGTGCGGATTGTTGATGGTACCGACCTGATCCTTGAAGGAATTCAGCACGCTCTCGGCCAGCGAGATCGAGAAAGCCTGCGTCTCTCGCCGCGTCAGGTCGAGCAGGATGTCGGCGACTTCGGGAGGCTCGGCGACCGTTTCCTTGCCGGCGATCTGGTCGGAGAGGTTTTCGCGTTCGGCAAGATCGGCGGCGAGCTTGTCGGAGGCCTTGTCCGAGATCGTATAGACGGTCGCGCCGCGGATATCCTTCTGCTTCAGCGTGTCGGCATGCAGCGAAATAAACAGGCCGGCATGGTTCTGGCGGGCAATCAGCACGCGCTGCGAAAGCGAGAGGAACTCATCATCATTGCGGGTCAGGAAGGCTTTGATGCCCGGCTCCTTGTTCAGCCGGTCGGCCAGAGCCTTGGCGAAGGCGAGCGTCACCTGCTTTTCCTCGGTCTTGGTATCGACGCCGATTGCGCCGGTATCGATGCCGCCATGGCCGGCGTCCACGGCGATGACGAAATCCCCGGGGGCGGTTTTCGCAGGTGCGGGAATGGCACTCGTCGTCTGGGCCGCGGCGTTCCGATCATTCCAGGCCCGGTCGCCCCATGATTGCGTCTTGACCAGTTCGGCAAAAGCCTGCTTGTCGATCATCTCGGCCTCAAGCACCAGCCGATGCCCCTTGCCGGCCTCATCGGCCTGCACCTTGGCGAGGGAAAGCTTCGCCGGCCTTGCCGCTGTCAACACGATGCGGGCGCTCTCCTCGTCCATCTTGCCGTAGCGGATGTCTCTGAAGAGGCCGCGGGCGGCCAGATCCTTGCCCGGAAAGCCAAAGGCGGTCGCCGGCAGGTCGATGACGATGCGCTCAGGATTGGCGATATAGTGAACTGAAAACCGCGGTTCGCGGTCGAAATCGATGACAATCCGTGTTCTGGCGTCATCGCCGATGATGCGCGCGCCATAGGCAAGCAGCGGATCCCTCGTCTCGGCCGAACCCGCCACATTAGGCAGAATACAGCCGGCAACAAGCACCGCCGTCATCAGCCGCCTTACCAATGTCGATCGCCGCGTTGCGGACTGCGCCGCGATCCGAGCCCTCTTAAACAATAAACCGCCACATCCTATTTATAGCGCGATGGACCGAACATGTCGTGCGCACGCCCGAGAGCGAAACGCTTTGCCGCCTGCCGAATCGCAATCGCTTGTCCCCAGCTTCTATGTGTTCCGAAATCCATCAATATTATGGCACATTTGGCTTTTCCCTTGCTATTGTGACAGAGAAAACATACAACGCATTTTAGGGTAGAAGTGTTGACGGGATAGAGTCGCCGCAAGGGCTGCCAGCCAGATCTGGACCTGGCGCCACATCGGTCATCGTCCGCCGTCTCATGCGTTTCAACCCCAGTACTGGATCCTGATTTTCCGGCTTTTTGTCGGAACTTCATTGGTGGATCAGCCACCACGCTCTCAGGGAGCAACCTCATCGGACCCGAAAAGGGTCTTCGTATTTGTCGATCACGCTTGGTTGTTGATGGTTTCGCAGCAGGTTTTATCTGAAGTGTACAGGCCCCGGACCGAAACGGTTCCGGCTGCGGTCTGGCTGCTGCTCTCCTCTTCGCGCCAGGCGCGACTTTCATTATCCGGCGCGGCCACGGTGGACCGCATTCTTTCTGTTTCTACAGCAGTCGGGAATGCGCTCTCGCGGCCACGCCGAGGAGCACAGCTTACATGGCAGACAAAATGCTTATCGATGCGTCTCACGAGGAAGAGACGCGCGTCGTTGTCGTTCGCGGAAACCGCATAGAAGAATTTGACTTCGAGTCGCAGCACAAGAAGCAGATCCGCGGCAATATCTATCTCGCAAAGGTAACGAGGGTCGAACCCTCGCTGCAGGCCGCCTTCGTCGATTACGGCGGCAACCGGCACGGCTTCCTGGCCTTCGCCGAAATCCACCCCGATTATTACCAGATACCGCTCGCCGACCGTCAGGCGCTGCTTCGGGCCGAGGCCGAAGAGCATCGCCGGGACGAAGACGTCGAGCATGTCGAAACCGCGCCGATGGTCGACCTTTCGACCCAGGACCAGCCGGATGTCGGCATCGTGCCTGCGGAAGCACCGGTTGCCGTAGCCGACGAGATTGCGCCGGCCGCACCTGCCGAGGCCGAGGCATCGCCCGAAGCCGCCGAGGAAGCGCCGGCCAAGAAGGCAAGGCCGCGCCGCAGCCGCAAGAAGGTCACCGAAGCAGCTGCTGAAACGACCGCGACCGAGGACGCCGTTCCCACAGACGTCGAGGCCGAAGGCGCTTCGAGCGTTGACAATGAGGATGACGGCTCGACCGGCGGAGCAATGGCCGCGATGGTGGAAACCGACTCGATCTCCGAAGACGTCGATACCAGCAAGCGTCGTCACGATGACGACGATGACGATGACGATCACGGCGAAGAGGAAGTCATCGAATCCGTCGGCGCCGAAGACGCGATGGAAGAAGTGCCAGACCGCGTGCAGCGCAAGCCGCGCAAGCAGTATCGCATCCAGGAAGTCATCAAGCGCCGGCAGATCCTGCTGGTGCAGGTCGCCAAGGAAGAGCGCGGCAACAAGGGCGCGGCGCTGACCACTTATCTCTCGCTCGCCGGCCGCTATTCCGTGCTGATGCCGAATACGGCGCGTGGCGGCGGCATTTCCCGCAAGATCACCAACCCTGCCGACCGCAAGCGCCTGAAGGAAATCGCGCGCATGCTCGAAGTGCCGCAGGGCATGGGCGTCATTCTGCGCACCGCCGGCGCCAACCGTACCAAGGTCGAGGTCAAGCGCGACTTCGAATATCTAATGCGCCTGTGGGAGAACGTGCGCACGCTGACGCTCGCCTCCACCGCTCCCTGCCTGGTGTATGAGGAAGGCTCGCTGATCAAGCGTTCGATCCGCGATCTCTACAATAAGGATATCGGTGAGATCATCGTTGCCGGCGAAGAAGGCTATCGTGAAGCGAAAGACTTCATGAAGATGCTGATGCCGAGCCACGCCAAGGTGGTTCAGCCCTATCGCGACATCCACCCGATCTTCTCGCGTTCGGGCATCGAAGCCCAGCTCGACCGCATGCTGCAGCCGCAGGTGACGTTGCGCTCCGGCGGCTATCTGATCATGAACCAGACGGAAGCGCTGGTTTCGATCGACGTCAACTCCGGCCGCTCGACGCGCGAACACTCGATCGAGGACACGGCGCTGCAGACGAACCTCGAAGCGGCGGAAGAAATCGCCCGTCAGCTTCGCCTGCGCGACCTCGCCGGCCTGATCGTCATCGACTTCATCGACATGGAAGAAAAGCGCAACAATCGCGCCGTCGAGAAGAAGCTGAAAGAATGCCTGAAGAACGACCGTGCCCGCATCCAGGTCGGCCGGATCTCGCATTTCGGCCTGCTCGAAATGTCGCGCCAGCGTATTCGCGCTTCGGTTCTCGAATCGACCACGCAGGTCTGCTCGCATTGCGCCGGCACCGGTCACGTCCGTTCGCAGTCCTCCGTCGCGCTGCATGTCCTGCGCGGCATCGAAGAGTATCTGCTCAAGAATACGACGCACAACATCACCGTGCGGACCACCCCCGACATCGCGCTCTACCTGCTCAACCACAAGCGCCAGACGATCGTCGATTATGAGAGCCGCTTCGGCGTGGCGATCGTCATCGATGCGGACGGCTCGGTTGGCGCGCAGCATTTCGCCATCGATCGCGGCGAGGCCGTAGAAAATCCGGTCAAGATCGAAACGCTCTTCAACTTCGCAGCTATTCCCGAGGATGACGACGACGATATCATCATCGAGGCGGATGAGGACGAAGACGAGGAACTCGAGGAAAAGCCGGCTGCTGCCGAACGCGCCGCCACGGCACGCTCGGAAGGCGATGGTGACGGCAATCGCAAGCGCAAGCGCCGCAGGCGCCGCCGCGGCCGCAACGGCAATGCCGAACAGCCTGTATCGGCTGCGGGCGAAGCCGGCGATGAGGACGAGGACGGCGACGACGAAGGCGCCGAAGGCGATGAAACCACCGGCGCTGCGCCCGAGGACCGTGCCGAAAACGACGACTCACAGCGCCGCAAGCGCCGTCGTCGCGGTAAGCGTGGCGGTCGCCGCAACCGCGCCGAGGACGGTTCCGAACTGACCGCCGGTGAAGCCGGCGAAGGCAACGGCAGCGATGAGGACGAAAGCGACGATGTTTCGAACGACGTCGCTCCTGCCGAAGCTGCAATCGTCGAGACAGTTCCCGAACAGCCCGGCGAAGACCAGGCCGCAGCGGCCGCCGTCGAGGGTGCGGCCGTCGTCAGCGAGGAAGTGAAGCCCGCCCGTGGTCGCGGCCGCCGCAAGCCCGCCGCATCGCCGGTCGAGGCGCTTGTGGTCGAAGCCGAAGCAGCACCCGCCTCCGAAGCCGAGCCGGAGTTGGCCGAGGCCTCCGCCGACCTTCAAACGCCTGCCCAGGAAGAGGCAAAGCCGGTTCGCGCCAACCGCGAATCCAACATCGCCTCGTCCGAGCCGACGGTGAAATCAACCCGCAGCGAAAATGGCGAAAGCGACGACGGCAAGCCGAAGAAAGCCGGCTGGTGGCAGCGCCGTGGCTTCTTCTGAACGCTGATTTTCGGACGTAAATGAGAAAATCCGGCCGCGGCGACGCGGCCGGATTTTTGTTTATTGTGGTGCTTGTTTAGCAAAGTTGAACCCTGGAGGCTGGGCGTGTACCTTGACAATATTGGTATACGCGGGGTGATCATGCGGATGACGATCGATATCGATGATGGCTTGCTCGACGCCGCAATGATCGCCACGGGATTGGCGACAAGAGAGACCATGGTAGAACTGGCTTTACGAAATCTCGTCGAGAGGTACCGCCGGAAAAATGCGATCGCAGATCTCGCTGGATTAGGCTGGGAAGGCGAGCTGGACGAGATACGTCGCGACCAGCCGGACGGCAGACGGTGATTGTCCCAGGTGGTCGCGGTGCCCAATCGAGCCGAGCGATAGCAATGCGGTGCGTCGACGGCTGCCCCTCACCCTAACCTTGCCGGGGTCAAGCCGCTGGTCTCGACCCGTCCTGCGGACCCCCGTTCTGACGGGAAGAGGGAACGTGCCCTGCGAGACGTTGGCGAGAGACCGAGAGCTTGCGGCATGTCCCCTTCGCCCCGTTTTACGGGGAGAAGGTGCCGGCAGGCGGATGAGGGGCGGTGCTCCGGCTCGAGCTGTCCCCGCCTGCGGTCAGCCCGCCGGCGGATAGAGAAGATCGACGATGTAGCTGGCGTCGAAGCGGGAATCGAGCATGCCGTAGGTGGAGCGCCAGCCGCCGGCAAGGCGGGTCTCGATGAAGGCATCGGCAATGCGCCCTGCCCCGAGCCGATAGAGTTCGGCGGCACCGGCCGCAAGCGCCAGCTGCTCGACGAGCAGGCGCGCCGCACCCTCATCCTGTTCGCAGAGCGCGATTGCGGCGCGCAGCACGTCGATCGTCTTCTTGCCGGCGGGTCCGAGATCGCGGGCGAGGCCGGCAAAAACCGTCTCGAACAGGTCCTTGCCGCGGTTGAGCACACGCAGAACGTCGAGCGCCATGACGTTGCCGGAGCCCTCCCAGATCGCATTGACGGGAGCCTCGCGATAGTGCCGGGCGATCGGGCGTTCCTCGATGTAGCCATTGCCGCCGATGCATTCCATCGCTTCATAGATCAAAGCGGGCGCGATCTTGCAGCACCAGTATTTGGCGACCGGCGTCATGACGCGGGCATAAGCCGCCTCCTCGGCATTGCCGCGCGCCTTGTCGAAGGCATCGGCAAGACGGAAGGACAGCGCGGTGGCGGCGGCAACGTCGAGCGCCATGTCGGCAAGCACGCGCGTCATGATCGGCTGGTTGACGAGCATCTTGCCGAACACGCTGCGGCCGCGTGTGTGGTGCACGGCCTCGGCGAGCGAGGCGCGCATGATGCCCGACGAGGCCAGCGCGCAATCGAGACGGGTCAACGTCACCATGTCGAGGATGGTGCGGATGCCGGCATCGGAGCCGCCGAGCAGGAATCCGAACGTGTCGGTGAATTCGACCTCGCAAGAGGCATTGGAGCGATTGCCGACCTTGTCCTTCAGCCGCTGGAACTGCAGGCCGTTGGCCGAACCGTCCTCCAGAAGGCGCGGCACGAGGAAGCAGCCCATGCCTTCCTTGGTCTGCGCCAGCATGATGAAAGCATCGCTCATCGGGGCGGACATGAACCATTTGTGGCCGGAAAGCCGGTAGATGCCTTCGCTGACCTTTTCGGCGGCGCTTCGATTGGCCCTGACATCGGTGCCGCCCTGCTTTTCCGTCATGCCCATGCCGATGGTCACCGCGGACTTCTGCATGGCGGGGCGGTTGGACGAATCATATTTGCGCGAGAGAATCTTCGGCGCCCAGTCCTTCTGCACCGCGGGCGAGGCCGAGAGCGCGGCAACGGAGGCGCTCGTCATCGTCAGCGGGCAGAGATGGCCGGATTCCAGCTGTGCCGTCAGATAGAAGCGGGCGGCGCGAACCTTGTGGGCCTCGTCCTTGGCGTCGGTATCGGCCTGCGGATCCCAGACGGAGGAATGCAGGCCGACCGACATGGAGCGGCGCATCAGCGCGTGCCAGGCCGGATGGAACTCGACGACGTCGAGGCGCTCGCCGCGCGGACCGTGGGTGCGCAGCTGCGGCGCGCCCTGATTGGCCATGCGCGCCAGTTCCTGCGCCTCCGGCGAGGTGACGTAGCGGCCCATGTTTTCCAGATCCTCGCGGATGCCGCGCGGCAGGGCCGCCGTCAGATCGACGATCAGCGGATCGGAACGGTAGGCGTTGATGCCGGACCACAGGCTCGGCTGGTTGAGTTCTGCGAGTTTGTCGTCAGTCCGGTTGGCGGAGGTCATAATTCGCTTCTAGTGTAAGAACCCGGCAAAGGGAAACCGGAAGTTATGATTCGGTTCATTCTGCTCTATCGGAATTCTGGCGAAAATGCATGGGGACATAAGCCTTTGCCCACAGCGCATGCTTGCCCCGGCGGGCCGCACTCTTTATAGACCCGCCAGAGACAGCAAGAGGCAGGGTCATGGTCTTTTTCCCCCACCGCCACCTCATCGGCATCAAGGGCCTCACCGAGCAGGATATCACCTATCTTCTCGACAAGGCCGACGAAGCCGTCAAGATCAGCCGCCAGAGAGAAAAGAAGACGTCGACACTCCGCGGGCTGACGCAGATCAACCTCTTCTTCGAGGCATCGACCCGCACGCAGGCCTCCTTCGAACTTGCCGGCAAACGGCTCGGCGCCGACGTCATGAACATGTCGGTCGGCAATTCCTCGGTGAAGAAGGGCGAAACGCTGATCGATACGGCGATGACGCTGAATGCGATGCGCCCCGACGTTCTTGTCATCCGCCATTCGAGCGCGGGTGCGGCCGCGCTGCTCGCCCAGAAGGTCTCCTGCTCGGTGGTCAATGCCGGCGACGGCCAGCACGAACATCCGACCCAGGCGCTGCTCGACGCGCTGACGATCCGCCGCGCCAAGGGCAAGCTCTCGCGCATCATCGTGGCAATCTGCGGTGACGTACTGCATTCGCGGGTGGCGCGCTCCAATATCCTGCTGCTCAATGCGATGGGCGCACGCGTGCGCGTCGTCGCGCCGGCCACCCTCCTGCCCTCCGGCATCGCCGAGATGGGCGTCGAGGTCTTCCACTCGATGAAGGAAGGGTTGAAGGACGCCGACGTGGTGATGATGCTGCGGCTGCAGCGCGAGCGCATGTCGGGCGCCTTCGTGCCGTCGGTGCGGGAATATTATCACTTCTACGGACTCGACGCCGAAACGCTGAAGGCGGCGAAAGAGGATGCGCTGGTCATGCATCCAGGCCCGATGAACCGCGGCGTCGAAATCGCCTCCGAGGTGGCAGACGGCCCGCAGAGCGTGATTGCCGAACAGGTGGAAATGGGGGTCGCGGTGCGCATGGCCGTCATGGAGACGCTGCTCGTCTCGCAGAACCAGGGTCCCCGAACCGGCGGAATGAAGGCATGAGCAACCCGATCGTCCTTAAGAACGTCCGCATCGTCGATCCCTCGCGCAATCTCGACGAAATCGGCACGATCATCGCCGAAAACGGCGTCATTCTTGCCGCCGGCAGCGCAGCTCAGAACCAGGGCACGCCGGACGACGCCGTCGTGCGTGACTGCGCCGGTCTCGTGGCCACACCGGGCCTCGTCGATGCGCGCGTCCATATCGGCGAACCCGGCGGCGAACACCGCGAGACCATCGCCTCGGCAAGCCGGGCAGCGGCGGCCGGCGGCGTCACCTCGATTATCGTCATGCCGGACACTGATCCCGTCATCGACGACATCGCACTCGTCGAATTCGTCAAGAAGACGGCCCGCGATACCGCCGCCGTCAACGTCTATCCGGCCGCCGCCATCACCAAGCATCTTGCCGGCGAGGAGATGACCGAGATCGGCCTGTTGATGCAGGCGGGCGCCGTCGCCTTCACCGATGCCCATTCCAGCGTTCACGATACGCAGGTGCTGCGCCGGATCATGACCTATGCACGTGAATTCGGCGCCGTTGTCTGCTGCGAAACACGCGACAAATATCTCGGCGCCAATGGCGTCATGCATGAGGGGCTTTTCGCCAGCTGGCTTGGGCTCTCCGGCATTCCGCGAGAAACCGAACTCATCCCGCTCGAACGCGATCTTCGGATCGCAGCGCTGACGCGGGGCCGTTATCATGCCGCGATGATTTCCGTGCCGCAATCGGTCGAGGCGATCGAGCTTGCCCGCAGCCGCGGCGCCAAGGTGACCTCCGGCATCTCGATCAACAATCTGGCGCTCAACGAGAACGACATCGGCGAATACCGCACCTTCTTCAAGCTCTATCCGCCGCTGCGCCCGGAGGACGACCGGGTCGCCATGGTCGACGCGCTGGCGCGCGGCGCCATCGACATCATCGTCTCCGCGCATGACCCGCAGGACGTCGATACGAAGCGCCTGCCCTTCGGCGAAGCGGCGGACGGCGCGGTCGGCCTCGAAACCATGCTGGCGGCTGCCCTCAGGCTTCACCATGGCGGCCAGGTCAGCCTGATGCGCCTGATCGACGCCATGTCCACCCGGCCGGCGGAGATTTTCGGCCTGGATGCCGGCACGCTGAAGCCGGGTGCTGCGGCCGATATCACGCTGATCGATCTCGATGAGCCTTGGCTTGTCGCCAAAGACATGCTTCTCTCCCGCTCGAAGAACACGCCGTTCGAGGATGCGCGCTTCAGCGGGCGGGCGGTCGCGACATACGTCTCGGGAAGGCTTGTCCACACACTTTAGGGACCGGCTGGACTGAGGACAGGCCATCGGAGGGCCGAGGGGGCATATGTTATCCAATCTCATGTCATGGCAGATCACGCTGCCGATCGCGCTTGCCGCCGCCGTCATCGGCTATCTCCTCGGCTCCATTCCTTTCGGGCTGATCCTCACGCGCGCGGCCGGCCTCGGGGATGTGCGCAGCATCGGCTCCGGCAATATCGGCGCAACCAATGTGCTCAGAACCGGAAACCGGAAGCTCGCCGCGGCAACGCTGTTGCTCGACGCGCTGAAGGCATCGGCGGCAGCCTGGATCGTCGGCTATTTCCTCGGCGAGGAGGCCGCAATCATCGCCGGCTTCTTCGCCTTCATCGGCCATCTCTTCCCTGTCTGGATCGGCTTCAAGGGCGGCAAGGGAGTGGCCACCTATATCGGCACGCTTCTCGGCATCGCACCGATCATGGTCGTGCTCTTCGCCGCCGTCTGGCTGGCTGTCGCCGCCACCACCCGCTATTCCTCGCTATCGGCGCTCGTCGCCATGCTGGTCATTCCGGTCGCCCTATTGATCCTCGGCAATGAAAAGGTTGCGGCGGTTATGGCGCTCATGACTATCATCTCCTACTGGAAACATAGAGCCAATATCTCCCGGCTGATGGGCGGGACGGAAAGCAAGATCGGGGCGAAGGGATAATGGACGCGCCGAGCGCGGGATCAAAAGGCACGGTGCTGAGCGAAAAGCAGAGGATTGCCTGGCTGCGCCTGATCCGCTCCGACAATGTGGGCCCTGCGACCTTTCGCGACCTCATCAATCATTTCGGTTCGGCCGAGGCAGCGCTTGCGGCGCTGCCGGAGCTTTCGGCGCGCGGCGGCGCAACGCGGGCGATCCGCATTGCCAGCGAAGCCGAGGCGCACCGGGAATTGGAGGCGGCGCATCGTTTCGGCGCCCGCTTCGTCGGCATCGGCGAGCCGGACTATCCGCAGGCGCTGAAGCAGATCGACGGCGCGCCGCCGCTTCTAGCCGTCAAAGGCGCGCTTGCCGCCGCCAAGCGGCCGGCCGTCGGCATCGTCGGCTCGCGCAACGCCTCGATCGCCGGCGCCAAATTTGCGGCGATGGTGGCGCGCGACTGCGGCCGGGCGGGTTACACGGTGGTTTCCGGCCTGGCGCGCGGCATCGACACGGCCGCGCACCGGGCAAGCCTCGAGACGGGCACGATCGCGGCCCTTGCCGGCGGCCTCGACAAGCCCTACCCGCCGGAGAATCTCGGCCTCATCGAGGAGATAGCTGGCGGCAACGGCTTGGCCGTGAGCGAAATGCCCTTCGGCTGGGAGCCCCGCGCCCGCGATTTTCCGCGCCGGAACCGGCTGATTGCCGGCATCGCGCTCGGTCTCGTGGTCGTCGAAGCAGCGACGCGCTCGGGCTCACTGATCACCGCCCGCCTTGCCGGCGAGTTCGGCCGGCTGGTGTTTGCCGTGCCCGGCTCGCCGCTCGATCCGCGCTGTCACGGCACCAACGGCCTGCTGAAGGACGGCGCTTCGATCGTTACCGAACCTGGCGATGTTATCGAGGCGCTGGCGCCGCTGGCGCAGTTCGAGCTGTTCCCCTCGTCGAGGGCAGAGGAACCGGCAGGCGAGAGCAGGCCAATAACGATGCCGCCCGGCGATTCAGACCGGATGCGCATCATCGATGCGCTCGGGCCGACGCCGGTCGAGATCGACGACGTCATCCGCCACACCGGCCTTTCGGCCTCGGCCGTCTATCTCATTCTTCTGGAACTCGACATATCAGGCAGGCTGCATCGGCATCAGGGCGGCCTCGTTTCGCTTTCCGTTTGAGCTTTGCGCGATATAAGAGAGCCGCCTCGGGAGTTGCAGGAGCCGCGTGTCGAATTCAATAGGTGCGCCGTCTTAAAATTGTATTCAGCACACAATCTCCCCTCGATTGCACCGTACGCAAGAAGTAAAATTGTAGCAAACCCCTTGACCGCAGCGATTTCCCTGTCCATGTCGGAGGGCCAGTATCCAAGTTGCGCTGCGTGTTGCGCTGGCTTCCACGCCGGCGCGGAGTCTTTTTTAGAGAATCATCATGAATGTTGTAGTGGTGGAATCGCCTGCCAAGGCCAAGACGATCAATAAGTATCTGGGTTCGGGATACAAAGTGCTCGCCTCCTTCGGCCATGTGCGCGATCTGCCTGCCAAGGATGGCTCGGTCCTCCCCGATCAGGATTTCGAAATGCTCTGGGAGGTCGACGGGGCCTCGGCCAAGCGGATGAAGGATATTGCCGAGGCGGTGAAATCCTCCGACGGGCTTTTTCTGGCGACCGACCCGGATCGCGAAGGCGAAGCGATTTCCTGGCACGTCCTCGACATGCTGAACAAGAAGCGGGTGCTGAACGGCAAGTCGGTCAAGCGGGTCGTCTTCAACGCGATCACCAAGAAGGCGGTGCTCGACGCGATGGCCGATCCCCGCGACATCGACGTGCCGCTGGTCGACGCCTATCTGGCGCGCCGTGCGCTCGACTATCTCGTCGGCTTCAATCTTTCGCCTGTCCTATGGCGCAAGCTGCCCGGCGCGCGTTCGGCCGGACGTGTCCAGTCGGTGGCGCTTCGTCTGGTCTGCGACCGTGAATCCGAGATCGAGCGCTTCATTTCGGAAGAATATTGGAATCTCTCCGCACTTCTGAAGACGCCGCGCGGCGACGAGTTCGAGGCAAGACTGGTTTCGGCGAACGGCAAACGGCTGCCGCCGCGCGCCATCGGCAACGGCGAAGATGCCGGCCGCCTGAAGGCATTACTCGAAGGCGCGAGCTATATCGTCGACACGGTCGAGGCGAAGCCGGTCAAGCGCAATCCGGGACCTCCGTTTACGACCTCGACACTGCAACAGGCCGCCTCCTCCAATCTCGGTTTCTCCGCCTCGCGCACCATGCAGATCGCCCAAAAACTCTATGAAGGCGTCGATATCGGCGGCGAGACGGTCGGTCTCATCACCTATATGCGAACCGACGGCGTGCAGATGGCGCCCGAGGCGATTGACGCGGCCCGGCGCGCCATCCTCGATCAGTTCGGCGAACGCTATCTGCCCGAAAAAGCGCGCTTCTATTCGACCAAAGCGAAAAACGCCCAGGAGGCACACGAGGCGATCCGTCCGACCGATTTCTACCGCTCGCCCGATCGTCTGCGCAAGTTCCTCGACGCCGATCAGATCCGGCTCTACGAGCTGATCTGGAAGCGCGGCATCGCCAGCCAGATGGCGTCGGCCGAGATCGAACGCACGACGGCTGAAATCACCGCCGACAACAAGGGCGAGAAGGCCGGCCTGCGCGCCGTCGGTTCGGTCATCCGCTTCGACGGTTTCATCGCCGCCTATACCGACCAGAAAGAGGACGGCGAGCAGAGCGACGACGGCGACGAGGATGGCCGCCTGCCGGAGATCAATGCGCGTGAGACGCTCGCCAAGCAGAAGATCAATTCGACGCAGCATTTCACCGAACCGCCGCCGCGTTATTCGGAAGCCTCGCTGATCAAGAAGATGGAAGAGCTCGGCATCGGTCGGCCCTCCACCTATGCGGCGACGCTGGCGACGCTGCGCGACCGCGACTATGTGACGATCGACAAGCGCAAGCTGATCCCGCAGGCCAAGGGCCGGCTGGTGACCGCCTTCCTCGAGAGCTTCTTCACCAAATATGTCGAATACGACTTCACGGCCGACCTCGAGGAAAAGCTCGACCGGATTTCGGCAGGCGAGTTGAACTGGAAGCAGGTGCTGCGCGATTTCTGGAAGGATTTCTTCGCGCAGATCGAGGACACCAAGGAACTGCGCGTCACCAACGTGCTCGATTCGCTGAACGAGGCGCTGGCGCCGCTGGTCTTCCCGAAGCGCGAAGATGGCAGCGACCCCAGGATCTGCCAGGTCTGCGGCACAGGCAACCTGTCGCTGAAGCTCGGTAAATACGGCGCCTTCGTCGGCTGCTCGAATTATCCGGAATGCAACTACACCCGTCAGCTCTCCTCCGAAAACGGCGGAGAAGCGGAAGGTGTCGCCCTCAACGAGCCGAAGAACCTCGGCACCGATCCGACGACCGGAGAAGAACTGACGCTGCGCTCGGGCCGCTTCGGCCCCTATATCCAGCGTGGCGACGGCAAGGAAGCCAAACGCGCTTCGCTGCCGAAAGGCTGGAAGCCCGAAGACATCGACTATGAAAAGGCGATGGCTTTGATCTCGCTGCCGCGCGATATCGGCAAACATCCTGAGACCGGCAAGATGATCTCGTCGGGCATCGGCCGCTACGGCCCGTTCCTTTTACATGACGGTTCCTACGCCAATCTGGAAACTGTCGAAGACGTGTTCTCGGTCGGCCTCAACCGCGCCGTGACCGTCATCGCCGAAAAAGCGAACAAGGCGCCGGGCCGGGGTGCGCGCGGCACGCCGGCGGCGCTGAAGTCGTTCGGCGATCATCCCGACGGCGGCGCCATCACCGTTCGTGACGGAAAATACGGTCCCTATGTCAATTGGGGCAAGGTCAATGCCACCCTGCCGAAGGGCAAGGATCCGCAGGCGATCACCATCGAGGAAGCGCTGGCGCTGATCACCGAAAAGGCCGGCAAGGCGCCCGCTGGAAAGCCGACCAAGGCAAAAGCCAAGCCGAAGGCGGCTGCGGCCGAAGCCAAGACCACGAAGACGGCCGCCAAGCCGAAGGCAACGAAGGCGAAAGCGCCGGCGAAATCGAAAAAGGGCTGAAGTGAGCAGGACACCGCGCGACAGAACGGACCTCACGGGCAAACGCCCGGGCAAGATCGGCCGTGCCGGCAAGGATGCTCCCGCCGTCGAACCGCTGAACATCGTCCACGGCGCGCTGCCTTCGCGCGAGGTGATCCTGCGCTTCATCGCTGATCATCCGCAGAAGGCCTCGAAGCGTGAGCTCGCCAAGGCCTTCGGGCTGAAGGGCGACAGCCGCGTCGAGCTCAAGCATCTGCTGCAGGAGCTCGAACAGGAAGGCATGCTGCAGAAGAGCCGCAAGTCGCTCATTCGTCCCGGCGCCCTTCCGCCCGTCACCGTTCTCGATATCACCACGCGCGACAAGGACGGCGATCTGATCGGCCGACCGGCGGAATGGCCGGAAGATCAGGGCGTGGCCCCTGCCGTCGCTATCCGCCAGCAATCGCCGGCAGGCCGCCAGGGCAAGGGCAAGGCACCCGTTGCCGGCCTCGGCGACCGTATCCTGGCAAAGATCTTCCCGGCCGTCGATCGCGGCGGGCCGGCCTATACGGCGCGGATCATCAAGGTGATCGACAGGCGCCGCGGCGCCGCCATGGGGGTTTTCCGCACCGCGCCCGGCGGCGGCGGCCGGCTGCTGCCGATCGAGCGGCGCGGCGAGGAGATGGTGATCGATCCCGACTTCACCGGCGGTGCTGCGGATGGCGACCTGGTCGAGATCGAAGTCGCCCGGCTCGGCCGCTTCGGCCTGCCACGCGCCAAGGTTCTGTCCGTCGTCGGCTCCGTCGGCTCGGAAAAGGCGATCTCGATGATCGCCATCCATGCCCACGGCATCCCGCATGTCTTTCCGCCCGCCGTGATGGCCGAGGCCGAGGCGGCGAAACCGGCGACGATGTCGCATCGTGAGGACTGGCGCGACGTGCCGCTGATCACCATCGATCCGGCCGACGCCAAGGATCATGACGACGCCGTCTATGCCGAGCTCGACCCCTCCCCCGACAATCCCGGCGGCGTCATCGTCACCGTCGCGATCGCCGACGTCTCCTGGTATGTCCGGCCCAATTCGCCGCTCGACCGCGAGGCGCTGAAACGCGGTAACTCCGTCTATTTCCCGGATCGGGTGGTACCGATGCTGCCGGAGCGCATCTCCAATGATCTCTGCTCGCTGAAGGAAGGCCTCGATCGCCCGGCGCTTGCCGTGCGCATGAGCTTCTCCGGCGAAGGCCGCAAGATCGGCCATACGTTTCATCGCATCATGATGAAGAGCGCCGCCAAGCTTTCCTACCAGCAGGCGCAGGCGGCGATCGACGGCAACCCCGACGAAAAGACCGGACCGATGCTCGAGCCGATCCTGAAACCGCTCTGGCACGCCTATGCGGTGATGAAACGCGGACGCGACCGGCGTCAGCCGCTGGAACTCGACATGCCGGAGCGCAAGATCCTGCTGAAGCCCGACGGCACGGTCGATCGTGTCTTCGTGCCGCCGCGGCTCGACGCGCACAAGCTGATCGAGGAGATGATGATCCAAGCGAACGTCGCCGCCGCCGAAACGCTGGAAAAGAAGCGCCAGGTCCTGGTCTACCGCATCCATGACGGCCCGACGCTTGCCAAGCAGGAAGTCCTGCGCGAGTTCCTGGCGACCCTCGGCATCTCGCTCGCCAAGGGCGGCAATGTGCGCGCCAATAGCTTCAACGGCATTCTGGCCAAGGCGGAAGGCACGGCGCACCAGACTATGGTCAACGAGATGGTGCTGCGCTCGCAAAGCCAGGCGATCTACAGCCCTGAGAATATCGGCCATTTCGGTCTCAACCTGATGAAGTACGCCCACTTCACCTCACCGATTCGCCGCTACGCCGACCTCATCGTGCATCGCGCGCTCGTCGGCTCGCTCGGCTTCGGCGAAGGCGGCATCACGCCGGACGAAGAAGCCGCCCTCGACGATATCGCCGCCGAAATCTCGACCTTCGAGCGCCGGGCAATGGCGGCCGAGCGCGAGACCATCGATCGGCTGATCGCCCATCACTTGAGCACCCGGGTCGGCGAGGAATTTGCCGGCCGGGTCTCGGGGGTGACGAAATCCGGGCTTTTTATCACCCTGCCGGACTATGGCGCCGATGGTTTCATCCCTATATCGACGCTTGGCAGCGATTATTTCATCTATGACGAGGCGCATCAGGCACTCTCGGGTGAACGCACGGGGCTCGGCTATCGCCTCGGCGACAGCGTCACCGTGAAACTTGCCGAAGCGATTCCGCTTGCCGGCGCGCTGCGTTTCGAAATGCTGAGCGAGGGGCGCGAGATGCCGACGGCGGTGCGCTCCTTCCATAAGGCCGGCCGCCGCGACAAGGGCCAGGTTCGCAAGAAACCGGGGACGAGGCCCCCGCGAGGGCGGCGCTAAAGCATCTCACGGCATCGAGCCTGATTCAGGAGCCCTACGCCTTCGGGCTGAAAAGGAACATGCGATGGGCACACAGACCGATCCGACGGTCCGCTACGGGGGCACGCCCGAGGTCGAACGTCCGCTCCGGCGCTCGATCCTGCGCGGGCTGATGAACCGCTGTCCGGCCTGCGGCGACGGCAAGCTCTTTCGCGCTTTCCTGAAACCGGTCGATCACTGCGCTGCCTGCGGCGAGCCGATGCATCATCACCGCGCCGACGACCTGCCGCCCTATATCGTCATCCTCGTCCTCGGCCATGTCCTCGTCGGTGGTTACATGTTGACCGACATGACCTTCGTTCTACCGGTATGGGTTCATCTCGCCATCTGGGCCCCGATCACCGTCGTCACCGCCCTTGCCTCGATCCAGCCGATCAAAGGCGGCGTCATCGGGCTGCAATGGGCGCTGCGCATGCACGGTTTCGGCGGGGAGAGCGATGGCCCCGATGATTACGATCTTCCCCGGCGGCCGGATTGAATGCCTTCACCTTCCAGACATATTTAACGTGTAGTGGCTGCCCTCCACCGACCACTACCGGACGCGGGCGTCGTCGATCCTCAACGAGTTGACATGGTAAGCTTTTCTTGTCTGAACAGGCTTTACATTCCGCAGGCGGTCACTCACATCGGAAATACTGCGAAACGCTGCTCGTCACCGGGATTTGGCACGTCCGTGTCTTTCTATGCGAAGCGACAGGCCGATTCGCTCGCGAAGCTTTCTAAGGATGGATAAATGTCTCAGCCGAGAAACGGCACACCGGGCGATCTCGAAGAAATCCATTGGCCTTCTCTGGTGGCAGCCATCTCGTCGATATCAGCCGTCGGCATCGCAATCGGTCTCGGACTTCCGCTGCTCAGCATCATCCTCGAAAAACGCGGCATCTCATCGACCCTGATCGGGCTCAATACCGCAATGGCAGGCATTGCGGCGATGGCCGCCGCGCCCGTTACAACCAAGCTCGCTCACATATACGGTGTGGCGCCGACCATGCTCTGGGCTGTGGTGATTTCAGCGCTGAGCGCGCTCGGTTTCTACTATGCCCAGGATTTCTGGATGTGGTTTCCGCTGCGTTTCGCCTTCCACGGCGCAACGACGACGCTGTTCATCCTCTCCGAATTCTGGATCAACGCCGCCTCGCCGCCGTCCAAGCGCGGATTTGTTCTCGGCATTTATGCGACCGTGCTTTCGCTGGGCTTTGCCGCCGGGCCGCTGCTGTTTTCGCTCCTCGGCAGCGACGGGATCTTCCCCTTCCTGGTCGGCGCCGGCGCCATCCTGCTCGCCGCAATTCCGATCTTCATCGCCCGCTACGAAAGCCCGGCGCTCGAGGAAAAGCCGGAGCTGCATTTCATGCGCTACGTCTTCCTGGTGCCGACGGCGACGGCAGCGGTCTTCATCTTCGGCGCCGTCGAAGCGGGCGGCCTGTCGCTTTTCCCGATCTTTGCCGTGCGCGCCCATTTCACCGAATCGCAGGCGGCACTGCTACTCACTATGATGGGGGTCGGCAACGTCATCTTTCAGATCCCGCTCGGCCTGCTTTCCGACCGCATCTCCGACAAGCGGCCGCTTCTCGCCGGCATGGCGCTGATGGGCTTCGTCGGCTCGATGATGCTGCCGTTGTTGGTCGACAACTGGCTGCTGATGGCCGGACTCCTGCTGTTCTGGGGCGGCTGCGTCTCCGGCCTCTATACGGTCGGCCTCAGCCATCTCGGCTCGCGTCTGACCGGTTCCGACCTTGCGGCGGCCAATGCCGCCTTCGTCTTCTGTTATGCGGTGGGAACCGTGGCCGGGCCGCAGGCGATCGGCGCAGCGATCGATGTCGCCGGAAATAACGGTTTTGCCTGGGCGATTGCCGCCTTCTTCGGCTTTTACGCCCTACTTTCCGGCATCAGATTGATGTTCATTCGAAAACGGACTTGACTTTTCGGGCGGGATTCGTAGTTTCGCGCCAGAATTTGCCGTGGAGCCCCATCCGGCTTCCACGGCTTTCATTTTCTTAAAGGCAGGACGACCATGGCCAAGGCTACAACAATCAAGATCAAGCTGCTGTCGACAGCCGACACCGGTTTCTTCTACGTCACGACGAAGAACAGCCGTACGATGACGGACAAGATGACGAAGACGAAGTATGACCCGATTGCTAAGAAGCATGTCGAGTTCAAGGAAACCAAGATCAAGTAATCACTTGGCCTGACGGATTTCAGAAAAGCGCGCGCCCTTGGGTTGCGCGTTTTTTGTTGTCCGGAACGGTCGCCTTTGAGAAATGATAGCGCAAACAAGAAACGCCGCCCTTCCATCTTCGGGAAGTGACGGCGTTTTCCTGAAAGGGGGTCGGCCAGCATGCAAAACGGCACGAGGAACCGTTATGACTTGCCTACCAGCCGACCAACCCCACGACCCAGGAGATGCGGCGGACCTGAGCATCATGGGGTATGGACAGCTCCTCTTCGGGAGCTCTTCTCTTATGAGCCGATAATTTGCGCAGAAATGAAAGAAAATCAACAAATTCTTAATGATGAATTTTCTTAGCTTGATTTTATGGTTAAAAGTCCAGGATTGGCGCACACAAAGATTTGACGTCTCTGCTTGCACCCAAAGCCTAGCGGTGAAGGCTTAGAAGAAATTCGGCAATATAACTTAATAACTTAAGCCGCCCCTCCCCTTACGTGAGGTGACGCCGCCGCACTCTATTTGACCCTGTTGTCAGCAGACATTCTTTTATAGTCCCTATTTCATTCCGAGCGCCGTCCGGCATTCCAGAAAATGTCGCACGCCGCCGTTATCCACAGCAACACCTGGAGTCCATTTTTGGGCTATCAAGTCGCAGATTTTTTGGCCTGCGTCGCATGGGCGAAGGTTAAAAATCGTAATAATTGGCTTACGACAGTGGAAAAACCCACAAAGCCCGGCAAGAGGCCGGGTGATTCGTCAGGCAGCTGCGGCAACCACGCGATTGCGGCCGGTATTCTTGGCCTCGTAAAGCGCAAGATCGGCCTGCTTCATCAACTGGTTGGGGGTCAGCACCGAGCCAATCCGTGAGGCGATACCGAAGGAGGCGGTGACGTTGAGCGCTTCGCCGGAGTGCTTCAGGATGAAGGGAGCGCTTTCGACTGCCGCGCGCAGGCGCTCGGCGACAGCGGCGGCCACTTCCGGCGACGTGTCCGGCATGGCTACGACGAACTCCTCCCCGCCGTAGCGGCAGGCGAGATCGGCGCCGCGGATGGTCGAACGGACGCGGTTTGCGAATTCGCGCAGGACTTCGTCGCCGCCGTCATGGCCGTAGGTGTCGTTCACCTGCTTGAAACGGTCGATATCGGTGATCAGCACCGAAAGCGGACGCCCCCGCGCCATCGACCGGTTAAAGAGCACGGTGAGGTGATTGTCGAGATAACGCCTGTTGTTAAGTCCGGTCAGCGGATCGGTCACGGCAAGCTCGATCGTCTGCTTGACGCTGGCGCGCAGCCGATCATTGTAGCGCTTGCGGCGGATCTGCGTCAGGCTGCGGGCGACCAGCTCGTTCGGATCGACGGGACGGATGATATAATCGTTGACGCCGAGATCGAGGGCGCGCACGACCATCTCGTCAGCCCCCTGCTCGGTGATGATCAGGATCGGCAGGAAGCGTGTGCGCTCCAGCGATCGCAATTGAGAGCAGAGGCGAAGCGGATCGTAATCGTCGAAATTGGCGTTGACGATGACGAGGTCGAAGGCGTGCTCGGCTGCTTCGAAGAGGGCTGCCTGCGGATCGGAGAGGGCAAGCACGTCGGCGACGGGCTTCAGCGCCCTGACGATGCGTTCCTGCGAATTGGCGCGGCCATCGACCAGCAGCACCTGGCCGGCCTCGTCGGCGCGGCCCTCGCCTGCCCGCATCAGGTCGCCCATGCCCATCGTATGGGCGGTGTCGGCGCGGATGCGCAGCTCATCGCTCAATGTTTTCAGCCGCAGCAGGCTCTTTACCCGCGAGATCAGCTGCAGATCATTGACCGGTTTGGTGAGGAAATCGTCCGCGCCGGCCTTCAGGCCACGCACGCGATCGGCCGGCTGGTCGAGTGCTGTGACCATGACGACGGGGATATGGGCGGTCTTCTGGCTGGCCTTCAGCCGTTCGCAGACCTCGAAACCATCGATACCGGGCATCATGATGTCGAGCAGGATCAGATCGACTTGATTGCGCTCGCAGATTGCCAGCGCCTCGTGGCCGTCGGCGGCGGTCATCACGTCGAAATACTCCGCGAGCAGCCGCGCTTCGAGCAGCTTCACGTTGGCCGGAATATCGTCAACCACCAGTATTCGCGCAGTCATAAGCGTCTTTCCGATGCGTCAGGCATCGCCCAGATAGGTCTTGATCGTCTCGATGAATTTCGGAACCGAGATCGGCTTGGAAACATAGGCCTCGCAGCCGCCCTGGCGGATCCGTTCCTCATCGCCCTTCATCGCGAAAGCCGTGACGGCGATGACGGGAATCACGTGCAGCTCGTCATCCTCCTTCAGCCATTTGGTGACTTCGAGGCCGGAGACCTCGGGAAGCTGGATATCCATGAGGATGAGGTCGGGGCGATGCTTGCGCGCCAGATCGAGCGCCTCCATGCCGTTGCGCGTCTGGATCGTGGTATAGCCGGACGCCTCGATGAGGTCGCGAAAGAGCTTCATGTTGAGCTCGTTATCTTCTACAATCATCACCTGTTTGGGCATGACAAGCTGTCCCTACGTCCGTTCGCGCAGCGGTTCGTCCCATGAGAAAGACACATGCGGATGAAGAGCTCCGTGAAACCGATAGCGCACGCTAGCGGTATTTGGTTGAAGAAAAGGTAACTTACCCCTCGAAATGCAAAGCAACTTCAAGACTTCGAAACAACTGGCGGCCGACCCGCACGAGACGGCGATCGCCGTGCTCGGCTGGCTTGCCGACGATCCCGAGATGTTCGGCCGCTTCCTCGCGCTCACGGGCGTGGCCCCTGGGCAGGTGCGCAACGCCGTCAACGATCCGGGCTTCCTCGCCGGCATGATGGATTTTCTGATGAACCACGAGCCGACTGCGATGGCCTTCTGCGCGGCGAGCGGCCTCAGCCCGGAGACGGTGACCGCAGCCTGGCGGCATTTCTCCTCGCCGGGTCTCGATTCCGGGGAATACTGAGCGTGACCGATCTCGATATTTCCCATATCCGCCTCGGCGAGCGGCCGCTGATCGTCTGTGACGTCGACGATGTGGTGCTGCAGTTCATCGATCCGTTCCAGCTTTTTCTTCAAAGCCTGGGTCATGAGTTCCTGCCGCGATCGTTCCGGCTGCATGGCAACATCGTCTCCACGGCGGACGGTGCGGAGATCGAGGGCAACCAGGTCAGCCGGCTGATCGAAGAGTTTTTCGAAGCGCAGGAACTGTGGCAGACGCCGGTCGACCACGTCATCGAAACGCTGGATCGGCTTTCGCAGGCGGCCGATATCCTTTTCCTGACGGCGATGCCGCCGCGATTCCAGGATCAGCGCCGCCGCCTGCTGGACAGCGCCGGGCTGCTCTTTCCGCTGCTTGCCAGCGAGCAGCCCAAGGGGCCGATCGTTCACGCGCTGCATGCCAGCCGCTCCTTTCCCGTCGTCTTCATCGATGATATGGCGCACAATCTGCATTCCGTCAGGGAACATGTGGCCGATTGCCTGCTCGTTCATCTGATGCCGGACTCACCGGTCCATCGTTTCGCGCCGGCAGCGGCCGACGACATCAGCCGCGCCATCGACTGGGCGCACGCGGCTGAACTGATCGAGGCCCATTTTCTTGCCGGCACGCTCAGTCGCGCAATTCCAGCCGCATGAGCGGCCGCCCGTCCTTGCGCCTAGCCACAGTCTCGAAGCCGGCCGCATCAAAGATCGCAGTCGAGCCGATGCAGAGCGTCACGGATTTCGACTGCTTCACTTGGTCGATCGGACAGGCTTCCAGCAGCCGCGCGCCCTGGCGCCTGGCGTGATCGATCGCGCCGGCGAGCAGCCGATGGCTCATTCCCTTGCCGCGCAGCCTGGGCAGCAGGAAGAAGCAGCTGACGGCCCAGATCGACGGATCATGCGCATCGCCCTCTTCCAGCGGTCGCGAAACGGTGCGCGGCGAGTTGAACTGCGGCACGTCGTGGCGTGGCCCGACCTGCACCCAGGCGACCGGCTCGCCACCGGCATAACAGAGGATGCCCGGCGGCGGACCTGCCTCGATCCGTTGCTGCATATGCGCCTTGCGCTCGTCGGCTGGCATTTTCGTCCTCACCGCATGCGGCAGACGCAGCGCCACACACCAGCAATGGTAGAAAGCGCCCTGCGGCCCGAACAGGGTTTCGAAGTCACCCCAGCGTTCCGCCGTCACCGGCTCGAAACGAATATCGTTATCCAAAGGCAAAGCTCCCGCCGCTCTTGAGACTCGTCAGCTTAAGGCGTAGTGTCGCGACGTTCAACCTTTGTTCTCACCATGACGCCCGCCCCTGACAAGACACCCGGCTTTTGTCGCGACTGCCTTGCCGAGCAGAAGGGTGAGGCGCGCCGTTGCATATCCTGCGGCAGTCCGCGTCTGGTGCGCCATCACGAGCTCCATGCACTGACGCTGGCGCATATCGATTGCGACGCCTTCTATGCGGCCGTCGAGAAGCGCGACAATCCCGAGCTTGCCGACAAGCCCGTGATCATCGGCGGCGGCAAACGCGGCGTCGTCTCCACTGCATGCTACATTGCCCGCATCCACGGAGTGCGCTCGGCGATGCCGATGTTCAAGGCGCTGGAGGCATGCCCACAGGCCGTCGTCATCCGTCCTGATATGGAGAAATATGTCCGGGTCGGGCGCCAGGTACGGGCGCTGATGCAGGATCTGACGCCGCTGGTGCAGCCGCTGTCGATCGACGAGGCATTTCTGGAACTTGGCGGCACCGAGCGGCTGCATCACGACCCGCCGGCGCGCACGCTCGCCAAATTCGCCCGGCGCATCGAAACGGAGATTGGCATCACCGTCTCGGTCGGGCTTTCCTATTGCAAATTCCTCGCCAAGGTCGCCTCCGACCTGCAGAAGCCACGCGGTTTTTCCGTCATCGGCCGCGAAGAAGCGGTCGAATTCCTGGCGCCGCGTCCCGTCACGACGATCTGGGGTGTCGGCAAGGCCCTTGCCGCGACGCTGGAAGCGGATGGCATCCGCACCATCAGCCAGTTGCAGCAGATGGAGGAGAACGAGCTGATGCGCCGCTACGGCAGCATCGGCCAGCGGCTCGCCCGCCTCTCGCGCGGCATCGACGACCGCGAGGTGCATCTCAATGATGCCGCCAAGAGCGTCTCGGCCGAGACGACCTTCTTCGACGACATCTCGCGCCACGACGATCTGGTGCCGATCCTGCGCAATCTTTCCGAAAAGGTCTCCTGGCGCTTGAAGAAAGGCGACATCGCCGGCCGCACCGTCGTGCTGAAGATGAAGAGCGCGGACTTCAAGACGCGCACCCGCAACCGCAGGCTCGAGGACCCGACCCAGCTGGCCGACAGGATCTTCCGGATCGGGCTCGAGCTGCTCGAAAAGGAGACGGACGGCACGAAATTCCGCCTGATCGGCATCGGCGTCACCGATCTCGGCGACGCCGCCCGCGCCGACCCGCCCGATCTCATCGACCGGCAGTCGGGCCGGCGGGCAGCGGCCGAAGCGGCGATGGACAAGCTGCGCGACAAGTTCGGCAAGGGCACAGTCGAGACCGGCAATACCTTCGGCAGCAAGCGCGATCACTGAGGTGTCGCCCGGAACTGCGCAGCGGTTCGGGGGTAACGACATGCGTTAAATCACAGCGCTGAGGCTGTTACCCCGGCTGCCGTTCAGCCTATAAAATCTTCCTTAAACTTCGTCCCATAATGTGCCGGACCAGTATTGCGTATGGTTGGGTATCATGGTCTCGCGTTTCGTCTTCGGCCTCGGCTTGCTGTCGGCCACCGCACTCGTGCACCCTGCTTTTGCCGCGGATGCACGCACGCTGCAGATCTTCGTTTCGAAGGACAAGCAGTCGCTTGCGGTCTATGACGGCACCGAGGTCGTCGCGACCTCGAAGGTCTCGACCGGCAAGGACGGCCACACGACGCCGAGCGGCATCTTCTCGGTGCTGGAAAAGCAAAAATACCACGAATCCAATCTCTATTCGAACGCGCCGATGCCCTTCATGCAAAGGCTGACATGGTCCGGCATCGCGCTGCACGAATCCAATTCGGTGCCGCGTTATCCGGCCTCGCATGGCTGCGTGCGCATGCCCGGCGCTTTCGCAAAAATGCTCTATGGCATGACCGGCAACGGTATCCCCGTCATTATCAGCGATGGCGAGCTGGCGCCGCAGCCGATCGACCACCCCAACCTCTTCCGTCCGGAGACATCGGTGGCGATGCCGCTGCTTTCGGATGTCGAATTGCGGCCCTCCATGCCAGACAGCCCGCTAAAGCCGGTGCAGGTGGCGATGAACGACACGGCGGCCATGCCGATGCCGGTAGCGGCGCTGATGCCAAAGCCCGAAATCGAGCCGCCATCCGAGCCGATCAGCATGCTGATCACACGCCGGACGCTGCGCGAGACGGTGATCGACATTCAGACCCTTCTCAACCAGCTCGGTTTTTCAGCCGGCGATCCGGACGGCTTGCTCGGCCCGTCGACCGTGCAGGCGGTCACTGCCTTCAAGACGCTGCGTCCAGCGGAATTTGCGGGCGACAGAAGCCCAATCTCCGACAGGCTGCTCAAAGCCGTCTATGCCGCGGCCGGCAAGGGCGAGCCGCCGAACGGCGTCATCATGGTGCGGAAGGCGTTCAAACCGGTGTTCGAGGCGCCAGTGACGATCACCGATCCGGGGCTGGCGCTCGGCACGCATTTCTTCACGTTGCACGCGGTCGATGAAAAGGCCGGCACGGCGGACTGGCTCGGCATCACCCTCGAAAACAATCTCTCCCGCGAAACGATGAAGCGGCTCGGGATCAGCAATCAGGAAAGCTCGATTGTCACCGGCAAGCCGATTGCCCGTTCGCTGAGCAGGATTACCATCCCCGACGAAACCCGCCGCAAGATCGACGCGCTGATCGCGCCCGGCTCGACGCTGACAATCTCCGATACCGGTCTCGGCACCGAGACCGGGGAAGGCACGAATTTCATTACCATCACCCGCGGCTGACGGCCATCAGCCCGGGGCGAGGTGCATCACGCTGGGTAAGGTGCATTACCCTAGGTGATCCACTCGCCGCTGGCGATCTACTTCGCCCCCGGGCGATCCGCTTCGCGATCACACAAGCTCGACGTCGACCACTCCGGGGGCCGCGCGAAGAGCGGCGGCGATCTCCGGGGTGATGCGGTATTTCTCCGGCAGCGCCACTTCGACCTCGCGCTTGCCCTCTTCCTTGATGACGATGAAGGAAACCAGGCCGTCGCCCTTGGCGTTCAGATGGCCGGCGACCATTTTCAGCGGCCCGGAATCTCTGATATAAACGCGCAGCGCCTTCTGCATCTGCAGCGACTTTTCCTCTAGCGACTGGATCGTCTGGATGCGCAGACCGATGCCCTCCGGCCGCTCCTCGCCGGTCGCGGTCAGCAGGAAGGATTTTCCGGACTCCAACATGTCGCGGTACTGGTTCAGCATTTCCGAAAACAGCACGGCCTCGAACTGGCCCGACGAATCCGAAAAGACGATGATGCCCATCTTGTTGCCGGTGCGGGTCTTGCGCTCCTGCTTGGAGATGACGGTTCCCGCAAGGCGCGCATTCGACGCGCCCTGTTTGATCGCTGCGGAGAACTCGGCAAAGGTCTGCACCCGCATCTTCTGCAGGATGTTGCTGTAGGAATCGAGCGGGTGGGCGGTGAGATAGAAGCCCAGCACCTGGAACTCCTTGAGCAGCCGCTCCGAGGCAAGCCAGGGCGAAAACGGCGGCAGGGCGATCTTCTCGGGGCCCGAGGTCAGGGTGCTGCCGAAAATATCCGACTGGCCGCTCAGCTTGTTTTCCTGGGCGCGCTGGGCATAGCCGAGGATACGGTCGAGCCCGGCTGAAAGCTGGGCGCGGTCGGTGCCGAAACAATCGAAGGCACCCGCAAAGATCAGGCTTTCCAAGACGCGGCGATTGACCTGGCGCGGATCGATGCGCAGGCAGAAATCCTCGATGCCGGCGAACGGCTTGTCGCCGCGCACCTCGACGATATGGTCGACGGCGGATTCGCCGACGCCCTTGAGGGCGGCGAGCGCATAATAGATGCGGTTGTCGCCGGTTTCGAACTGGCGGAAGGAGGTCTGCACCGACGGGGCGATCACCTCGATGCCGAGGCGCTTGGCGTCCTGGCGGAAGTCGTTGACCTTTTCGGTGTTGGACATGTCGAGCGTCATCGAGGCGGCGAGGAATTCGACCGGATAATGCGCCTTCATATAGGCCGTCTGGTAGGAGACAATGGCGTATGCGGCGGCATGCGACTTGTTGAAGCCGTAATTGGCGAACTTCGCCAGCAGTTCGAAGATATTGTCGGCTTGCGACTTCGATACGCCGTTCTTGACGGCGCCATCGACGAAGCGCTCGCGCTGCTGGTCCATCTCGGCCTTGATCTTCTTACCCATGGCGCGGCGCAAAAGATCGGCCTCTCCGAGCGAATAACCGGACAGCACCTGGGCGATCTGCATCACCTGTTCCTGATAGACGATCACACCCTGAGTTTCCTTGAGCAGGTGGTCGATCATCGGATGGATCGATTCCAGCTCTTCGTCACCGTGCTTGCGGGCGTTGTAGGTCGGGATGTTCTCCATCGGGCCCGGACGATAGAGCGCCACCAGCGCGATGATGTCCTCGATGCAGTCCGGTTTCATGCCGATCAGCGCCTTGCGCATGCCGGCACTTTCCACCTGGAACACGCCGACCGTTTCGCCGCGTGACAGCATCTCGTAGGTCTTCTTGTCGTCCAGCGGAATGGCCGCAAGGTCGACACTGATGCCGCGCTTGGCGACGAAATCGACGGCGACCTTCAGGACGGTCAGCGTCTTCAGGCCAAGGAAGTCGAATTTGACGAGGCCCGCCTGCTCAACCCATTTCATGTTGAACTGGGTGACCGGCATGTCGGAGCGCGGATCGCGATACATCGGCACCAGCTTGGACAGCGGCCGGTCGCCGATGACGATACCGGCGGCATGGGTCGAGGCATGGCGGTAAAGCCCCTCGATCTTCTGGGCGATATCGAGCAAGCGCGCGACGACCGGTTCCTTCGCCGCCTCCTCCTGCAGCTTCGGCTCCTCCTCGATCGCCTTGGAGAGCGGCGTCGGATTGGCCGGATTGTTCGGCACAAGTTTGCAAATCTTGTCGACCTGGCCGTAGGGCATCTCCAGCACGCGGCCGACGTCGCGGAGTGCGGCGCGCGCCTGCAGCGAACCGAAGGTGATGATCTGGGCCACCTGCTCGCGGCCGTACTTGGCCTGGACGTATCGGATCACCTCTTCGCGGCGGTCCTGGCAGAAGTCGATGTCGAAGTCCGGCATGGAGACGCGTTCCGGATTGAGGAAGCGCTCGAACAGCAGCGAAAACCGCAAGGGATCGACGTCGGTGATGGTCAGCGCGTAGGCGACCAGCGAACCGGCGCCCGAACCGCGGCCGGGACCAACCGGAATGTCATGCTGCTTGGCCCATTTGATGAAGTCGGCAACGATCAGGAAGTAGCCGGGAAAGCGCATGCGTTCGATGACGCTGAGCTCGAAATCCAGGCGCTCGCGATAATCCTTCTCCTCATAACCCGGCGACATGCCGAGGGTCGAAAGCCGCATGTCCAACCCTTCGACCGCCTGGCGGCGCAGTTCGCTCGCCTCGGCGCGCTCGGCCTCCTCGGCATCGTCGGTCGCACCGGTGAAGCGTGGCAGGATCGGTTTGCGCGTCTTCAACACGAAGGAGCAACGCTTGGCGATCTCGATCGTGTTCTCCAGCGCTTCCGGCAGATCGGCAAAGAGCTTGGCCATCTCGGCCCGGCTCTTCAGATAATGATCCGGCGTCAGGCGAAAGCGGCTGTCGTCGGAGACGATGGCGTTATGAGCAACCGCCATAAGCGCATCATGGGCGTCGTAATCGTCGCGCGTCGGAAAAAAGGCCTCGTTGGTCGCGACCAGCGGCAGGTCGTGGGCATAGGCGAGCCCGACGATCTTCTGCTCGTGCCGCTTGTCGTAGGTGCCATGCCGCTGCAGCTCGACATAGAGCCTGTCGCCGAAGAGACACTTCAGCATCAGCAGCCGCGCTTCGGCCTGGGCGGAATGGCCCTCCCTGATCGCCCCGTCGACCGGCCCCATCAGGGCGCCGGTCAAGGCGATCAGCCCTTCCGTGCCCGCCTCCTCCAGCCAGGAGGATCGGACATGGACGGCCTGATTGCCTTCACCGCCGAGATAGGCGCGACTGACGAGGTCGACCAGCCTTTCGTAACCGGCCCCCGTCGCGGCGAGAAGAACGATCGACGGCAGCTTGACCAACGCCTGCTGGCCGCCGCGCTTTTCGGTCTCCAGCCCGTCTTCCATGTCGATCGAGACCTGGCAGCCGATGATCGGCTGCAGGCCCTCGTCCATCGCCTTCTGAGAGAATTCCAGTGCGATGAACAGATTGTTGGTATCGGTTATGGCGATCGCCGGCTGGCTGTCGCCGGTCGCCTTGTAGAGGATCTTCTTCAGAGGCAGCGCGCCCTCGAGAAGCGAATAGGCGGAGTGGACCCTTAGGTGGATGAAGCCCGGCGTGCCGCCGGTCGCCTCACCCGTTGAACCCTTTGCCGTCTCCGCCATGATATGCCTTCCCAATCACCCGAATGAATCGGACGCATTGTCGGCATTGAGGGCGATGATGTCCAGAAGAAGTCCCGCGTCCGAACCGCATGACTACCATGCGATCCCCTGAAAACTTTAGATCGCGATGACGATCAGCGAGAAGCTGGCAACGAACATTGCGATGGAGGTGAATGCTGCGATATCACGGATCATGTCAGTCATTTGGCTCTCCTTTACTCGTTATGTTTTTAATCTGTTCCACATATGTTCGCATGTCAACAGGAATCTTTTCCTCCGTACTTGCGTTTGAAAAATGCCCGTCGCGTGCTGCGAATCGCGCGCGGCCTCGATGCCGGCGTTGAATATACCCGGCAACCGCGCCTGGCATTCCCAACCCGAGACGGATCGGCGCGGATCATCCAATGTCGGACGCGTTTGCTCAGAGAAACAAAGCGCCGCCCGCCATTTTGTTCTTCTTATGTTCTCACCGTCCTGCTATATCAATTCAGATGAGTCAGGGGAGGACGACGATAATGCTCGATACGGCGATGCTGAACGGCTTCATTGTCGAGGCCAAGGCGGCGACCTATGTCGGGGGTGGTGTGCCTCGCCTGCCCTGCCGGCCGGGTGCTCATGATATCGGCTATTTCAGCGGCGACTGGCGCTATCTCGACAGTTATTTCGGCGGCACGGATTTCGCCGGACAGGAGGTGGTGTGGATTGCCGATGAACCCGTCTGGGCGATGAATTATATCGGCTGCGTCATCGCGCCCGATCTCATCGACGGCAGTGCGGCCGGAACGGTGATCAAGGCGGCGCTCTCGGCAATGTATCGGGAAGGCCGGTTTCTTGGCGGAATGGAATTCGATCATCCACTCGGCCGTTATATCGACCGCAGCGAAGGCGGCTGCGACCGGTTCAACGGCCATGAATGCATCATCGTCGGCGGCCGCAAGGCCTATGCGCTCGACTATCGCGGCGGGCTGGTCATCCCCTGATCGCTGGGCCGATGCGCTAGAAGTCGACGATCTTGCCGTCCGAAATCGTCACGCGCCGGTCCATGCGACGGGCGAGTTCGTGATTGTGGGTGGCGATGAGGGCGGCGAGGCCGGATTGGCGCACCAGCGCCTCCAGCGCGTCGAAGACGTAAGCTGCCGTTTCCGGGTCGAGATTGCCGGTCGGCTCGTCGGCCAGAAGCAAGCTCGGCGCATTGGCGACGGCCCGGGCAATCGCGACGCGCTGCTGTTCGCCGCCGGAAAGCTCGCCGGGGCGATGGGCGCCACGATGGCCGATGCGCATGTAATCGAGAAGCTGGCCGGCCCGCTCGCCGGCTTCCTTCCAAGACAGCCCGGCGATCAGCTGCGGCATCATGATGTTTTCGAGCGCCGAAAATTCCGGCAGGAGATGGTGGAACTGGTAGACGAAGCCGATCTCGCTGCGGCGGATCGCGGTACGCTTCTCGTCGGAAAGGCCGTCGCAGGCGTGGCCATTGATGGTGACTTCACCGCCGTCGGGATGTTCGAGCAGACCCGCGACATGCAGCAGCGTCGACTTGCCGGTGCCGGAGGGAGCAACGAGCGCGACCATCTCGCCTTTCGACAGCGAGAAATCCGCGCCTTTCAGGATGGCGAGCAGCGTATCGCCCTGCCCGTAATGGCGCTCGACGCCGGTAAGCTTGAGAACGACGTTGCGTTTCATGAAGGCGGCATTCCTTATTCGTAGCGCAGGGCCTGCACCGGATCGAGCCTGGAGGCGCGCCAGGCCGGGAAGATGGTCGCGATGAAGGAGAGCGTCAGTGCCATGACGACGATCGAGATCGTTTCGCTGAGATCCATCTCCGCCGGCAGTTGGCTGAGGAAATAGACCTGCGGATTGAAGATTACTTCGCCCGAGATCCACGAGAAAAACTGACGGATGGATTCGATGTTGACACAGACGAGGACGCCGAGCAGTACGCCGGCGATGGTGCCGACGATACCGATCGCCGCCCCAGTCATGAAGAAGATGCGCATGATGGCGCCGGCGCTGGCGCCCATCGTGCGCAGAATGGCGATATCGCTGCCCTTGTCCTTCACCAGCATGATGAGGCCGGAGATGATGTTCAGCGCCGCGACAAGCACGATCAGCGTCAGGATCATGAACATGACGTTGCGCTCGACCTGCAGCGCCGAGAAGAAGGTCTGATTACGCTGTCGCCAGTCGGTCAAGCTGATCTGGCGGCCGGCCGCCTCCACGACCTTGGGTTTCAGCGTGTCGATATCGTCGGGGTGATCGACGAAAAGCTCTATCGACTGCACCAACCCCTCGGCATTGAAAAAGAGCTGCGATTCTTCCAGCGGCATGAAGATGATCGAGGAATCATATTCCGACATGCCGATCTCGAAGAGGCCGGAGATTTTGTAGGACTTGACGCGCGGGCTGACGCCCATCGGCGTAATGTCACCATCCGGTGACGTCAGCGTAATCAGGTCGCCGACGCTCAGGCCGAGCTGGTTGGCCATGCCGGTACCGATCAACACTCCCTGGCCGGAGGCAAACCCCACCATGTCGCCAGGTTTAATATTCTCCGAGACCGCCTTGAGTTTGGTCAGGTCCTCGGCGCGGACGCCGCGCACCAGCGCGCCGGTGCTGCCGCCGGCCTGGGCGGAGGCGAGAACCTGGCCTTCAACCAGCGGCAGAGCCATCTTGACGCCCGGCACGGCAGCCAGCCTGCTGGCGAGGTCGGCATAATCGGTGAAGGGGCCATCGGACGGCTGGACGATCATATGACCGTTGATGCCGAGGATGCGCGAGACCAGCTCGGTGCGGAAGCCGTTCATGACGGCCATGACGATGATCAGCGTCGCAACGCCGAGCATGATGCCGACGAAAGAGAAGCCGGCGATGACAGAGATGAAGGCTTCCTTGCGCCGGGCGCGCAGATAGCGCCAGGCCACGAGACGTTCGAAGGTGGAAAATGGCTTGCCAGCCGGACCCAAACCGGATGTTGAACTCCGGTCCACTGCTGCCTCTGCCATTTCGCCTCCGTTTCCTTAAGCCACGAACCTGTTGATCGCCGCTTCGATGGTCATCGTTTCGCGGGCGCCGGTCTTGCGGTCCTTCACTTCGACCTCGCCGTTTGCGACCGCGCGCGGGCCGGCGATGATCTGGACGGGTACGCCGATCAGGTCGGCGGTCGCGAATTTCGTGCCGGCCCGGTCGTCGGTATCGTCATAGAGCACATCCTTGCCGGCCTTGGTCAGCGCGGCGTAGATCAGCTCACAGGTATCGTCGCAAGCCTGATCGCCCGCCTTCATGTTGATCACCACGATATCGAAGGGCGCGACCGAAGGCGGCCAGATGATTCCGTTGTCGTCATGCGATGCTTCGATGATGGCGGGAACAAGGCGTGTCGGGCCGATACCGTAGGAACCCATGTGAACGAAGTGTTCCTTGCCGTCGGGTCCTTGCACTTTCGCACCCATCGTCTCGGAATATTTCGTGCCGAAATAGAAGATGTGGCCGACCTCTATGCCGCGCGCCGAGAGGCGGTCGCTTTCCGGAACGGCGTTGAAAGCCGCCTCGTCGTGCATTTCCGAGGTCGCCGCATAGAGCGAGGTCCACTTTTCGAAGATCGCCTGCAGGCCCTCGACGCTGTCGAAATCGGTGCGTTCGTCCGGAATATCGAAGCCTACGAAATCCTTGTGGCAGAAGACTTCGGATTCGCCGGTATCGGCGAGGATGATGAATTCATGGCTGAGATTGCCGCCGATCGGGCCGGTGTCAGCGCGCATGGGGATGGCGCGCAGGCCGAGCCGCTCGAAGGTTCTGAGATAGGCGGCGAACATCTTGTTGTAGGAATGTTCGGCCCCTTCGCGCGTCAGGTCGAAGGAATAGGCATCCTTCATCATGAATTCGCGCGAGCGCATGGTGCCGAAACGCGGACGGATCTCGTCGCGGAACTTCAGCTGGATGTGATAGAGATTGAGCGGCAGGTCCTTGTAGGATTTGACGGAGGAGCGGAAAATATCCGTCACCATCTCCTCGTTGGTGGGACCGTAGAGCATCGGCCGATCCTGGCGATCCTTGATGCGCAGCATCTCCTTGCCGTAGGCGTCGTAGCGGCCGCTTTCCTGCCAGAGCTCGGCCGATTGCAGGGTCGGCATCGACAGCTCGATGGCGCCGGCGCGGTTCTGCTCGTCGCGGATAATTGCGTTGACCTTGTCGAGCACGCGCTTGCCGAGCGGCAGCCAGGAATAGATGCCCTGCGACTGCTGGCGGATCATGCCGGCACGCAGCATCAGCCGGTGGGAGACGATTTCCGCCTCCTTGGGGTTTTCCTTGAGGATGGGCATGAAGTAGCGGGACAGACGCATGGCGGATTCCGGAGCAGTTGAGATCCCGCCGGCAAGCGGAATCGAAGGTACATTATGAATGTGGGAGCGTTCATAGCCGCTTCGCGGCAGGAAGGAAACCCGCAACCGCCGTCGGCGACCTCCCGGACAGGCATGTTCGCGCCCGCGAAAAGAAAGGGCGTAAAAAAGCGCGTGTTTATAAGGACTTGTACGAAAATCTTGTCAACAGAAATATTTTGCTAGAGTGTAGCAAAAATGCAAAAAAAGCTAATGACAAAGCCCAATGTTTGAGCTAGCTTTAGCTCACAAAACAGGCAGGAAGCTAAATTCTTGCCGAATTCGCGGTCAAGTCTTGGGAGGATCAGATCTTAGGCGCGCTCGTCGCTGCCCCGGCAACGGTTACAGATCACGCGATACTTAAAACAAGGCTTTCAGCCTTGTTTTTTTTTGGCTTTTCAACTCCCCTCCCGACGAGGAACGAGATCTCCTTCCGTAAGGAGATGCACCCATCCCGTTAGGCGAGCTCTTTGCCGCAACAGGGTGACGGCGATATGACGAAACGGATTGTTCCGGAAAATTTTACATCTGCTCAAACTTTGAGCAAAAGCTAAATCAATAGAAGCTAGGACCGAGTTGTGGAAGGGCGTCGAAGCCCCAACCGAAATAAGTGTCGCAGATATACCAGAGGCCGTAGATAAGAGCCGAAATCAGCGTCGTCAGCGAAAAGACGAAGGCGGCGCGAAAGCGGGTGGGCGCGCTTGGAACGGTGCCGAGCACAATATCGTCGTCTTCCGCCTGGGTGCGCAGGCCGATCGGCAGGACGGCGAAAAGCGTCATCCACCAGATGATAAAGTAGACGGCAAATCCCTGAAGGAAGGTCTGAAGCATTATTGTTCCCGGTAGTATCGCGCGTCAGGACGAAGGACGTTCTGACGCTTTAATTTGGCGTCCTTATACGGCGGAATGCGAGCCAATTCAAAGCGAACGAGCCATTTCGCCGCCTGCGGATCACTCTGCCGCAGAGAAAGCACTTGGCATCGCATTTAGCTCAGGCCTGTTCGAGTTCGATCAGCGTGCCGAAGAAATCCTTGGGATGCAAAAACAGCACCGGCTTGCCATGCGCGCCGGTCTTCGGCTGACCGTCGCCGAGCACCCGCGCCCCCGCCTCGATCAGCCGGTCACGGGCGCCGACGATATCGTCCACCTCGTAGCAGATATGGTGCATGCCGCCAGACGGATTCTTTTCTAGGAAGGCTGCAATCGGCGAGGCTTCCCCAAGCGGCTCAAGCAATTCGACCTTGGTGTTGGGCAGTTCGACGAAGACGACGGTGACGCCATGTTCCGGCAGCGCCTGCGGTTGCGACACAGCAGCGCCCAGCGTGTCGCGATAGGCGGCGGCCGCCGCCGACAGGTCGGGGACGGCGATGGCAATATGGTTCACCCGGCCGAGCATGATCAGACCTTGGTGACGAAGGCGGTTACGACTGGCTTCTTGCCCCAACTCTGGTTGGCAGCGGCGCGGATGGCGCGGCGCACGGCCTCCTGCAGCATGTCGATATCCTTGCGGCGGGCGCGCGGAATGCTTTCGATGGCGCTGATCGCCGCGTCGAACAGCGTATCCTCCATCTCATCGCCCTCGTCGTCATAGACGGGCAGGCCGATCGATACGAGATCGGGATCGCCGACAATATCATAACGGGCGTCGAGCACGACGCTGACCGCGACATGGCCGACATAGGAAAGCTTCTTGCGCTCGCCGATCCCCATCTCGTCGAAATCGCCGATCAGCATGCCGTCCTTGTAGATGCGGCCGTGCGGCGCTTCGCCGATCACCTCGACCGGGCCTGGCGCCAGCCGCAGGATATCGCCGTTGCGCACCCGCGGGACGATCGCGATGCCGGATTGCTCGGCAAGCTCCTTGTGCGCCGTCAGATGCGTCGCCTCGCCATGCACCGGCACAACGACCTTCGGCCGGGTCCACTCGTACATCCGCTGCAGCTCGTTGCGGCGGGGATGGCCGGACACGTGGACCAGGGCTTCAGTATCGGTGATGATGTGCACGCCCTGCTCGACGAGGCCGTTCTTGATGTCCTGGATCGCCTTCTCGTTACCGGGAATGGCGCGCGAGGAAAAGACGACGATATCGCCTGCCGCAAAGGCCACATTGCGCATCTCGTCGCGGGAGAGCTTGGCAAGCGCTGCCCGCGCCTCGCCCTGGCTGCCGGTCAGGATGACGACGACCTTGTCGCGGGGGATGTAGCCGTATTCCTCCTCGGAGATGAAGGGCTTCACGCCTTCCATCAGGCCGATATCCTGGGCGACGTCGACGACCCGCTTCAGCGAGCTGCCGAGCAGCAGTACTTCGCGGCCCGCCGCCTCGGCGGCCTCGGCAACGGTGCGGATGCGCCAGACATTCGACGAGAAGGTGGTGATCGCCACCCGGCCTTCGGCATCTTCGATAATCTTGCGCAGGCTTTCGGACACATCCTTCTCGGAGGGCGAAACACCGTCACGCAAGGCATTGGTGGAATCGCACATCAGCGCCAGCACGCCCTCGTCGCCCAACTGGCGAAAGCGCGTCTCATCGGTCAGCGGCCCGAGCGAGGGCTCGTGGTCGATCTTCCAGTCGCCGGTGTGGATGACATTGCCGGCCGGCGTGCGGATCATCAGCGACATCGGCTCGGGGATCGAGTGATTGACGGCAACACCTTCGATGCTGAACGGGCCGACATTGATCGTGTCGCCGGCCTTGAACGGCGTCACCGGCACCTCGCCGATCCTCGCCTTCTCGAAATTGCGTTTGGCTTCGAGCAGACCCGCGGTAAAGCCCGAGGCATAGACCGGCACGTTGAGCCCGGGCCAGAGATCGGCGAGTGCGCCATAATGATCTTCATGGGCATGGGTGATGATGATCGCCTTGAGGTTCTTGCGTTCGCTGGCGAGGAAGCGGATGTCGGGCAGGACGAGGTCGACGCCCGGCAGATCCGGGCCGGGAAAGGTGACGCCGCAATCGACCATGATCCACTGGCGATGCTCGGGCGGGCCGTAGCCATAGAGAGCGAGATTCATGCCGATCTCGCCAACGCCGCCCAGAGGCAGGAATACCAACTCGTCCTGTTTCACCATAATTTTCGTTTTTTCCGCTATTCAAAAAACACATCACCGGCGGCAATGGGAATGATCCTGCCAGCGCCGATATCGAGCATCAACAAGCCATTATCATCAATCCCGGCGAATTGTCCGGAAATCGACCGGTCCGGTAAATTGACCGTGATCTTTTCACCTATGCCACAGGCAATAGTGCGCCAGCGCGCAGTGATCTCGGCAATGCCGCGGCCCTGGTCCCATATATCGAGCACATCCGCCATCGCCGCGAAGAGATGGGCGAAAAGCTCTTCCGGCGAAGCCGCGCTTGCATGCTGACGCAGACAGGTGACGGGATAGAGCGGATTGTCCGGCATGACCGAGACATTGATGCCGATGCCGACGATCAGCGCGTAACGGCCGTCCGGCAACTGCTCGCCCTCGACGAGGATGCCGCAGGTCTTCTTTCGACCGATGAGAATATCGTTCGGCCATTTGACCTCGAGCGGTTCGGCGCCCGGAGGCAGCACCTGGCGGATCGCCTGGTGCACGGCGACGGCAACCGCCAGCGGCAGCGAGCCGAGGCGCTCCATCGGCGCCGGGTCGATCAAAAGCAGGGAAGCGTAGAGATTGCCGCGTTCGGACACCCAGAGGCGGCCGCGGCGGCCGCGGCCGCCGGTCTGCCTCTCGGCCGTCACCCAGAGATTTCCGGGATCGCCCGCCCGCGCCCGGGCGAGGCATTCGCTATTAGTGGACGATGTTTCCGACAGCGCCTCGTGCCTGAAATCGCCGAGCGATATCCGGCGCCGCCTGTCGGAAACCATTAGAAGAGCGTCGCGGCGGCAAGCTCTGCCGCACCGCCGATCGGCCCGCCGATGAGCACATAGGCGGTGACGAAGAGACCGGAAAGACCGAAGACCAGGCGCAGGGAGCCGGAGACCCGGGCGAATTCGCCGGTCGCCTCATCGAACCACATCAGCTTGATGACGCGCAGATAATAATAGGCGCCGACGACCGAGGCGAGAACGCCGATGATGGCAAGCGCGTAAAGCTTGGCTTCGATCGCCGCAACGAAGACGAAATATTTGGCGAAGAAGCCGGCGAGCGGCGGAATGCCGGCAAGCGAGAACATCAGCGCCGTCAGCACCACAGCCATGAACGGGTTGGTGGTGGAAAGGCCGGCGAGATCGTTGACCTCCTCGACAACGGTGCCGTCCTTGCGGCGCATCGACATGATGATCGCAAAGCTGCCGAGCGTCATGACCATATAGATGACCATGTAAAGCATGACGCCGGAAACACCGGTCTGGTTGCCGGCGGCAAGACCGACCAGCGCGTACCCCATGTGGCCGATCGATGAATAGGCCATCAGCCGCTTGATGTTCTTCTGGCCGATTGCCGCAAACGAGCCGAGCAGCATCGAGGCGATCGAGATGAACACGACAACCTGCTGCCAGTCGGCCAGAACTGGCTGGAAGGCGGTGATGACGATGCGGGTCATCATCGCCATGGCGGCAACCTTCGGGGCTGCGGCCAGGAAGGCGGTGACCGGCGTCGGCGCGCCCTCATAAACGTCGGGCGTCCACATGTGGAAGGGAACGGCCGAGATCTTGAAGGCAATGCCAGCGAGGATGAAGACCAGGCCGAAGATGAGACCGAGCGAACGCGCGCCCTCGACCGAAAGCGCCTGGGCGATCTCGGCGAAGTGGGTATGGCCGGTGAAGCCATAGACCAGCGACATGCCGTAGAGCAGCATGCCGGAGGAAAGCGCGCCGAGGACGAAATATTTCAGACCGGCTTCGGTCGACTTCAGGCTGTCGCGGTTGATCGCGGCGACGACATAGAGCGCCAGCGACTGCAGTTCCAGCGCCAGATAAAGCGAAATCAGATCGTTGGCCGAGATCATCAGCAGGATGCCGAGGGTCGCGAGCACCAGGAGAACCGGGAACTCGAACTTGTCGAGCTGGTTTTCCCTCGCGTGGCCCATCGTCATGAATAGGGCGACCAGCGAGCCGATGAGCGCCACCAGCTTCATGAAGCGGGAGAAGCCGTCGGCCATATAGACGCCGCCATAGGCAAGGCCTTCGGCCGGCACGAAGAGCAGCCACAGGCCGGAGGCTAGCAACAGCACGATGGCGAGGCCGGTGACGACGAGGCCCGACCGCTCGCCTGAGAAGACGCCGACCATCAACAGGACCAGGGCGCCGACCGCGAGGATCAGCTCCGGCGCGGAAAGATGCAGACTGAGGAGGATTGTTTCAGCGGTCATGTCCGATAAGTCCCGTCATCATTTCATAGACAGCGCAACATTCTGCGCTGCGTGCACGGCGGCCGTGTAGTTGTTGACCAGCAGATCCACCGAGGCGGCCGTCGCATCAAAGACCGGAGCCGGGTAAACGCCGAAGAAGATGGTCAGTGCGACCAGCGGGTAGAGGATCAGTTGTTCACGTCTGGAAAGATCGAGCAGCGCCTTCAGCTTTTCCTTCTCCAGCGCACCGAAGATCACCCGGCGATAGAGCCAGAGCGCATAGGCGGCCGAGAGAATGACGCCGGTGGCGGCAAAGAGCGCGACCCAGGTGTTGACCCGGAAGACGCCGATCAGCGTCAGGAACTCGCCGACAAAGCCCGACGTGCCGGGAAGCCCGACATTGGCCATGGTGAAGACCATCATGGCGACGGCATATTTCGGCATGTTGTTGACGAGGCCGCCATAGGCGTTGATCTCGCGGGTATGGGTGCGGTCGTAGACGACGCCGACACAGAGGAAAAGCGCGCCCGAGACGATGCCGTGCGACAGCATCTGGAAGATCGAGCCTTGGACGCCCTGCATGTTGGCGGCGAAGATGCCCATGGTCACGTAGCCCATGTGCGCCACCGAGGAATAGGCGATCAGCTTCTTGATGTCGTCCTGCATCATTGCCACCAGCGAGGTGTAGATGATGGCGATGACGGACAGGGCGAAGACGAGCGGCGCGAAATAATCGGACGCCACCGGGAACATGCCGAGCGAGAAGCGGATGAGACCGTAGCCGCCGAGCTTCAGCAGCACGCCGGCCAGGATCACCGAGCCTGCCGTCGGCGCTTGGACGTGCGCATCCGGAAGCCAGGTGTGGACCGGCCACATCGGCATCTTCACCGCGAAGGAGGCGAAGAAGGCAAGCCATAGCCAGGTCTGCAGCGCCGGCGGGAACTTGTAGGCGAGCAGCGCGGTGATATCCGTCGTTCCGGCCTGCCAGTACATCGCCATGATGGCGAGCAGCATCAGCACCGAGCCGAGCAGCGTATAGAGGAAGAACTTGTAGCTCGCATAGACGCGATCCTTGCCGCCCCAGACGCCGATGATCAGGAACATCGGAATGAGGCCCGCTTCGAAGAAGACGTAGAAGAGCACGATATCGAGCGAGACGAAGACGCCGACCATCATCGTTTCGAGGATGAGGAAGGCGATCATGTATTCCTTCAGGCGCTTCTCGATCGAGAGCCAGCTCGCCAGCACGCAGAAGGGCATGAGGAAGGTCGACAGGATGACGAACAGCATCGAGATGCCGTCGACGCCGACATGGTAACCGATGCCGGTGCCGAGCCAGTCAAACTTCTGGATCATCTGGAAGCCCGGATTGGCATTGTCGAAACCGATCCAGATGAAGAGCGATACGATGAATGTGAACACCGTGGTGATCAGCGAGATCCACAGCACGTTCCTGCGGCCGCTCTCGCTCTCGCCGTTCATCAGCAGCAGGAGCACCACGCCGACGAGCGGCAGGAAGGTGACCGTTGAAAGAATAGGCCAATCGGTCATCAGAAGGAACTCCCGAGCATCATCCAGGTAACGAGCGCCGCAATGCCGATCAGCATGGCGAAGGCATAGTGATAGAGGTAACCGGTCTGCAGGCGGACGACGCGGTCGGTGACGGCGACGACGCGGGCGGCCACACCGTTCGGGCCGTAGGTGTCGATGACCCCGACGTCACCCTTCTTCCACAGGAAGCGGCCAAGCGCCCTTGCCGTGCGGACGAAGAGGAAGTCGTAGAGCTCGTCGAAGTACCACTTGTTCAAGAGGAAGTGGTAGAGAACCCGATGTTGCTTGGCGAGGACGCGCGGCGTCTGCGGCGAGCGGATATACATGTACCAGGCGGTGACGAAGCCGAGCACCATGGCGATGAACGGGCTCAAAGCCACCAGCGCCGGCACGTGGTGGAACTCTTCGAGGAGTTCGTTCTCGGCGCCGGTAAAGAGCGCCCCCTTCCAGAACTCGGCATATTCCTCGCCGTAGAACCGGCCTTCGAAGAGCACACCCGCCAGCACCGCGCCGATCGCCAGCAGATAGAGCGGCACCAGCATGACCTGCGGCGATTCGTGAACGTGGTGCATGACCTCGTGCGAAGCGCGCGGCTTGCCGTAGAAGGTCATGAAGATCAGGCGCCAGGAATAGAAGCTGGTGAAGAGCGCGGCGATGACCAGCAGCGAGAAGGCAAAGCCTGCCACCGGCGAATGCGAAGCATAGGTCGCCTCGATGATCACGTCCTTGGAGAAGAACCCGGCAAGGCCGAACGGCGTGAAGGGAATGCCGACGCCGGTGATCGCCAGCGTGCCGATGATCATCATCCGGAACGTCCACTTGATGTGCGGCCGCAGGCCACCCATGTAGCGCATGTCCTGCTCGCCATCGACGGCGTGGATGACCGAGCCGGCGCAGAGGAAGAGCAGCGCCTTGAAGAAGGCATGCGTGAAGAGATGGAAGATCGCCGCGCCATAGGCCCCTACCCCGAGCGCCACGAACATGTAGCCGAGCTGCGAGCATGTGGAATAAGCGATGACGCGCTTGATGTCGTTCTGCACGAGGCCGACGGTTGCCGCGAAGAAGGCGGTGATCGCACCGATCACGGTGACGACGACAAGCGCATCGTGCGACAGTTCGAAGAGCGGCGACATGCGGGCGACGAGGAAGACGCCGGCGGTGACCATGGTGGCGGCATGGATGAGGGCCGAGACCGGGGTCGGGCCTTCCATGGCATCCGGCAGCCAGGTGTGCAGCAGGAATTGTGCCGACTTGCCCATGGCGCCCATGAAGAGCAGCAGGCAGATGCCGGTCAGCGCATGTGCCTTGTCGAGCTGCATGCCGAAGAGGTTGAGGATCACTTCGCTCGCCTCGCCGCCGCCTTCATGCGGAGCGAAATTCGAGGCATTAGCGAAGATCGTGTCGAGATTGATCGAGCCGAACAGCACGAAGACGCCGGCAATACCGAGCACGAAGCCGAAGTCGCCGACGCGGTTGACGATGAAGGCCTTCATCGCCGCAGCCGTCGCCGACGGCTTCTTGAACCAGAAGCCGATCAGCAGATAGGAGGCGAGACCGACTCCTTCCCAGCCGAAGAACATCTGCGCCAGATTGTCGGCCGTCACCAGCATCAGCATGGCGAAGGTGAAAAGCGAGAGATAGGCGAAGAAGCGCGGGCGATGCGGATCGGTGTGCATATAGCCGATCGAATAGACGTGAACCAGCGTCGAGACCGTGTTGACGACGATCAGCATGACCGAGGTCAGCGTGTCCACCCGCAGCGACCAGGAGACATCGACGCCGCCGGACTGAATCCAGCGCAGCACCTCGACCTTGATCGGGCCGCCTTCGGCGTGGCCCATGCCGACGGTGAAGAAGACGTACCAGGAGAGGATGGCGGCGATGATCATCAGCCCGCTGGTGACATATTCCGAAGCCTTGGCGCCGATGGCGCGGCCGAACAGGCCGGCGACGATCGCACCGATCAAGGGAAGAAAGACGATAGCCTTATAGAGGAACATGAGCCACTCAGCCCTTCATCATATTGACGTCTTCGACCGCGATCGAGCCGCGGTTGCGGTAGAAGACAACGAGAATTGCAAGACCGATCGCCGCCTCGGCAGCCGCCACCGTCAGGATGAACAGCGCAAAGACCTGTCCGACGATGTCGTTCAGGAAGGAGGAGAAGGCGACCATGTTGATGTTGACGGCAAGCAGGATCAGTTCGACCGACATCAGGATGACGATGACGTTCTTGCGGTTCAGAAAGATGCCGAAGACGCCGAGCGTGAAGAGGATGGCGCTGACCGTCAGGTAGTGGGAAAGACCGATGACCATGTTCTTTGTTCCTTGACCTGCCTTTAGACGCCCTGCCCGGGCTTGACCGTAACCACCTCGACGGCGGTGGCGGGTGTGCGGGCAACCTGCCTGGGGATGTTCTGCCGCTTGATGTTGGTGCGGTGCCGGAGCGTCAGGACGATGGCGCCGATCATGGCGACCAGCAGAACCAGACCGGCAATCTGGAAGAAGTAGACGTAATTGGTGTAGAGCACGTCGCCGAGGGCGGCCGTATTGGTGCGCTCCGTTAGCGCCGGGATCGGCATGGCGACTGATTTGGCGATCTCGGGCGAGATGACGCTGCCGCCGATGACGACGATCAGCTCGGCAGCGAGAATGATCCCGATCAGCCCGCCGATCGGCGCATATTCGAGAACCCCTGCCCTCAATTCGGTGAAGTCGATATCGAGCATCATCACCACGAAGAGGAAGAGGACGGCGACGGCGCCGACATAGACAACCAGCAGGATCATCGCCAGGAATTCGGCACCGAGCAGCAGAAACAGGCCGGCCGCGTTGAAGAACACCAGGATCAGGAACAGTACCGAGTGAACAGGGTTCTTCGCCCAGATGACCATGAACGCCGACGCCACCGCGACAAAGGCGAAAAGATAGAAAAATAGAGCCTGCAGACCCATGTTGGTGCCTTTTTCATCTTCCCCGGGCAGCCGGGAGTTTTTCTGCCCGATAGAGCTTTCGCCGGTGCTGTCCGGCAAAGCTCCTGTGCATATTGACCGCGACAGGAGCAGCAGAGCTCCGTCGCGGCATTACAAAACCGAATCAGCGGTACGGCGAGTCGATCGCGATATTGCGGGCGATTTCGCGCTCCCACCGGTCTCCATTATCGAGAAGGCGCGCCTTGTCGAAATAAAGCTCTTCGCGGGTTTCCGTCGCAAATTCGAAATTCGGACCCTCGACGATCGCGTCGACCGGGCAGGCTTCCTGGCAGAAGCCGCAATAGATGCACTTCACCATGTCGATGTCGTAGCGCACGGTGCGTCGTGTGCCGTCGTTGCGGCGCGGACCGGCCTCGATGGTAATGGCCTGGGCAGGACAGATCGCTTCGCAAAGCTTGCAGGCGATGCAGCGTTCCTCGCCGTTCGGATAGCGGCGCAGTGCATGCTCACCGCGGAAACGCGGAGAGACCGGACCCTTTTCGAAGGGGTAGTTGATGGTCGCCTTCTGGCGGAAGAAATAGCGCATCGACAGAAAGAACGCGCCAAAGAATTCCTTGAGGAACAGCGAGTTGATGGAGCTGGACAAGCTTGCCATCTTCAACCTCCAATTTTGCCGGAAACGAGAGCGGGCGTCATCAAGCCCATCCCATCAGCTTCAGCACGAATGCAACGATGATGACCATGGCGAGCGACAGCGGCAGGAAGACCTTCCAGCCAAGGCGCATGAGCTGGTCGTAGCGGTAGCGCGGAACGAAGGCCTTGACCATCGCGAACATGAAGAACACGAAGCAGGCCTTCAGCGTGAACCAGATGATTCCGGGGACCCAGTTGAGGATCCAGATATCGACCGGGGGCAGCCAGCCGCCCAAAAAGAGGATCGTCGTCAGCGCGCACATCAGGCAGACGGCCGCATATTCACCGAGCATGAACATCATGTATGGCGAGGAGCCGTATTCGACCATGAAGCCGGCGACGAGTTCCGATTCGGCTTCCGGAAGGTCGAATGGCGGACGGTTCGTTTCGGCTAGTGCCGAAATGAAGAAGATGATGAACATCGGGAACAGCGACAGCCAGTGCCAGTCGAGGAACGAGGCAGGCAGGCCGAGCATGGTGCCGAGGCCGGTATGCTGTGCATTGACGATGTCGGTCAGGTTCAGCGAGCCGACGCAGAGAAGCACGGTGACGATGACGAAGCCGATCGAGACTTCGTAGGAGACCATCTGTGCGGCCGAGCGCAGGGCGCCGAGGAAGGGATACTTCGAGTTCGAAGCCCAGCCACCCATGATGATGCCGTAAACCTCGAGCGAAGAGATCGCGAAGATATAAAGGATGCCGACATTGATGTTGGCAATCACCCATCCGTCGGCGAGCGGCACCACCGCCCAGGTGGACAGTGCGAGCAGCACCGTGACCAGCGGGGCGAGCAGGAAGACCGCCTTGTTGGCGCCGGCCGGAATGATCGGCTCCTTGAAGACGAACTTCAGAAGGTCGGCGAAGGACTGGAACAGGCCGAAGGGGCCGACAACGTTCGGGCCGCGGCGCAGCTGCACGGCCGCCCAGATCTTGCGGTCGGCGAGCAGCACGTAAGCGATGAAAACGAGCAGGCAGACGAGAAGCAGCAGCGACTGACCGATCATGATGATCGCCGGCAAGACATAGGTCGAAAAGAAAGAATCCATGGTCCCCTGCCCTTACTCTGCCGCGACTTTGAAGTTGTTGCGGGCCAATGCCGAGCACTCGGCCATGACAGCCGAGGCCCGCGCTATCGGGTTCGTCAAATAGAAGTCTTTGACCGGCGACGCAAACCCTGACTTGTTCATCTTGCCGGCTTTTTTCGCAACTGCGGCAATTTGGGCGCTATCGGTTTCGGCGATCTCGTCGATGGCGGCGAAATGCGGGAAAGCGGCATAGAGCCGGCCACGCAATTCATTCAGCGAATCAAATGGAAGCTTCTTGCCGAGCACGTCGGAAAGGGCACGGATGATCGCCCAATCCTCGCGGGCGTCGCCCGGCGCAAAGCCTGCGCGGTTGCCCATCTGAACGCGGCCCTCGGTGTTGACCCAGGTGCCGGACTTTTCGGTATAGGCTGCGGCCGGCAGGATGACGTCGGCATGATGGGCGCCGTTATCGCCATGCGAGCCGATATAGACGGTGAGCTTGGCCTTCTTGGCGCTGAAGTCGAGTTCGTCGGCGCCGAGCAGGAAGAGCACGTCCATCGCCGTCAGCATTTCAGCGGCATTGACGCCCTTGGCACCCGGCACGAAACCGAGGTCGAGGCCGCCGACGCGCGAGGCGGCGGTATGAAGGACGGCAAAGCCGTTCCAGCCTTCGACAACCGCGCCGACCGAACCGGCAAGCTTGGCGACGCTGGCAAGGACGCCGGCGCCATCGCTGCGCGACAGCGCGCCCTGGCCGATGATGATCATCGGCTTGGCGGCGGTCTTCAGCACGTCGGCAAAGGCGTGTGTGCCGTCGACCACATCCTTCAGCGTGTCCGGACCGGCGCCGAGGTAGTCATAGCTGTAACGCAGCTCGCCCGGCTCGCCGATGACGCCGATCGGGAATTTGCCACGGCGCCAGCGCTTGCGGATACGGGCATTGAGAATGGCCGCCTCGAAGCGCGGATTGGCGCCGATGATCAGCAGCGCGTCGGCCTGGTCGATGCCTGCGATGGTCGGGTTGAAGAGGTAGCTTGCACGGCCGAGCGACGGATCGAGTGCCGCCCCATCCTGGCGACAGTCGAGATTGGCCGAGCCGAGGGAATTCACCAGTTCGGACAGCGCATACATTTCCTCGACGGAAGCAAGATCGCCGGCGATCGCGCCGATCTTGTCGCCCGAGGTGGCGCCGACGGCGGCCTTGATGGCGCCAAAAGCCTCGGCCCAAGTCGCCGGCTGCAGGCGGCCGTCGCGGCGGACATAGGGCCGGTCGAGGCGCTGGGTCTTAAGACCGTCCCAGATGAAACGGCTCTTGTCGGAAATCCACTCCTCGTTGATCGCCTCGTTGACGCGCGGCAGAATACGCATGACTTCGCGGCCGCGGGTATCGACCCGGATCGCCGAACCGACGGCATCCATGACGTCGATCGATTCGGTCTTGTTCAATTCCCAGGGGCGAGCGGTGAAGGCGAATGGCTTGGAGGTGAGCGCGCCGACCGGGCAAAGGTCGACGACGTTGCCCTGCAGTTCGGAGGTCATCGCCTGTTCGAGATAGGTGGTGATCTCGGCGTCTTCGCCGCGGCCGATCAGGCCGAGTTCGGAAATGCCGGCGACCTCGGTGGTGAAGCGGACGCAGCGCGTGCAATGGATGCAGCGGTTCATCACCGTCTTGACCAACGGGCCGATATACTTGTCCTCGACGGCGCGCTTATCTTCCTGATAGCGCGAGGTATCGATGCCGAAGGCCATCGCCTGGTCCTGCAGGTCGCATTCGCCGCCCTGGTCGCAGATCGGGCAATCGAGCGGATGGTTGATCAGCAGGAATTCCATCACGCCTTCGCGAGCCTTCTTGACCATCGGCGTGTTGGTGAAGACCTCCGGCAGTTCGCCGTTCGGGCCGCCGCGGATATCGCGCACGCTCATGGCGCAGGAAGCCTGCGGCTTCGGCGGGCCGCCCTTCACTTCGACAAGGCACATGCGGCAGTTGCCGGCAACCGACAGGCGCTCGTGGAAGCAGAAGCGCGGAACCTCGGCCCCGGCGTCTTCGCACGCCTGCAATAGCGTGAAATGATCGGGAACTTCGATCTCGTTGCCGTCAATCTTCAGTTTTGCCATCGTCGCTCAGTCCTGTTTCCCGTTTGCCTGATGACGGCAAACAAACCTGTTTTTTGCAACAGTCTCAGTGCCAAGCCGGATCTTTCGTCCTGCTGGCAGCTGATGTTGCCCAAATTCTCTATTGCGCGTTCCAGGTTCGGAACCCGCATCGGCATCTGCAGCTTGAGGCCCCCGCCCCCGCGCCGTTCTGCCCTTTCTCCGGCCGATCGATCCGGCCGGACAGTTCATTTCCTTCTGCGCCCGCGCCCTGCCAAGATTTTCGCCTGGCCGGTCCAGTCGTCGCGGCCGATGCGGCCGTTGAAGCCAAGCTCGCCGTCGAGCCGGGCGATGTCCTCGTCGGTCCAGGCGGCAATCTCGGCAAAGCTGCGAATGCCCTTGGCGTTCAGCACCTGCTCCAGCTTCGGGCCGATGCCGGCAATCAGCTTCAGATCGTCGGCCTTGGCAGCCCGCGCAACCGGTTTTGCCTTGACGGCCGGCTTCGGCTGGCTCGCCGGCGCCGGCTCGCTTGCCTGGATCGGCGCGCTGTCGGGCTTGACCACCGTCAGTCTCGGCCCGGCTTTCTTCTCGGCAGCAGGCTTCTCCGCAGCAGGCTTGGTGAACGCCTTGACGGCCGGACGGATATTTTCTGGCCGGATATCGACTTCCGGCGCCGGCTCCTCCGGCGGCGTGTCGTCGAGAGCGGCAGCTACCTTGCCGGTCGTTTCCAGAGCGCTCTGGAAGGCTCCGAAAAAGGCGCCCGCCATCTGCGTCGAGAACCCGAAGCCGATCGCCGTTGCGGCGGCAAAGGCTGCGGCGGGATGCGCCATCAACGGATGCACCGGCATCGCCCGTGCGTTTTCCAGCATCTCGGCGGCAAGACGGCCGAAGCCGGCCGCGAAATCGGCACTCTCTTCCTTCTTCCCACTTTTCGATGCCTTGTCCGTCATGATTATTCAGCCGCCTCCAGAACCGCGCCGTGGTCGAGCGCGCTTGCCGTATACTGGTCGATGCGCTTTTCGATCTCGGGACGGAAGTTACGGATCAGACCCTGCACCGGCCATGCGGCGGCGTCGCCGAGCGCGCAGATGGTGTGGCCTTCGATCTGCTTGGTCACCTGGAACAGCATGTCGATTTCGCGCTTCTGGGCATTGCCCTTGGCCATGCGTTCCATCACCCGCCACATCCAGCCGGTGCCTTCGCGGCAGGGCGTGCACTGGCCGCAGCTCTCATGCTTGAAGAAGGCGGAGATGCGGGCGATCGCCTTGATGACGTCGGTGGACTTGTCCATGACGATCGCGGCGGCCGTCCCGAAGGAAGAGCCGACACCGCGCAGGCCGTCGAAATCCATCGGGCAGTCGATAATGTCCTTGGCCGGAACGATCGGGCAGGATGCACCGCCCGGAATGACGGCGAGCAGATTGTCCCAGCCGCCGCGGATGCCGCCGGCATGGCGGTCGACCAGTTCGCGGAAGGTGATGCCCATTTCCTCTTCGACGGTGCACGGCTTGTTGACGTGGCCGGAGAGCATGAACAGCTTGGTGCCGACATTGTTCGGACGGCCGATGGAGGAAAACCAGCCTGCGCCGCGGCGCAGGATCGTCGGCGCAACGGCGATCGATTCGACGTTGTTGACCGTCGTCGGGCAGCCGTAGAGGCCCATATTGGCCGGGAATGGCGGCTTCAGGCGCGGCTGACCCTTCTTGCCTTCGAGGCTTTCGAGCAGCGCGGTTTCCTCGCCGCAGATATAGGCGCCGGCGCCGTGATGGACGAAGATGTCCATGTCCCAGCCGAGCTTATTGTTTTTGCCGAGCAGGCCGTAGTCATAACATTCGTCGATTGCCGCCTGCAGCGCTTCGCGCTCGCGGATATATTCGCCACGCACATAGATGTAGGCGGCATTGGCGCCCATGGCGAAGCTCGCGATCACGCAGCCTTCGATCAGCGTATGCGGATCGTGGCGCATGATGTCGCGGTCCTTGCAGGTGCCGGGCTCGGATTCGTCGGCGTTGACAACGAGGTAATGCGGGCGACCGTCGCTTTCCTTCGGCATGAAGGACCATTTCAGGCCCGTCGGGAAGCCGGCGCCGCCGCGGCCGCGAAGACCGGATGCCTTCATCTCGTTGATGATCCAGTCACGGCCCTTTTCGAGGATCTGCTTGGTGCCGTCCCAGTGGCCGCGGCTCATCGCGCCCTTCAGGGACTTGTCCTTGAGGCCGTAGATGTTGGTAAAGATGCGGTCTTTATCTTGTAACATGCTTCACCTCTTACCGCGGCTTCTTGCCGAAGACCTTGATATATTCCGCTTCGCCGCCCTTGGCGAGCGCCTTGGCCTGCTTGACCCAGTCGTCGCGCTCGATTCGGCCGCGGAAGTTCAGGTAGCCGTCGACCCATTCGCGTTCGGCCTTCTTCCAGCCCGCGACCTGCGAGAAGGTGAAGATGCCGATGTCGTTCAGCGTCGCCTCGATCTTCGGGCCGACGCCGGAGATCATCTTCAGATCATCCGGTGCGGCGGGCTTTTCGATACCGGCAGGACGGTTCTTGTCGGTGAGCGCAGGCTTTGCCGCCGGGGCGGCTTCGGCTTTGGCAGCAGGCGCCGGCGCCGGTTCGGCGGGCGCCGTGCCGGAAACCGGCTGCTGCTCGGCTGCCTTGGCATTCCTGGCCGCCGCCTTCGGCGCCGTTGCCGGCGTCTTCAGGGCCGCATTGGTCTCGGCATCGGTGCTTTTCGGGCGGGCGGCCTCCGACGGCGGGACCGGAGCGCCATCGACCGGAGCCGATACGCTTTCGGTATCGGCCTTCTTGGCGCGCGTCCTTGCCTTCGGCTCTTCCGTCGTCAGGGAAGTCGGGCCGCCTTCCGGCGCCGAGAATATGCGGTCGATCTGGGTGCCCGGCTTGATGCTCGCGCCGTTGCCGGCGGCGAAGGTATCGATGATCTCTTCGAGACGGGCCGGCGTCAGATCCTCATAGGTGTCCTTGCCGATCATCACCATCGGGGCGTTGACGCAGGCGCCAAGACATTCGACCTCTTCCCACGACAGCGTGCCTTCGGCATTGCGCTCGAAGGGATGGGCATGGATCTTGCTCTTGCAGACCGACATCAGCGCTTCCGAGCCGCGCAGCATGCAGGGCGTCGTGCCGCAGACCTGCACATGGGCGCGCGTGCCGACGGGGTGCAGTTGGAACTGCGTATAGAAGGTCGCGACCTCGAGCACTCTGATATAGGCCATGTCGAGCATGTCGGCGATCTTTTCGATCGCTGCGCGCGTGACCCAGCCGTCCTGCTCCTGCGCCCGCATCAACAGCGGGATAACCGCCGACTGCTGGCGGCCGGCGGGGTATTTCTGGATCGTCTTGTCCGCCCAGACCGCATTTTCATCGCTGAAAGCGAATGCGGCAGGCTGAAATTGATCTTCGGCTAATCGACGAACGGACATTCTTCCTCACGCCTTGTCAGTTTAGGGTTCCACACCGCGAAGCGGTCAAAGACTGCATTTCGCAGGCATAGGCCGACTGGTCTTTCTGCATAAATACGACGAATTTGCTGCCATTCGGGATGGCAGCCTTGATCTGATAGCCCTTGGACAAAAGCTCGCCCATGGACGCTTGCGCCGCCGGCGGCGTCACTTCCTTATGGCCCAACGGCGTGCCGAGGGTGTCGGCCTCCTGAGCCGAAACCCCGGATGCCGAAAGAAGGAGAGCGACGGCAAGCGGCAGACGCTGCATCAGCGGTCCACCTCGCCGAAGACGATGTCGAGCGAGCCGAGCACGGCTGCGACGTCGGCAAGCTGGTGGCCGCGGCACATGAAGTCCATCGCCTGCAGATGCGCATAGCCGGGCGCGCGGATCTTGCAGCGATACGGCTTGTTGGAGCCGTCGGAGACGAGATAAACGCCGAACTCGCCCTTCGGCGCTTCAACCGCGGCGTACACTTCACCGGCCGGAACATGGTAGCCCTCGGTATAGAGCTTAAAATGGTGGATCAGCGCTTCCATCGAGCGCTTCATCTCGCCGCGCTTCGGCGGCACGACCTTGCCGTCGATCGACGAGAAAGGACCGGTCTTGGCATCCGAGAGCAGACGGTTGACGCATTGCTTCATGATGCGGACAGATTCGCGCATCTCGATCATGCGGATCAGGTAACGGTCATAATTGTCGCCGTTCTTGCCGATCGGAATGTCGAATTCGAGATCGGAATAACATTCGTAAGGCTGGGCACGACGCAGATCCCAGGCAGCGCCCGAACCGCGCACCATGACGCCGGAGAAGCCCCAGGCCCAGCAGTCTTCCAGCGAAACGACGCCGATATCGACGTTGCGCTGCTTGAAGATGCGGTTGCCGGTCAACAGGTTGTCGATGTCGTCGAGCGCCTTCAGGAAGGGATCGCACCAGTCGCCGATATCCTGCACCAGCTTTTCCGGCAGATCCTGATGGACGCCGCCCGGACGGACATAGGCGGCATGCATGCGCGAGCCGCTGGCGCGCTCATAGAACACCATCAGCTTTTCGCGCTCTTCGAAGCCCCAGAGCGGCGGCGTCAGCGCGCCGACGTCCATGGCCTGCGTGGTGACGTTCAGGAGATGCGAGAGGATGCGGCCGATCTCCGAATAGAGCACGCGGATCAGCTGGCCGCGGATCGGGATGTCGATGCCGAGCAGCTTTTCGACGGCCAGGGCATAGGCATGCTCCTGGTTCATCGGCGCGACATAATCGAGTCGATCGAAATAGGGCACGGCCTGAAGATAGGTCTTGGTCTCGATCAGCTTCTCGGTGCCGCGGTGCAAGAGGCCGATATGCGGATCGACCCGCTCCACAATTTCGCCGTCAAGCTCCAGGACAAGACGAAGAACGCCATGCGCCGCCGGATGCTGCGGTCCGAAATTGATGTTGAAGTTGCGGACGTTATGTTCGGTCATGGCGATGGGCTCGCGTTCTCAGATAACCAGTGAGTGGCAGGCACAAGCCCACCAGCCGCCTTCAGTTTATTGCTTCGCTTTTTCGTCGCCGGGCAGCACGTATTCAGTACCTTCCCAGGGCGACATGAAGTCGAAGTTGCGGAATTCCTGTTTAAGCTCGACCGGCTCGTATACGACGCGCTTTGCAGCATCGTCGTAACGGACTTCGACGAAACCGGTCGTCGGAAAGTCCTTGCGCAGCGGGTGGCCTTCGAAGCCGTAGTCGGTCAAGATGCGGCGCAGGTCCGGATGACCGGTGAAGAGAACGCCGTACATGTCCCAGGTTTCGCGTTCGAACCAGTCAGCACCCGGATAGACGGCGCAGGCGGACGGCACCGGGGTATCCTCATCGGTCGCGACCTTGACGCGGATGCGCAGGTTCTGCTTCGGCGACAGCAGATGATAGACGACGTCGAAGCGCAGTTCGCGCTGCGGCCAGTCGACCCCGCAAATATCGATCAGGTTGACGAAACCGCATTTGGCATCGTCACGCAGGAAGGTCAAAAGCGGGATCAGGTTTTCACCCGTCGCCGTCAGCGTCAGCTCGCCATACTTCATCTGCGATGCGGCGATCAGATTGCCGCGCGCTTCGCCAAGATAGGACGCAAGCTCAGTCAGGGCTTCACTCATATGCCTTGTCCTTAACCCTTAGCGTTCGATCGTGCCGGTGCGCCGGATCTTCTTCTGCAGCAGAAGCACGCCGTAGAGCAGCGCCTCCGCCGTGGGGGGACAGCCCGGCACGTAGATATCGATCGGCACGACGCGATCGCAGCCGCGCACCACGGAATAGGAATAGTGGTAGTAGCCGCCACCATTGGCGCAGGAGCCCATCGAGATAACGTAACGCGGCTCGGGCATCTGGTCGTAGACCTTGCGCAGAGCGGGTGCCATCTTGTTGGTCAGCGTGCCGGCGACGATCATCACGTCGGACTGACGCGGCGAGGCGCGCGGCGCAAAACCGAAGCGCTCGACGTCATAACGCGGCATCGACAACTGCATCATTTCGACGGCGCAGCAGGCAAGGCCGAAGGTCATCCACATCAGCGAGCCGGTGCGGGCCCAGTTGATCAGCTCGTCGGTCGAGGTGACGAGGAAACCCTTGTCGGCGAGTTCGTTGTTGATCTCGCCGAAGAAGGCGTCATTGCTGCCGATCGGCTTGCCGGTCGAGGGATCGATGATCCCCTTCGACTGCCGGGCAACGAGCGGCTGATTGCTCACAGGGGTCACTCCCATTCCAGGGCTCCCTTTTTCCATTCATAGATAAAGCCGATGGTCAGCACGAGGAGGAAGACCATCATGGACCAGAAGCCGAACCAGCCGATGGCGCCGAAGGAAACGGCCCAGGGGAAGAGGAAGGCGACTTCGAGGTCGAAGATGATGAAGAGGATCGACACGAGATAGAAGCGGATGTCGAACTTCATGCGGGCGTCGTCGAAAGCGTTGAAGCCGCATTCGTAAGCCGAGAGCTTTTCCGAATCGGGCGCTTTGAAAGCCACGGCGAACGGCGCAATGAGCAGCGCCAGGCCGATGACAAGCGCGATAGCAATGAAGATAGCGATCGGAATATAGGAACTGAGCAGTTCAGTCATCATGTTCATCCTTGCTTGCCGGAGGCGCCAGGCGGCGCATTTGGGCAATTGCCCGGCAAGCGAACGTGCGTTGCAACAAGCCGTGGTTAGCGCAGCCGAAGCCCCGGCGCAAGACTTTTACAGAGGCAATTCGACGCGTCGCGCGCGGACATTATCAAGCAGATGCAACGATGTCGCGACAAATCCGCAGAAGCTGATTCAAGCTGCATGCCTGACCCCTGGAAACTGCATGGCTATCGGAAGAGAATGGCGCGAGTGACGGGGCTCGAACCCGCGACCTCCGGCGTGACAGGCCGGCACTCTAACCGACTGAGCTACACCCGCGCATAGTGGACGAAAGAGCCGGACGGCGGCGATTTGTCGCCTTTTTTGAAATGGCGCGAGTGACGGGGCTCGAACCCGCGACCTCCGGCGTGACAGGCCGGCACTCTAACCGACTGAGCTACACCCGCACTTCATTTCAAGCAATCCGGATGCCTTCGCACCCTCACCAAAACGGCTGCCCGTTTCGATGAGCGGCTAACTACGGGGTTCGTCTTTTAGTGTCAAGCAGGTTTGGAGACAAAACCATGACAGTCGTTGAATTGTTTCGGCAAGACCCATGCGGGGAGAATGAAAAGCCGGCAATTTCGTTTGCCGCTGCGGCACGGAGCCCGATCGAAGCCGACGACCCGGTCGAAGCCGTGATGCCTGCCACCTTCCCCTCCCCTTTATCCACAGCCGGCTGTGCCCAACCGCGACGGCAAAGGACAGGACTGACGCCAAAAAAATCAAAAATTCTTCACAAACACTCTTGCGGTTTTGCCGCGATCCGCATAGATCACGGCCACCAACGCGGCAGGCCGATCCGGCTTCGCTCGCGATGGGCGATTAGCTCAGTTGGTAGAGCGCCTCGTTTACACCGAGGATGTCGGGAGTTCGAGTCTCTCATCGCCCACCATTTTCTCTCCTGTCCGATCAATACCTAAGTCATATCGCGGGCTCGCAGACCGACGCTCGGCGCTCCTTCGTACCCACTTTCGAGGTGGATTCGGGGAAGACATTTCGCCCCAGAACAGCGCGACGTCCGGCAGATTCTGATGCGTTCGCCGTCTGAGACCTCCACCAGAACGGACTACTCCCGCTGCTGAGGCACCTCCGATTGGGCGAATGGATGGGAGGCGGCAAAAGTGGGAATATTCGCCGCCCGGAAAGTCTCCGCGCTTGAAGGTTTCTCACGCCTGGGGGGTGCCATGAGGACTCTCATCTCCGCATTGACGCTATGCATCGCGATTGCCGTTGGCGCGCCAAGTCCCACCTATGTCAGCCTGCCTGGCTATGCATTCAAGACGAAGCCGAACTGCCAGCGCCACAAACCAAAGGCGCGCTTTGACGCGAGATGCGACTGGCCGAGATTGGGCTTCAAGGACTTTACGCCTCCGATGGTGACCGTGCTTGGTATCTGAAGACGTTCAGCGCCTGGCAGCCCGAGGGCATTCATCCCTTTGCCAGTTCCTTATCCACTGCCGAAACCAGCCGCGAATCATCTGCCGTCACGTCAGGCGCGAAGCGGGCGACGACTTTACCGTCGCGGCCGATCAGGAATTTTTCGAAGTTCCAGAGGATGTCGTCCTCGTCGCCAGCTGATATGCCGTGGGCTTTCAGCCGTTCGCGCATCGGGCCGTCGCCGGTGGTCTTCACGCCTGATTTGATCAGTTGCCGGTAAAGCGGGTGCTGGGTCTCGCCCTTGACCGAGATCTTCGAGAAGATCGGGAAGGTGACGTCGTAGGTGCTGGTGCAGAAATCGAGGATCTCGGCGTCGGTGCCGGGCTCCTGGCCCTTGAAATCGTTGGCGGGGAAAGCGGCGATGACGAAGCCGCGCTCGCGCTTTTCCCCGTAGAGCTTTTCGAGCCCCTCATATTGCGGCGTGAGCCCGCATTTCGAGGCGACATTGACGATCAAGAGCACCCTGCCCTTGTAGTCGTTGAGCGTGGTTTCACGACCATCCACTGATTTGACAGGAATATCCAGCACGTTCGCCGTCACGGGAACCTCCAATTTGGTGAGAAATTTCCGCAAACTTAGCGATATCGCCGCGATTGTCATCAGGCTCGGAATCACGCCGGCGTCAACAGAATGCGGATGCCGGTGCGGGCTCGCGGGCCGGCACCGGCTTGGACATATCAGGCGGGAGAGGTTTCCTTGACGTCGTCGAGCAGGAAATGCACGACGATATAATCCGTCTTGAAGTGGCGGCCGCTGTCGGAGACCGACTCGACGCTGCCGCCGTCCTTCGGATGCCAGGCGTGGTAGTGGGGATTGGTGGTGATCAGCGTGACGGCCTTGCCGGCCAGATTCCCTTCGCCCAGCCGGAAGCGCATCTCGGCGAGCGGCCAGATCCGCTCGTAATCCTCCATGGTGATGCGCGCCCTCAGCGCCTTCCGGTGCAACGGCGCTTCGCCGGCCTCGGCGGGTGATTCCAACATCACCTCCTCGGCTCCGTTGAAGACGGCGTTGAATTCTTCCGGCCACATGCGTCTCATGAAATCGCTCCTCCCGAGGCTTTTTCGTCGGTCCACGAATGAAACTTAGCGATTTGTCCGAAAGAAGCAAATTCCCGTCATGTGGTTGTCATCGAGGTCCCCTGCTCCTACGTTCCCCGCAGACCCGCATCTGGGCCGTCAACCGCCCGCAATCCGAGATCAGAGATGAAGACACGTGAAGAAAGGCAGGCGCTTAGGGCGAGCATGCCGCGCACCCCACTCAGCGCCCATCATATAGAAAACGCCCGCCTGTTGCCGGATCGCGGCGAGTTGCTCTACCGGATCCCGAATGGCGGCATCGGCGTCGAGGTGGGGGCCGCCTTCGGCGAATATACGGCGGAAATCCTGGAAAAGAACCGCCCGGCGCAGCTCTACCTCATCGATCCCTGGTCGATGGACCGCTACAGCTCCGGCCTCGATTCGATCCACACGCAATTCGCGGCCGAGATCGCGGCCGGGCGGCTGCACCTGATGCAGGGCACGTCTCTCGAAAAGCTGGCCGAATTCGAGGACGACTTTCTCGACTGGGCCTATATCGATACCGACCATTCCTTCGAACTCACCTGGCAGGAGCTGCTGCTCTGCGAAAGGAAAGTGAAGCGGACAGGGCGCATTGCCGGGCATGATTTCTGCACCGGCAATACGGTCAAGCCGATCGTCTACGGCGTCGTCGAGGCGGTCACCAAATTCTGCAAGGATTATGGCTGGCAATTCGAGTTCCTGACCGTCGAATCACATGCGCATTTTTCCTATTGCCTGAAACGGCTCTAACCGGCCGACACCGCGCCGGAATATTGCGCGTCGCTGACATGCTCCATCCAGTCGACATGTTTGCCGTCCAGCGCCTCGTGTATGGCGATATGCGTCATCGCCGTGTCCGGGCCAGCACCGTGCCAATGTTTTTCGCCCGGCGCGAACCAGACGGTGTCGCCGGCGCGAATCTCGCGGATGTCATCGCCCCAGCTCTGGGCAAGGCCCTTGCCCGAGGTGACGATCAGCGTCTGGCCGAGCGGATGCGTGTGCCAGGCCGTGCGGGCGCCGGGTTCGAAGGTGACGGAGGTTGCCCGTACCCGGGCGGGCGCCGGCGGCTCGATCAGCGGATCTTGGCGAACGGCGCCGGTGAAATAATCGGCCGGCGGTTTCATCGAGGGGCGAGAGCCGGCGGGTTTGATCTCCATGATTTTTCCTTTTCTATTCCATTGCGGTTGAAGCCTTGTAAGCTGACGATATTTCATCGAAGCGACCAATCAAGGCCGGATCGGCAATTGCCGCATAGTCGCCCGGCTGATAGGCCAATATCTTTCATCACCTAAAGCGCGTCGCATTGAACTTGGTTCATGCGACGCGCTTTAGTTCTTTGTTTTTACGCATGTCGTTATCCCGGAACCGCTGCACACTTCCGGACAACATGCATTGGGAGAATTTCTCATGAAACACCATGCTTTCGGACGTATGCCCTTCACCGTCACCAATGTCGGCTTCGGCGCCTGGCAGATCGGCGGCTCATGGGGCGATATCAGCGAAGCGGACGGGCGCGCGGCGCTGAATGCCGCACTCGACGCCGGCATGACCTTCATCGATACGGCTGACGTCTATGGCGACGGCCGCTCGGAAAAAATCATTGCCGACGTACTGAAGGCGCGCGGCGGCAAGCGCCCGATGGTCGCCACCAAGGCGGGCCGCCGCCTCAATCCGCATATCGCCGAAGGCTACAGCAAGGCCAATCTCGAAGGCTTCATCGACCGCAGCCTGAAAAACCTTTCCGTCGACAGCCTCGACTTGGTGCAGTTGCACTGCCCGCCGCGCGAAGTGTTTTACCAGCCGGAGGTCTTCGAAGGTCTCGACGCGCTGCAGACGGCCGGCAAGATCAAGGGCTACGGCGTCAGCGTCGAAAAGGTCGAGGACGGGCTGAAGGCTATCGAATATCCCGGCGTCGTCAGCATCCAGATCATCTACAACATTTTCCGCCAGCGCCCCGATCACCTGTTCTTCGCCGAGGCGCGCCGCAGGAACGTGGCGATCATCGCCCGTGTGCCGCTGGCAAGCGGCCTGCTCTCCGGCAAGATCACCCGCGAGACGCATTTTGCCAGCGACGATCACCGGAATTTCAACCGCCACGGCGAAGCCTTCGATGTCGGCGAGACCTTTGCCGGCGTGCCATTCGAGGTCGGCCTGCAGGCTGTGGAAGAGGTGCGCAAGCTGGTGCCCGCCGGCGGGACCATGGCCGCCTTTGCGCTGCGCTGGATTCTGATGAGCGACGCCGTCACCGTCGTCATTCCAGGCGCCCGCAATGGCGAACAGGCCAAGGCCAATGCGGCCGCCGCCGATCTGGCGCCGCTCTCGGCCGATGTCATGGCGGCAACACGCGAGATTTATGCGCGGTTGATCGCGCCGCATGTGCATCAGCGCTGGTAGGGTTGGAGCTGGGGGCTGCCGAAGCATCGGTGAGCCGACCTCGTCCTCACGCCTCTCCTTCTTCATGCGCGGCCTTGAGCCGAGCATGCACCCGCATGCGTGAGAGGCCGCGGCATGGATCCTCGGCTCAAGGCCGAGGATGACGAAGTGTGGGGAAGCGTCCATGCCAAACTCCGACGTCGCGGCACCACGCAAGCTATTGGAATTGCTACAGCATCTCGCCTCCTGCCGCCCGTCCCCCCCCAATCTCCGTCATGCTCGGGCTTGACCCGAGCATCCATGCCGAAGCCCTCTGCTTTGCAGATGTTCTTCAGTCGGATGCCCTCGCCTCACTGCGAATGCGGACGCCCCATGGGTCCTCGGCATCAAGGCTGTGATAACGGAAGTGAGGAGTTACGGCATCAAAGAGAAGAGGCCGAGCTTTCGCCCGGCTTCTTCTTTTGTATGTCTGTGACGACTCAGTTTGTCGCGCTGAGATCAACCGGGAAGAACAAGGTCTCGCCGGAGGAGTCGCTGACGCCGTCGTTGTCGGTGACGGCGTAGGGTTTGCCCGATGCATCGAAGGTGAAGCCTTCGAGCTTGTCGAGCACGTAGCCGTTGGTCGCCGTCTTCAACTCGCCGAGGAAGTCGTGGGCTTCGGTCTTCTTGACGACGGGAAGTTCGCCGCCGAGCTTGGCGGGCTTCAGCTCCGAGATCGCCACCTTGTAGAGCTTCTTCAGCTTGGCGGCATCGCCGACGAGGTTGTCGCGCTCGATGATGTAGACGCTGTCGCCCTGAGCCGAAATTTCCGACAGGCCGACCCAGCCGCTTTCCGTCTTGTCGATCGGATAGCGCACGGCGCCCCATTCCTTCTTCTTCGGATTGTAGGAGACGAGCTTGACGAAGCCCTTCTCGTCGTCGGCCCACTCGCGCTGAACCGCCATCCAGAGCGTGGCATCGTCGCCGCTGCCGATAATGGTCACACCTTCGAAACCGAAGCGGATTTCGTTGGCGGCGAGTTCCTTCGGCAGGGCGATCTCGGCCTTGATATCGCCCTTGGCGTTGACGTTGTAGAGGGCGTGCGGGACGAGACGCTCGCCATAGCCTTCCGAGGCGAGCCAGAAGGAGCCGTCGGCGGCGACCGCGATGCCTTCGATGTCGAGCTTCTGAGCCGGGGCGCCGTCACGCTTGACGACGAGGGCGTCGGTGATGACGGCCGGCTTCGTGCTGGCATCGATCGTGTAGATCGTCGGCTGCGAGCCGAGAACGCTGTCGCTGACGGCATAGAGCATGCCCGGCTTGCCGGGAACGGCAGCGAGACCGGAAAGGGCTGCGAAGCCGATCGGATTGCCGTCCTTATCGGCGGAGACGATCTGCGGATAGGCTTTCCCACCTTCCGAACGCTCGTAGATCATCACATGCGAGCGTGCTCCGCCATCCTTGCCGAGGTCGAGTTCGTTGGCTGTCGCCAGTAGATTGCGCTGGGGAATGGCGACCGCGCCTTCCGGCGAAATGCCCGATGGCAGCAGCTGCACGAGCTCGGGATCCGCACCGGTATCCTTATAGACGCCGACGAGCGAGGCGCGCTCGGCGAGCAGGAAGAAATATTGGTCATCGCCGAACTTGGCGGCTTCGAGGCCTTCCGGCTCGACGCCCTTCGATCCCGAACGGCTTTCCGGATAGTGGCCGATATGGGCGACGGCGCGTTCGAAGGATGCGCCCGATTCGTAGAGAAGTTTGCCCGCCTTGTCGAAGATGGTGAAGCCGCGCGAGCCGCCCTGGTAATCGCCTTCATCGGCAACGACGAGGCGGTTGTCGTCCAGCCACTTCACGGCATCGGGCTCGCGCAGCACGCCCTTCGATTCGCCGGTGAATTTCAGGGCGCCATCACGCTTGGTGTCGATGCCGGTGAGATCGATGCTGCCGGCGGAGAAATGCGTCTTCACCTCGGCCGTATTGGCGTCGATGATGACGATCTCGTTGTTTTCCTGCAGCGTCAGGGCAATCTCGTTCAGCCCGTTGAAGGCGACGAATTCCGGCTCCGGATCCTCAGGGGCAACGCCGGCGAGACCGGTTAGCGTCACATGCTTGATGCTGCCGCAATCAACAGTGCCGTTCTTAACCTGGAAGACGACGAGGTCGCCGGCCGGCATCTGCGGGATCTTGCCGTCATTGACGTCTTCGTCGCGCTCGTTTTCGATTGCAATAGTGCCGAGCGTCTTGTCCTTGTTGAGGGCGATCGAATCCGGCTGGCCGCCGAGATCGCAGGTGCTCTCGATCTTCTTGGTCGCCACGTCGACGATCGCCAGACGGCCTGAGGGCTTCGCCTTGCTCTCGGAGGTGTTGACGGCGACGAGCGCCTTACCGGCGCTCGAGGTGACCGATGTCGGCTCGCCATCCATCATCAGCGCGCCGCCTGATTTCGGCGCCTTGGCATCGGTGATGTCGATGAAGCCGATCGCGCCGAGCGGGCTGTCGCTGTAGATCAGCGTCTTGCCGTCGTCGGTCGCGGTGATGATTTCGGCCGATGTCGCCGCGAGCTTGTCCTTGTCGTCAGGCAGGTTCTGGGCGACCGGGAAAGAGGCGATGCGGTTAAAAACCGGTTCGGCCGCGGCCGGAAGGGCGACGGATGCGAGAAGCACGGCAGCAAGCGCTGCCTTGCGCGATGAAATTGTCATGAAATCCCCCATGTGTCGAATAGTCGAAACATGGGTTTTCTGCGGGACTGCCATGACAGAGACATGACAGTCCGTGACATTTTCACGAGGAGGCCGCTTGCCTTTCCCGGCGGATCTCGTTGCGCATGATGAAGAGCGATGCGGCGAGGATCAATCCGGCTCCCAGCCAGAGATAACCGGCCGGCGCATAACCGAAGAACAGCCAGCCGGCGAGCACATTGAGCGGCAGCTTCAGATCGTCGAACGGCTGCACATAGGCAGCGTCGGCGCTGGCATAGGCAAGGGTCAGCAGATATTGCGCCACGACCGTCAGGAGGCCCGCCAGCAGGAAGAGCGCTAGCGTCGCACCCGTCGGCACGGCAAGGCCCGCCGCAAGCGCCAGCCCGCCGTTGATCGGCGTCAGCAGCACCAGCAGCCAGACGGTGATCGTCTCCGGCTTCTCAATGCCGGTCAGGCTCTTGGTGATCAGCGACGATGCGCCCCAGAGCAGCGCCGAGAGCACCGGCAGCAATGCTGCCCAGGTGAAGCTGTCGGACCATGGCTGCAGGATGATCATCGCGCCGGCAAAGCCGACAGCGGTGGCCGCCCATCGGGCGGCGCCGACGCGCTCGCCGAGGAACAGGCGGGCGCCGAGGATGATGAAGAAGGGCGAGGTCATGACGAGCGCAATCGCCTGCCAGATCGGCACCGAAGCAAGGCCGGAAACCCAGGCCGCGACGCCGAGCGCGGCAAAGACCACGCGCACGACATGCCGCCAAGGATAGTTGGTGCGCATGGCCGAAAGACCTGCCTTGCGCAGGAAGGGCAAGGAGAAAAGGAAGGCGAAGGCATATTGCCAGAAGGCCGCCGAGGCCGGAGGAAAGGCGAGCTTCATGGTCAGCCACTGGGTGACGACGTTGAGGAGCGAAAAGGCCACGCCTCCAAGCACCATGAAAGTTGCGCCGGCAAGGGCGCGCGATTGCGAGACTGCAAGGGAATTCTGATTCATGTCTTTCATCCGAAACCTGGGACCAACATAAATCAGGACGCATGAGGCGACGACACGCTGAGGCCGGCAGTCCCCTGCCCGCGCGCGGCCATGCTCATTCTCTTTCATCCGGACTATACCGTCGGCTCCGGAATCGCACCGGATCTGCTGACCCCTCCCTAACCGAAGCTTGGGAAGACGCTCGCGGGCTCGGGCCGCAGCCCTTACCGCCGGTGGGGAGTTTCACCCCGCCCTGAGAACAGCTCCGTGGTAAAACAAAGTGCCGTATGCGGCAAGCGGCCATAACGAAAAGGGGCCCGGCAATGCCGAACCCCTCTCAAAAAAACCCTACACAGCCGGTCTCGTTTACGGCTGGCGGATAATCTCAAATCAGCCGTTGACGGCGTCCTTCAGGCCCTTGCCGGGCGTGAACTTCGGCACGTTGCGAGCCGGAATATCGACTTCAGCGCCGGTGGACGGGTTGCGGCCCTTCGATGCGGCACGATGAGAAACGGTGAAGCTGCCGAACCCTGCGAGGCGGATGTCGCCCTTGTTCTTGAGTTCAGCCTGGACAACGTCGAAAACCGCGTCGACAGCGGAAGCCGCGTCAGACTTCGTCAGTCCTGCCTTTTCGGCCACTGCGGACACGAGTTCATTCTTGTTCATGTTTCCACCCCTTTCTAAATGGTATGAAACGACTCAAATGTAAGCTAGGCGCAGAATAGGTTTCATCAGGCCCGCCGGGAACCCAAAAGCCCTGCAAATCAAGGAAAAGCAAGCGTCTCCATGACGTTTTCACAAAAAAGGCTGGCGTTTCCGCCAGCCTTTTTGCGTCTTTTGCGCCAAATGGGCATAAATGTGGCAAGCGCCACTCAATGCGCTATGGTTGCGCCCGTCTCATCAAGGCCTTCGACCGATGTGATCACCGGCGTTTCCACCGTGCCATCCCACTCGATCGGCTCGGGCCGGCGGACGAGCGCGTGCTTGATCACCTCGCCCATGCGGGAGACCGGGATGATCTCCATGCTGTTCTTCACATTGTCCGGGATCTCCGCCAGATCCTTGGCGTTCTCTTCCGGAATCAGCACCTTCTTGATGCCGCCGCGGAGCGCCGCGAGCAGCTTTTCCTTGAGACCGCCGATCGGCAGCACACGGCCGCGAAGGGTGATCTCACCGGTCATGGCCACGTGCCTGTTGACCGGGATGCCGGTCATGATCGAGACGATGGCGGTCGCCATGGCGACGCCGGCCGAGGGGCCATCCTTCGGCGTCGCGCCTTCCGGCACGTGCACGTGGATGTCGTTCTTTTCGAACATCGGCGGCTCGATGCCGAAATCGACGGCGCGCGAACGGACATAGGAAGCCGCTGCCGAGATCGATTCCTTCATGACGTCCTTCAGATTGCCGGTGACCGTCATGCGGCCCTTGCCCGGCATCATCACGCCTTCGATGGTCAGCAGCTCGCCGCCGACTTCCGTCCAGGCAAGACCGGTAACGACGCCGACCTGATCCTCGCCCTCGGCTTCGCCGTGACGGAAGCGCGGGACGCCGAGGTAATCGGCGATGTTGGCGGCCGTCACGTGAACGGACTTCGTCTTGCCCTTGATGATCTCGGTGACCGCCTTGCGGGCGAGCTTCATCAATTCGCGTTCGAAGCTGCGGACACCGGCTTCGCGGGTATACTGCTGGCTGATCGCCATCAGGGCGTCGTCGCTGACCGAGAATTCTTCCGGCTGCAACGCATGTTCCTTGATGGCCTTCGGCAGCAGGTGCCGCTTGGCGATCTCGCGCTTTTCATCCTCGGTGTAGCCGGCGATGCGGATGATTTCCATGCGGTCCATCAGCGGCGCCGGAATGTTCAGCGTGTTCGCCGTGGTGATGAACATCACATCGGACAGATCGTATTCGACTTCGAGGTAGTGGTCCATGAAGGTCGAGTTCTGCGCCGGATCGAGCACTTCGAGCAGAGCAGAGGACGGATCGCCGCGATAGTCCTGGCCGAGCTTGTCGATCTCGTCGAGCAGGAAGAGCGGGTTGGACTTCTTCGCCTTCTTCATCGACTGGATGACCTTGCCGGGCATCGAGCCGATATAGGTGCGGCGGTGACCGCGGATTTCGGCTTCGTCGCGAACGCCGCCGAGCGCCATGCGGACATACTCACGGCCGGTCGCCTTGGCGATCGACTGGGCGAGCGAGGTCTTGCCGACGCCCGGAGGGCCGACGAGGCAGAGGATCGGGCCCTTGATCTTGGTGGCGCGGGCCTGCACGGCGAGATATTCGACGATGCGCTCCTTGACCTTGTCGAGACCGAAGTGATCGGCTTCGAGGATCTTCTCGGCATTGTTGAGATCGGCCTTGATCTTCGACTTCTTGCCCCAGGGAATGCCGAGCAGCCAGTCCAGATAGTTGCGCACGACGGTGGCTTCCGCCGACATCGGGCTCATCTGGCGCAGCTTCTTCAGCTCCGCATCGGCCTTTTCACGGGCCTCCTTGGAGAGCTTGGTCTTGGCGATGCGCTCTTCCAGTTCGCTCATCTCGTCGCGGCCTTCCTCGCCGTCGCCGAGCTCCTTCTGGATCGCCTTCATCTGCTCATTGAGGTAGTATTCGCGCTGGGTCTTTTCCATCTGGCGCTTGACGCGCGAACGGATGCGCTTTTCGACCTGCAGAACCGAGATCTCGCCTTCCATGAAGCCGAGAGCCTTTTCGAGGCGAGCCTTGACGCTGGTCGTCTCCAGCATCTCCTGCTTCTCGGTGATCTTGATCGACAGGTGCGAGGCGACTGTATCGGCAAGCTTGGAATAGTCGTCGATCTGGCTGGCAGCGCCAACCACTTCGGGCGAAATCTTCTTGTTGAGCTTTACATAGCTCTCGAATTCGGAAACGACCGAGCGCGAAAGAGCTTCCAGCTCGACAGGATCGTCATGCGGCTCCTCGAGCACATGGCCGAGCGCCTCATAAAAATCTTCGCGGCTGGTATAGGTGTCGATCTCGGCGCGAGCGCGGCCTTCGACCAGAACCTTGACGGTGCCGTCGGGCAGCTTAAGCAGCTGCAGCACATTGGCGACCGTGCCGACATTGTGGATCGCCGAAGGGTCCGGATCATCGTCGCTGGCGTTGATCTGCGTCACCAGCATGATCTGCTTGTCGGAGCCCATGACCTCTTCGAGCGCACGGATCGATTTTTCCCGTCCGACGAACAGCGGCACGATCATATGCGGGAACACCACGATGTCGCGCAAAGGCAAAACAGGGTAGGCAGTGCTGCTCGCTACAGACGTTTTCTTCGTCATTTTTTTGTCCTTTCCATCGTCCCGTTACCGGGCTCTCTGCACGGCCGCTTGGGACCGGCCGGCTCTCACTTGGCTCTACAAGTGGAGGTTCTGACTACGCTTTTCAAGCCACGCTAACGCCCGCGTTCCCCGGGATGTGACAGCTTTGTTACAACGGAACGTCAACACTATGAAGCGCCTAGCTGGACCGGCGCTTACCATTTCCGACCAGGCTCAATACAACGCCAGAAAAGGCTTACGAGATCATCCCATCATTGCCAAGCATTACCCCTGCGCAACATCGGCAAAGGCAATTCCGGTCCCACCGGCAAAATATTAACAACGCCTCACATGATTTTTCAAATAGAAAGGGGCCTGCCGATGGCAAGCCCCCAAAATAATGGTGCGAAAGTGCAAGGTCACGCCGAAGCGTTGGCCTTTTCTTCCTGACGGTCGGCATAGATATAGAGCGGACGGGCCGAACCGCGCACCACTTCCTCCGAGATGACGACCTCGCGCACACCTTCCAGCGTCGGCAGTTCGAACATCGTGTCGAGAAGAATCTTCTCCATGATCGAACGGAGGCCGCGGGCGCCGGTCTTGCGCACGATCGCCTTGCGGGCGATTTCGCGCAGCGCGTCCTCGTGGAAGGTCAGTTCGACGTCTTCCATCTCGAACAGGCGCTGGTACTGCTTGATCAGCGCGTTCTTCGGCTCGGACAGGATCTGGATCAGCGCATCCTCATCGAGATCCTCGAGCGTCGCCAGAACCGGCAGACGGCCGATGAATTCGGGAATGAGGCCGAACTTGACCAGGTCTTCCGGCTCCAGCTCGCGCAGGACTTCGCCGACGCGGCGGTCGTCCTGAGCCTTGACGGTGGCGCCGAAGCCGATCGAGGTCTTCTCCCCGCGGGCAGAGATGATCTTGTCGAGACCGGCGAAGGCGCCGCCGCAGATGAACAGGATGTTCGTCGTGTCGACCTGCAGGAATTCCTGCTGCGGGTGCTTGCGGCCGCCCTGCGGCGGAACGGAAGCGACCGTTCCTTCCATGATCTTCAGAAGCGCCTGCTGCACGCCCTCGCCCGAGACGTCGCGGGTGATCGACGGGTTGTCGGACTTGCGCGAAATCTTGTCGACTTCGTCGATGTAGACGATGCCGCGCTGGGCGCGTTCGACATTGTAGTCAGCCGCCTGCAGGAGCTTCAGGATGATGTTTTCGACGTCCTCGCCGACATAGCCGGCTTCGGTCAGCGTCGTCGCATCGGCCATGGTGAAGGGAACGTCGATGATCCGGGCCAGCGTCTGGGCAAGATAGGTCTTGCCGCAGCCGGTCGGGCCGACCAGCATGATGTTCGACTTCGCCAGCTCGACTTCGCCGTTCTTGGAAGCGTGCGCCAGGCGCTTGTAATGGTTGTGAACGGCGACAGACAGGATCTTCTTCGCCTGCCGCTGGCCGATGACATATTCGTCGAGGACCTTGATGATGTCCTGGGGCGTCGGAACGCCATCGCGGGACTTGACCATCGAGGACTTGTTTTCCTCGCGGATGATGTCCATGCACAATTCGACGCATTCATCGCAGATGAAGACGGTCGGTCCGGCAATCAGCTTCCGGACTTCGTGCTGGCTCTTTCCGCAGAACGAACAATAGAGGGTGTTCTTGGAGTCGCCGCCGTTGCTGCCGCTGACCTTGCTCATATCATTTTCCTTCCAGCACGCCGCATTTCAAGGCGAAATCGCGGTCCACTCTATCAGCTCCTGGCGGCACTCCGTTTCCGGAGCCTTTGCCGAGAAGGGCTTCAGGGGCTACGAACCGGTTCCAGTCAACCATGTCCTGGTTCCGGCGGCAACGAATCCCCTTCGAATGCCAAATGCTATGTCACAAAAATTCAACATAGCATTAATAGTTACTATTAGCGTCTTCGTCGCCAGTTGAAAGCCTTGTTCGATCACAAATGAGATAGAACTGTGGCGGCAAAAACACCATCCCAATTTATTACTAGGCCTGCTCGCCTTCCATTTCGAGGCGGGACGTCAGAACCTTGTCGATCACGCCCCAGCCCTGGGCTTCGTCCGCATCCATGAAATGGTCACGATCGAGGGTCTTTTCAACTTCCTCGTAGCTGCGGCCGGTGTGCTTCACATAGACCTCGTTCAGCCGTCGCTTCATCTTGAGGATATCGCGGGCGTGGCGCTCGATGTCGGAAGCCTGGCCCTGGAAGCCGCCCGAGGGCTGATGCACCATGATGCGGGAGTTCGGCGTGGCGAAGCGCATGTCCTTGTGGCCGGCGGCCAGCAGCAGCGAGCCCATGGACGCGGCCTGGCCGATGCAAAGCGTCGAAACCGCCGGTTTGATGAACTGCATCGTATCGTAGATCGCCATGCCGGCGGTGACGACGCCACCGGGCGAATTGATGTAGAGGGCGATTTCCTTCTTCGGGTTTTCGGCCTCGAGGAAGAGCAGCTGGGCGCAGACGAGCGTCGCCATGTGATCCTCGACGGCGCCAGTCAGGAAAATGATGCGTTCCTTCAACAGGCGGGAATAGATGTCGTAGGAGCGTTCACCGCGGTTGGTCTGTTCCACGACCATCGGCACGAGGGCCATTGCGGTATCAACTGGGTTTCTCATGTGCGTCCTTTGTCAACGTCATGCCGGCGGCCGCCGGGAATCAAAGAAAATGCCATATCCCTACATAGAGTGTCCGTGCCCTCCTCTTCAAGACACGCATGAGGATAACGTTAAGAAGACGGGGCACGGCGGGCTCCTCTTTGATGCATGTCGTCATCCGGTAACCGCTGCACACTTCCGGGCGACATGCATCGAGCTTCGGCGCCAGCAGCCTCTTTCCCGTAAATGGCTGATGACCGCGAGCCCCCGGCGGCGTCTCCCCCGGCTTTTCTCCATGACAGGATGAAGGAAAGCTTACTCCATCCGGCAGCGCTCACATACGTTTACCCAACGGAAAGCCTACCGCCAGATACCGGCTGGAAATCATGCCGCAACGCAACAGCATTAAGGAAGTGGCGAGCTTCCTCGGCAAGGATGCGCCCCAACAGACAAGGTCGACGGGCAAGGGGTTGCTGCCGTGTTCAATATCGCTACAGGTCTCGCCATCTGGTGTTCGGAGGCCATGACACTCGCTCTGGTGCTTTTCGTCGCCTGGCGCCACAACGTCAGGAACGAAGCCTATCTCTATTGGGGCCTCGGCTTTCTTCTGACCGGCATCGGCTTTGCGATGATCGCGCTGCGCGGCCAAGTCCCCAGCCTGGTGTCCGTCGAGATCGGCAATGCCATCGCCCTGCTCGGCCAGAGCGCCTGGGTGGCGGGTTTTCTGGCGCTCGACCGCAAGAAGATCGAATGGTGGGCGCTGCTGCCTCCTGCAATCTGGCTGGCCGGGGTGTTCCTGCCGTGGGTCAACACCGACTATTCAAACCGCGTCGTGCTCTACAATCTCGCTTCGGCGACCGGCGCGACGGCGCTGGCCATGGCTGTCGCCGCCGGCGACATGCGCCGCGAGCGCACCCGCATCAAGCTGATGGGCGTGTTCGTCATACAGGGCTGCCTGTGTTTCGGCTCGGCGTTGACGATGGCGGTAACGCTGCCCAGCGATATCGACGCGACCAATCTCGGCGGCGTCTCGGCAATGGCGAGCGCCTTCCTGCTCACCATCGCCTTCGCGCTTACCTGCCGGCTGGTCATGGAACGCTCCGAACGGCATCTGCGGACAATGACACTGACCGATTCACTCACGGGCGTGCTCAACCGCCGCGGCCTGCTCGGCTATTTCGAGACCATTCAGGAAAGAGCCCATAGCGAACAGCGGCAGGTCGCGGTGATCCTATTCGACCTCGACCATTTCAAGCGCGTCAACGACCGCTTCGGCCACCAGTCCGGCGACGCGGTGCTCACCGCCTTCGCGCGCATGGCCCGGCAGTATATTCCAAACCACATCTTCGGCCGCATGGGCGGCGAGGAATTCGCCGCCTTTGCCGCCGTCTCCGACCAGATGGAAGCCGAGGCGATCGCCGAAGCGATCCGCACCGAATTCTGCCGCCTTCCCGTCGCCACCGGCGAAGCGATCGTTCCGGTTACCGTCAGTATCGGCATTGCGCTCGCCGCCTCGATCGAAGCCAATATCGACAAGCTGATTTCGGCCGCCGACCGGGCGCTCTATGCCGCCAAGGCCGCCGGCCGCAACTGCACGGTCACCTTCGGCGAAGCGGAAGCGGCGGCCCCGGCGCCGGCCACCCCGAGCCCCACTGCCGGCGAACTCGTGCCGACGGTCGATGATCAGGTCGAGGCGCTGCGGCGCATGGGCACACTGTCGCGGGCCGGCTAAAGCGCATCGACGCGCTTTAGCTCTTTGTTTTTTATGCATGTCGTTGTCCCGGAACCGCTGCACACTTCCGGGACATGCGTTAGCCGCCGCGTGAAAATAGAATCAATCCTTGAGCTTAGACACGGATCTTAATGTCGCCGGCGCCTCCGATCGGACAAGCTTTGTTTCCGGCCGGCTCTCCTGATCCGCATCTTTTCGAGGCCCGGCAAATCCGCTAAGCCTCGGGGCATGACGATACCGCCCTTTCTTTCGATCGATCAGGCCAGCCGCCATGTCTCGCTGGACGCGCGCAACCCGGCCTTTTATGGCAATCCGAATGCCGTCTATGCCGCGCTTCACGCTCATTGCCCGACCTTCTACTGGACCGAGCAGAAACAGTGGTTCTTCACCGGCTACGACCATGTGAACGGGCTGTTGCGCGACCGCCGCTTCGGCCGGCAGATCCTGCATATCGCCAGCCGCGAGGAGCTCGGCCTTGCCGAGCCGATGCCGCATCTTGAAAATTTCGATCTCTCCGAACGTTATTCCCTGCTCGAACTCGAACCGCCGGAGCACACGCGGTTGCGCACCCTCGTCAACCGCGCCTTCGTCTCGCGCCATGTCGAGAGGATGAAGCCGGAGCTTGCCGAGCTCGCCAACCGGCTGATCGACGGCTTCGCCGACAAGCGCGAGGTCGAACTGCTCTCGGCTTTTGCCGACATCATCCCGGTGACGATGATCGCCCGCATGATCGGCATTCCCGAGGAGATGGGGCCGCAGCTGCTCGCCTGGTCGCACGCCTATGTCCGCATGTACATGTTCGGCCGCACGCGCGCCCAGGAGGAAGAGGCCGAACGGGCGGCGAAGGAATTTTCCGACTATGTCAGGACCGTCATCGCCGAGCGCCGCGCAGCGCCGCGCGACGACCTGCTCACCCACATGATTCATACCGAACACAAGGGCCAATATCTCACCGAGGAAGAGCTGATCTCGACGACGATCGTGCTGCTCAACGCCGGCCATGAGGCGACCGTGCACCAGATCGGCAATTCCGTGCGCACCATCCTCGACAGCGGCTCGGATCCGGCGACGCTCTTCCGCGACGAGACGACGGCGGAGCGCACGGTCGAGGAGACGCTACGCATCTGCGCGCCAGTTCACATCTTCCAGCGCTGGGCGCTCGAGCCCGCCGAAATCGACGGCGTCTCGTTCAAGCGCGGCGACAAGGTCAGCCTCATCCTCGCCGCCGCCAATCTCGACCCGGCGAAATTCAGCGATCCGCTCGCCTTCCGGCCCGACCGCAGCGAGGCGCCCAACCTCTCCTTCGGCGCCGGCATCCATTTCTGCATCGGCGCGCCGCTGGCGCGGCTGGAGCTCAACGTCGTGCTGCCGATCCTGTTCGAGCGGCTTGCCGGCCTGAGGCTCGCGAAGACGCCCGTGGTCAAGGACGTCTACCATTTCCACGGGCTGGAGCGGCTGGATTTGCAGTGGTGATCCCGAGGCTTGACCCTCGGCGACTGGAGGACCCGTGCGGCGTGCCGGTTGAATCCGACGCGCTAAACACTCTTGTAAGACATGTTTAGGCGGCGGCCTCTTCCTGCAGCTTGCCGGAGATGTCGCGGGCCGACATGGGTTTTCCCATCAGATAGCCTTGAAGCTGATCACATCCGGCGTCCCGCAGGATCGCCGCCTGGCGCGAATTCTCGATGCCTTCGGCGGTAACGGGGATCTGCAGGGCGGTCGCCAGCGAGATGGTTGCCCGAAGAACATCGGCGCCCTTTGCGCCTTCGTCGAGCGCGGAGACGAGCGAGCGGTCGATCTTCATGCGATCGAAGCCGAATTGCCGCAATGCGCCGATGCTGGCGTAACCGCAGCCGAAGTCGTCGAGCGCGAACTTGATGCCGACGCGTTTGAGCTGGTCGATCGAGCGCCGGGCCTGATCGGGATTCGTCATCAGAACGCCTTCGGTGATCTCCAATGTCAGGCGCTTCGGGTCGAAATCGAGTTCCCGCAGGACCGAGATCACTTCGGCGGCAAATTCCGGATTGCAGAGCTGGACCGGCGAAACATTGACCGACAGCGCCAGGTCCGGCCAGTTCTTGGCATGCGCGACCGATGTTCTCAGCATGTGCGCGCCGAGCGCATCAATGAGACCACATCTTTCCGCGAGCGGAATGAAGACCTCCGGGCTGACATTGCCGGCCGCCGTTCGCCAGCGCGCCAGCGCTTCAAGACCGGTCACCGTGCCGGTCGAGGCAGAGACGAGAGGCTGGAAGACGGCTTCGATCGTACCGGCGCCGATGGCGCTCTTCAGGAGGGTCTCCAGCTCGGCGACCCGCTGGCGCTCACGGTCGAGCTCGGGGTCGTATTCGATCGCTTGGCCTCTGCCATTTGCCTTGGCGCGATAAAGCGCCATGTCCGCTCTGCGCAGAAGCTCCAGGGGCTCGATGTCTCCGTCTCGCGCGGCAGCTCCGATGCTTGCGCCGACCTCGATTGTCCGCCCATCGATCTTGAAGGGCTCGGCAAACAGCGCCAGAACGGCCCTCTCCATCTCATCGCAGGTGGCAGCGCCAACATGCACCAGCGCAAACTCGTCGCCCCCCAGCCTGGCGGCGGCGACGACTTCCGGATGGCAGGCCGTCAACGCCTTCGAGACCAGGCGGATCAGGTCATCGCCGACGGCATGCCCCCAGGCATCGTTGACGGCCTTGAAGCCATCGAGATCGACCAGATAGAGCCGGGGCGGCGTTGAGGCCGGATCCTGCAGCTCTTCGAGCAGGCTGAGCAGCCCCTGTCTGTTCAACAGGCCGCTCAGACTATCGTGGCCCGCTTCGTAAAGCGCTGCCTGCGCCAGCTGGCGCAGACGCCGCGCCTCGGACGCGCCGACCATCAGAACACCGACCAGGAACAGCACGAGGATAACGATGGCGGCCGCGATGTAAGGCGTCACCTGATGGAACACCGTGCTTCCGGGCGCCTTGCTGGGCCAGACGAGATAGCCGATGACCGCACCCTTCATGTCTGTGATCGGGGCGTTCAGGAATTCCGGCGTCGGAACCTTCTCCAGGCGCAAACCGTCAAGCTCGTGTTGATTCGACAGCATATCGAGGACTTCAGACGTGAATTCCTTGTAAAAGCTCAGCGTGCTGAATTTTGCAGTGTCGGCAACGTCATCGAAAGGTTGGATTGCCTGCGATGCGATCAGCGCGATACCGGTTTCGGTCTTGATGAAATTAACCAACGGCGCCTTCGCCGGATCGGCGGCCACATTGATCTGCTGATAAAAGGCCCTGCCGAAGAACGCGGCGGGCTCGAAGGGCTTGCCCTTGGCATAGGCCGACACGATCGACGTCCGGTCGGGTCCGATTACGATCGCACCGTCGTAAAGCGGGTAATCCTCGCTGGTCTTTCCCCAATTCTCATAGGCCCAATCCGCAGCATTCGGAGAGGAAGCCGCACGATAGGCATCGTCCCAGACGGCATTATCCGTCGTTGTCGCACCGAGGCGGGCGACAAAGGCTGCGATCGCGGCGCGGGCGGCGCGAGTGGCGCGGGCATCGTCGATCCCGTTCGCCGACCGGGTCATAGTCGCGACGACATGGGCCATGAGGCCTGTGAGAACGAGGGCTACCAGAAGGAAGCAGACCGTTGTCGCAATGATGGAAGAGGTTTGGGTGCGAACGTGCCTACCCGCAAGATTCGACGACATGCCAATCCCGAAAAGATGAATTGCAAGGCCATGTCTGTTGTGACGGCAGGAGACATCATGTCCGCAATGCGCTGCAGGTAAGCTCTAGCATTTGACGATGTAGGTCCCATTAATGGGAAAGATCAAATGCCGTCTATCCGCAAATGCGAAGCGGTCTTTTCAGGAGAACCGGCGCATAATCGCCGCAAACCGGGACAGGCCCGGCATCATCACAGCCGATCTGCAGCCGCCGCTCAAAGCCTGATCACATAGTCCTTGCGAGTCGTTTCAACGACTTCCCAGGTTCCCTTGAAGCCGGGTCTGAGGATCATCCGGTCACCCGCCTTCAGATGAACCGGCTCGCCGCCGTCTTCGGTGACGATCGAATGGCCGGACAGCAGGCTGAAATATTCCCATTCCTCGTAAACGATCCGCCATTTGCCGGGCGTCGCCTCCCAGATGCCGCAATAGAGGCCGCCTTCGGCCTCCTCCAGATTCCAGGTCCGGAACTGCGGATCGCCGGAGATGATCCGACCGGGTTCGGGCGCGCCCAACTCCGGTTCGACGCCATCGATGCCGAAGGTGATGAAGTTGCTAACAGTCATTCTGGATCTCTTCGAATTGAGTGTTCTTCGCAGCATAGGTTTAGATGAGGCGCGCTCGCAATTATTGGTTTTCCCATGCGCCTTTGCAGCATGCGTTCAACATCGTCGCACCGGTCCGCCATAGTGACGCCATAGAGTTGGGACCAATACCGCTTGATAGACAGGCGGATGGCGAAAAATGAGATTGCTGGCTCTCCTTGCGGTGGCCGTTTTGCTAACGGTGGTTCAGGCCCGCGCCCAAGTTTATGAACCGTATGATGGATACGACGAATACGGGGGCTACGGCTATGATGACCCCTACAGCCCGTATCCACCTCCGCCCTATTACGACCCCGCCCCTGGCTATGAGGAACCCCTGTATGATCGCAGGGCACCCTCGACGCGAAGCGCTAGAGGAAACATCGTGATCGCCACGCGCGAACACACACTTATTTATACGACAGCAAACGGAGAGCAGTTCGTTTACCCCATAGCCGTCGGCCGCGAAGGCAAGCAATGGTACGGAACGACGCGGGTGGTGTCGAAGCGAATGCATCCCGAATGGCGGCCAACGGCCAGCATGCGTCAGAAGAACCCGAGGCTTCCAGCGGTCGTGAAGCCAGGCCCCAACAATCCGCTAGGGACCCGAGCGATATACCTTGCCGATGGGCTGCTGCGCATCCACGGTACCAACGACCCGTCCTCCATCGGAACCAATGCGTCGAGTGGTTGTTTTCGAATGTACCTCGAGGACGTCGAGGAGCTTTACGATATGGTCCAGCCGGGGACCCGAGTGATTGTCCAACGGTAATCGGATCGGGTGAAGACCAGCTGATCCCCTCGCCAGCCTTACCTCCCGGTTGGGCTGTTTCAGATCTTCGAAAGCGCCTGTTCGAGGTCGGCGATGATGTCCTTGACGTCCTCGATGCCGACGGAAAGGCGCACCACATCGGGGCCGGCGCCGGCGGCGATCTTCTGTTCGTCGCTCAGCTGCCGGTGCGTCGTCGAGGCGGGATGGATGACGAGCGAGCGGGTGTCGCCGATGTTGGCAAGATGAGAGAAGAGCTCAAGGCCCTCGACCAGCGTTTTGCCCGCCTCATAATCGCCCTTGACGCCGAAGGTGAAGACGGAGCCGGCGCCCTTCGGCGAGTAGCGCTGCTGCAGGGTGTGGTTCGGGTCGTCCTCGAGGCCGGCATAATTCACCCAGGCGATCTTGCTGTGCGCCTTCAGCCACCTCGCCACGGCGATCGCATTGTCGCTGTGGCGCTGCATCCTGAGCGGCAATGTCTCGATCCCCGTCAGGATCAGGAAGGCGTTGAAGGGCGAGATCGCCGGCCCGAGATCGCGCAGGCCGAGAACGCGGGCGGCGATGGCGAAGGCGAAATTGCCGAAGGTCGCATGCAGGACCATGCCGTTATATTCCGGCCGCGGGCTGGACAGCATGGGGTAATTGCCGGATTTTGACCAGTCGAAAGTGCCGCCGTCGACGATAAGGCCGCCCATGGAATTGCCGTGGCCGCCGAGGAATTTCGTCAGCGAATGCACGACGATGTCGGCGCCGTGTTCGATCGGACGGATGAGATAGGGGGTTGCCATCGTATTGTCGACGATGAGCGGCAGGCCGTTGCGGTGCGCAACCTCGGCGATCGCCGCGATATCGACGAAGGTGCCACCGGGATTGGCGAGGCTCTCGATGAAGATGCCGCGCGTCTTCTCGTCGATCTGGCTTTCGAAGCTTGCCGGATCGGCGGAATCGGCCCAGCGCACCTGCCAGCCGAAATTCTCGAAGGCATGGCCGAACTGGTTGATCGAGCCGCCGTAAAGCTTGCGTGCAGCAATGAAATTCTCGCCGGGGCGCATGATGGTGTGGAAGACGATCATCTGTGCGGCATGGCCGGAGGCGACGGCAAGGGCCGCCGTGCCGCCCTCGAGCGCTGCGACGCGCTCCTCCAGCACGGCCTGCGTCGGGTTCATGATGCGCGTGTAGATATTGCCGAACGCCTGCAGGCCGAAGAGCGCGGCGGCATGATCGGAATCGTTGAAGACGTAAGCGGTCGTCTGGTAGATCGGCGTTACCCGCGCACCGGTCGCCGGGTCGGGCTGGGCGCCGGCATGGATCGCCAACGTGTTGAATCCCGGATCATTCTTGGCCATGTCGTCCTCCAGTTATTGCTGACGGCCGGGATCATAGCCTCTCCCGGACGAAAGTTAATCGCGATCCGTTTCAACCCACCGGCGTTCGGTGGAAAATCCGTCTCTGCGGAGCGCAGCAATGAGATCAGGCAATGAGCCGGGGATATTCGATCGCCGGGCAGCGGTTCATCACCACCTTGATGCCGGCGGCCTCCGCCTTTGCCGCAGCCGCATCGTCGCGGACGCCGAGCTGCGCCCAGATGACCTTCGGCAACGGCCTCAGCACCAGCGCCTCCTCGACGACGCCGTCCAGATATTCGGCAGCGCGAAAGACGTCGATCATGTCGATCGGCACAGGAATGTCGGCGAGCCGGGCAAAGACAGTGCGGCCGTGGATCTGTTTACCCGCCTGCCCCGGGTTGACCGGAATGACCTCATAGCCGCGCGACAGCAGGTAGCCCATGACGCCGTTGCTCGGCCGCGCCGGATTGGGCGAAGCGCCGGTCAGGGCGATGATCTTCACCGAATGCAAGATGCCGGCGAGGAAGTCATCCGTGTAGCTGTCGTGATTCATGTCCGCTTCTCCACTTGCGAAAGTCGTTCGCCACGGCGCGCGTGATTTTTGCTTTTGCGTGAAACCAGTTGCGCGCCTTTCCCGTATATATGGGTTGGATAGTTTCTGAGGATGATTCGATGAAAAAATCGCTCTTGCCCTCATGCTCGTGCTCGCCGCATCGCCGGCACTGGCAATCTCGCGCTACAATCCACTCACCATGAGCTGTGCCAGCGTGCGCGCCGCCATCCACAATCAGGGCGCCGTCATCTTCCGCTATCAGTCCCCCCGCGGTCTGCCCCTCTATGATCGTTACGTCCGCAACAGCCATTATTGCGACGCGACCGACTATGCCGAGTGGACCCACATCCCCTCGAAAGACGATCCTCGCTGCCCCGTTCTGAACTGTCAGAACATAGACAACCTGGACGGGATGCTGTTCGTTCCACATCATCAGCTTTGAGGTTTTTGCCGCCGTGATTGCGGCAGATGCCCTACGCCCTTCGCGTTTGCGAATGTTGGCTGGCTCAATCGCGCGCTACGATTTTCCAAGGAATTTACAATCAAAAGCTTTATTTTCCACGTATTTCAAAGTTATAGAATAATATCTGTATTTCAGCAACATAGAATGATCCCTTCCGAAATTCCTCCGGGTGCTTTCCTCTTTCGTTCCCTTTAGGGCCACCCTATGTTCCGTCGTCCATTAGCAGCATCTCATAGTTGAGGAGATCTCGTGGATTGAACGTATGTCGCGCGCACGTAATAATTGTCGGGTACCCCGCGATTGTTTGGATATTGAAAGGGTGATATTCCAGACAGGAAGGCATCCGCGACCGCGGCAAAGCAGTTTCGTGCAAATCGCAGTTGTCCTTGCAGAAGCTTGCCCCGTCGGGGCGAAGCGCATGTCCTCCCCTGCAGTTTCGGATTTGGTCCTTGCCTCTCGACGTCATCCTGCTCGTTCTGTTCGGTGCATTGCTGCATGCGACATGGAACGCGATCGTCAAAGCGGGCAGCGACAAATCCCTTGATGCGGCGCTGATTTCGGCCGGCGGCGCGGTATCAGCCTTGCCGTTCCTGGCATTTTTGCCCTTGCCGCAAAGTGCGGCCTGGCCGTTCATCGGCGCTTCGGCCATCCTGCAGTTCGCCTATTTCCAGCTGGTAGCCGCCGCCTACCGGGCCGGGGATATCGGCCTGGTCTATCCGCTGATGCGTGGCTGCACGCCGTTGCTGATCGCCGCGACAAGCGGTGTCGTCCTCAGTGAAGACCTTTCCGGCGCCGCGCTCGCCGGCATCATGACGATCTCAGCCGGCGTCCTGACGCTCGCCCTGGAGGCGCGTCGGGGCAGTGGCCGTGCCGTCGTCCTCTCCATTGCCAATGCCTTCGTCATCGCCAGCTACACCTATGTCGATGGCATCGGCGCGCGCCTTTCAGGCAACGCGGTTTCCTATACGTTGTGGATGTCGCTGCTGCCGCCCATACTGCTGTTTGCCTGGGCGGCGTCCCGGCGCGGCAGCCTGACGGTGCTGCGCCACGTTCGCCGCAACTGGTGGCGCGGCCTTATCGGCGGCGCGGGTTCGATTGCTTCTTACGGACTGGCGCTCTGGGCAATGACGAAGGCCCCGGTCGCGACCGTCGCCGCGTTGCGGGAAACCGCGATCGTCTTCGGGCTGGTCATCTCGGTCGCCGTGTTCAAGGAAAAAGCCGGAATCTGGCGTTACGTCGCCGGCGTCGTCATCGCAGCCGGCGTGCTGGTTCTGAAGCTAGGGTGATCATTCACCCTTCCACTCCGGCTTGCGCTTGCTGAGAAAGGCGCCGATACCCTCCTGCGCATCCTGCGTCAGCATGTTCTCCACCATCACCCTGGCGGCATAGTCATAGGCCGCCTCCACCGGCAGTTCGAGCTGCCGATAGAAGGCCTCCTTGCCGATCTTTAGTGTCAATGGCGATTTGCCGGCGATCACGGCCGCATATTTGGCAACGACCTGCGCCAGATATTGCTTCGGCACGATGCGGTTGACGAGGCCGAAATCCTTGGCCGTCGAAGCATCGATCGTCTCGCCGGTCAGCAGCATCTCCATCGCCTGCTTGCGATGGGCGGCACGGGTTACCGCCACCATCGGCGTCGAACAGAACAGGCCGATATTGACGCCTGGCGTGCAGAACGTCGAGGTGTCCGTGCAGATGGCCAGATCACAGGAGGCAACGAGCTGACAGCCGGCAGCCGTTGCAAGCCCGTCGATCTCGGCGATGACGGGTTTTGGCAGATGGGTGATCTTCAGCATCAGATCGGCGCAGAGCCGGAAACTCTTCTCGAAGAAGGCAGCCCCCTGATCTTCATCGACGCGATGGGCGGTGAGTTCCTTGAGGTCATGGCCGGCGGAAAAGACGGAGCCGGTCGAGGCGATAACGATGACGCGCACATCAGCATCCGATCCCGCCTTTTCGAGCTCAGCCATCAGCGCCTCGAGAAGCGCGATCGAAAGCGCGTTGGCCGGCGGGTCGTTGAGCACGAGACGCAGCACGCCATCGCGCAGGGAGCGAAGCAACAACCCGTCCGCCCTGTCCGCTTCCTTCCGGAATGATACGATTTCGGCCATGATGCTGCTCCCTGCTGCTCGATTTCCACACAGCTGTTCTGCCACAAGGCGCCGGCACTTTCGAGCAGGATCCTCCCTCCCCCCGGCGGCATGGTCAGGACCAGAACCATGATTTCGATGTCTCGGCCGTCGCCTGCGCACGGGTCAGGCCGATATCGCGAAGGTCTTCATCGGTGAGTTCCGAAAGCCTGCGGCGGCTGCGTCGCTTTGTGAGCCAATGCTCGACGGCCGCCGACAAGCCTCGACCCCAGCGGACCGTCCGCCGGAGTTTCGACCGAAGCGCATTGCGCGGCGTTTCAAAGATTGCATCGAATTCCAGGGTCATCTCTTCGTCCTTTTCTCAACGAAGGAAGGATGCGCTGGAAGATGGAATGAAAGAAGCTTATGCATATTATGATATGCATAAGGATTTCTTTTATATGCCACTTAATCTCGATCAGCTCGCGAGCTTCGTCAATGTCGCCGACCTCGGAAGCTTTACGGCCGCCGCCGACAAGGAGGGCGTGACGCAACCGGCGGTCAGCCTGCAGGTCAAAGGCCTTGAGCAGCGGCTCGGCGTCCGGCTGATCGAGCGTGTCGGACGGCGAGCGCAGCCGACGGCGGCGGGCCTTGACCTGCTTTCGCACGCGAGGCGTCTGCTTCAGCAAGTGGCAGCGGCGGAAGAAGCGATGCTGCCGCACAGGGAAGGCGCCAGCGGCCGCGTGCGCATCGGCAGCGGCGGCACCGCCTCGATCCACCTGCTTCCACGCGCCATCGCCGCTGCCAGGAAGGCGATGCCCGGCCTCGAAATCACCGTCCATATCGGCAATGCCGACGATATTCTGCGCGATCTGGAAACCAACAGTCTCGACATCGCCGTCGTCGCTCTGCCGGCCTCGGGACGGAATTTCGCGATCGAACCGTTTTACGAGAAGAGTTGCTCGCGGTCGCTCCCGTCGGCAGCCTCGTGCCCGAAGGCGGGCCGGACGCTGCCTTCATGCGCGACAGGACGCTGCTGCTTTATGAGGGAGGCAATACGAGGCGAGCAATCGACGCTTGGTTGGCCGCCCCCGATATCAGGACCCGCCCTGCGATGGAGTTCGGCAGCGTCGAGGCTATCAAGGAGTTGGTGGCGGTGGGGCTCGGCTGGTCGATCCTGCCGGGGCTGGCGCTCAAGCGCGACCTTGCCGGTCTGGTGACAACGTCGTCGCTGAAACCGAAGCTCATGCGCCGGCTCGGCATGGTTCTGCGCCGGGACAAACATCTGACACGCGGCCTTCGGGAAATGATGAAATGTCTGCGGGAGTTCAAGGATTAGGACCACTTGCGATCCTGGCCCGTCGCGTCAAATCCAAGTCGCGGTAGCGGTAAAAAGCCAAAGCAGGCCATCCAGCGATCTCGGCAATTATGAGGTATTATAATACCGTATAGGTAAGTTGTTGTTTTTCCTATCGTTTTTTTCAGGTCGCCGAAAATGACGATATTGACCCGATGTCACATTCCCTTTATACACCGCACCAGAACGCAGCCTTCCGGGCTGCTTTCTTTTTGGCATGTCTTGCGCCTGCCAATCCAAGCAACAAGAAACGCCCTTCCAGCCTTCGGGCAAGGGTCCCAAAAGAGAGTATTCACTATGGCTACCTTCTCCCAGAAGCCTGCAGAGGTGGAGAAGAAGTGGGTGATCATCGACGCCGAAGGGCTGGTCGTTGGCCGTCTCGCTTCCATCATCGCTATGCGCCTGCGCGGCAAGCACAAGGCAACCTTCACCCCCCACGTTGACGACGGCGACAACGTCATCGTCATCAATGCCGACAAGGTCGTTTTCACCGGCAAGAAGTATTCCGACAAGGTCTACTACTGGCACACCGGTTACGCCGGCGGCATCAAGGAGCGCACCGCACGCCAGATCATCGAAGGCCGCTTCCCGGAGCGCGTCCTCGAAAAGGCCGTCGAGCGCATGGTTCCGCGCGGCCCGCTCGGCCGTCGCCAGATGAAGAACCTGCGCGTCTACGCCGGCGCCAACCATCCCCATGAAGCCCAGCAGCCGGTCGCCCTCGACGTTGCCGCGCTCAACAAAAAGAATGTAAGGAGCGCCTGATCATGGCTGACCTCTCCTCCCTGAAGGATCTCGGCACGGCTTCCGAAGCTGCTGCTCCGGCGCACGTCCGCAAGGTCGATTCGCTCGGCCGCTCCTACGCGACCGGCAAGCGCAAGAACGCCGTCGCCCGCGTCTGGGTCAAGCCGGGCTCCGGCAAGATCATCGTCAACGGCAAGGAATTCGCGGAATATTTCGCCCGTCCGGTGCTGCAGATGATCCTGCGCCAGCCGATCGTCGCGGCTGCCCGTGACGGCCAGTTCGACATCGTCGCAACCGTTGCCGGCGGCGGCCTCTCCGGCCAGGCCGGTGCCGTTCGCCACGGCCTTTCCAAGGCGCTCACCTACTTCGAACCGGGCCTGCGCTCGGTGCTGAAGAAGGGCGGCTTCCTGACCCGCGACAGCCGCGTCGTCGAACGCAAGAAGTACGGCAAGGCAAAAGCCCGCCGTTCGTTCCAGTTCTCCAAGCGCTAATCGCTTTGGACAGACGGAAATACGAAGGCCGGGGAAACCCGGCCTTTTTTGTTGTGCAATCGGCTCTTAAAAGGTCGGAGCCGCTGCAGCGCTGTGCGCGCTTCAGGACCCACAGCATGCCGCGCAAAACCATGCAGCGCTTCTGCGGCAACGGCATGCGTAAATAAAGCAGAAGGACGCGTCTGAAAGATCCGACGCGCTTCAGTCCTTTGGTTTTATGAAGGTCGTTACCGGAACCGCTGCACACTTCCGGCCGACATGCATTAGTCGGAAGCGAGCGCTGCCATACCATTCCCGTCCGCCATGTCGTCTCGCCCGAGAGTGACCATGATTTCGTCGGCGACGGCTTCCGCACCTGCCGGGGTGAAATGCACCTTGTCGGAAATGAAGGTCTTGCCTCCCCGCGCCAGATCGCACCGGCCCGTCTCCATCCCGCAGAAAATCTTGGCCGGATTGACGCGCAGCACATGGCTATCCTTGGGGTCGTCGAGATAGGCATAGGTAGGCGCCGATTGCTTGAGAAATTCATCCTAGGCGATCGTGATCGTCGGCGCCGGCGTGCCCTTGTGCATCAGCTTCGCGACCTTGGCGGTGATCTCCGTGTCGCCGCGCGGATGCGGATAGATGATGACGACGCGGATGCCGACCGACGTCAGCTCGCCGACGGTTTTGTCGAAGGCATCCCTCAACCGCTGCCCTACGTCTGATGTCGCGACTTCCTCGCCGCTGAACCTGTAGCGCGACTGCTCGAAAAAGATCTTCCAGGAGGCAGCGAGAAAGACCGTTTTCACCTTGCTCTTGACGAGATGGTCGATCGCCGCAGCGTTGAAGGCACCGCAGTCGCGCGCCTGGTGCGGGACCATCGAGACGTCGGCGATCGGCGCACAGAAGCTGTGGGTGATCTGCTGCAGGCCGATATTCATGCCGTCCAGACGCTTGGCCAGCGCCGGCGTCAGCGACGAGGCCAGGGAATCTCCGAGGATGGCGTATGTCTGTGCGTGGCTGCCGTTGAATACGCAGCCCTTGATCGGCATCGTATCCCAGCCCGACGCGCCCTCGAGAAGGCAGGTCTTGCTCCAATCATTGTTCGCCATGAATTCCTTGATTGGCGCAGGCAGACGCCATGGAATGCCGCGCGTGTCGTGGCCGTAAATGCCGAAGGTGATAAAGGCTGCAAGCACCACGGATACCGATGCGACCAGGCTGCGGGTCGACGGCAACAATCGGCGCTCACCCCTGCGGAACGGCTGCTCGACGAAACGCCACGAGATATAGGCCAGTACAAGCGAAAGGCAGGCGAGAGCGCCCATTACGGTCAGCGGCGGGGGATCAATACTACGGATCCGCGCAAAGGCAAAAAGCGGCTGATGCCAGAGATAGGCGCTGTAGCTGATCTGGCCGATCATCGTCAGGGCGCGGGTTGAAAGCATTGCCGCCACCCAGGTTCCCTGTCGCGCATAGAGCAGCACGAGCGTCGCGCCGACCACGGGAACCAGGGCAAGCGTCGAGGGTATGGGCGCGGTTTCGTCGAAATAGAGGACGGAGAAGGCGATCATGCCGAAGCCAACGAGCGACAACGGATTGCTGCCGCGCGTTTGCCCCTTTAACTGGATGAAACTGCAGATCGATCCGGCCAGAAATTCCCAGGCCCGCGACGGCAAGAAATAGAAATTGGCCGAGGGAAAGGCGCGCGACGCCCACTCGCTGTAGGCAAGGCTGGCAAGCGCGATCACAACCAGGACCGCAAAGAGCCAGCTCGGCTTGCGCTTCCACATGAATATGACGAGCAGCGGAAAGAACATGTAATACTGTTCTTCGACGGCCAGGCTCCAGATGTGAAGCAGCGGCACCTCTCCGGCCTCCGGCGCAAAATAGCCGCTCTTGAACCAGAACAGGAAATTGGCGCCGGAGAGGCTGGTGGCAATCAGGCTGTCGGAGAAGGCGCGAAACTCCTCCGGCATCACCCAAAGCCAGGCAAAGGGCAGACAGCACAGAACGACGAGAAACAGGGCTGGCAGGAGTCGGCGGGCGCGGCGCTCGAAGAACGCCGCCAGCGAGAAGGTGCCGTAGCGCATCTCCTCGAGGATGATCGAGGAGATCAGAAATCCGCTGATCACGAAGAAGACGTCGACGCCGATGAAACCGCCGCTGAAGAGACTAAAGCCCGCATGAAATAAAATAACGGGCATCACTGCGGCTGCCCGCAGGCCGTCAATCTCTCGTCGGTAAATCACTTAAATATTCCCAAAAATTTCGTATTCTTACCGACTATGAGCACCCGAATCTGCAATCCGGCCTTGCATAGAGAAACAGCAATTTTTCTGCAATTATAACTTTTGGGGAAGAACAGACTAAACCACAGCTTTTATCAAAATCGTCAGTGCAGAGGGATGACAGCGCCTCGTTGGCAAGCCTCGGCGATGCTGTTATCCGAACGACTGCTTGAAATCCGTTGACACCTCGCCTACCCCTTTCTGCGCAAAGGGATCGGCCAATTCCTTTGCGCGGACCAACGCCGACGCTCTGCGTCGAACACCCCGCAATGCAGCGTCTGCACTGGACGCGACATTGGTTCTGCGACCGAAACAAGGAGCATGACTTGGCGAACAAGACCATCGATCACGCCTTCACGGCGACCAGCCTCACCTCAGCTGCCAGCGACCCGACCTTTGCCGGCGCCCTGTCCTTCATGCGCCGCCGCTTCACCAAGGAACTTTCCGGCGTCGATGTCGCCGTCTGGGGCATTCCCTTCGACGCCGCCACATCGAACCGGCCGGGCACGCGCTTCGGCCCGCAAGCGATCCGGCGTGCCTCGGCGATCTTCGACAATGATGCGCAATATCCCTTCAACCGCGAATTGTTCGCCGACATGGCCGTGATCGACTACGGCGATTGCCTGCTCGATTACGGCAATCACCAGGATACGCCTGGCGCGATCGAACGCCAGGCGAACGTGATCCTCGACAGCGGCGTTTTTCTGCTGACGCTCGGCGGCGATCATTACGTCACCTGGCCGCTGCTGAAAGCGCATGCGGCAAAACACGGGCCGCTGGCGCTCGTGCAGTTCGACGCGCATCAGGACACCTGGTTCGACGAAGAGCGGCGTATCGACCATGGCTCATTCGTCGCACGGGCCACCCGCGAGGGCATCATCGACCCCGATCGCTCGATTCAGATCGGCATCCGCACCCATGCGCCGGAGGATTGCGGCATCAATATTCTCCATGGTCATCAGGTGGAGGATATGACTGCCGGCGACATCGCTTCGGCAATCATCTCCCACACTCGCGGGGCGCCGGCCTATCTCACCTTCGATATCGATTGCCTCGATCCGGCCTTTGCGCCCGGCACCGGCACGCCGGTCGCCGGCGGACCGTCGAGCGCCAAGATCCTCTCAGTGCTGCAGCGCCTGCATCAGCTCGATATTCGCGGCGCCGATATCGTCGAGGTTTCGCCACCTTACGACCACGCCGATATCACCGCCATTGCCGGGGCAACGGTGGCGATGTATATGCTGGGGCTTCATGCGGAGCGACGCGCCATCGCCGTGTCACAAGGCTGACTTATTATCCCAAAATGAATCCGGAAACCTTCTGAACCCATTGAAAGCGCAGGTTAACATGGCACCGAAAATCTTCATCGACGGCGAACACGGCACAACGGGTCTGCAGATCCGCACGCGCATGGCCGGCCGCCGCGATGTCGAGCTTCTGTCCATTCCCGAGGCTGAGCGGCGCAACGCCGCCATGCGCGAGGACATGCTGAACAACGCCGATATCGCCATTCTCTGCCTGCCCGACGATGCATCGAAGGAAGCGGTTCAGATGGTCTCGGCCAACAACAATGTGCGCGTCATCGACACCTCGACCGCCTTCCGTGTCAATCCCGGCTGGGCCTACGGCTTTGCCGAAATGGACGGCGCCCAGGCCGACAAGATCAAAGCCGCGCGTTTCGTCGCCAACCCCGGTTGCTATCCGACCGGTGCAATCGGCCTTATCCGGCCGCTGCGTGCCGCCGGCATTCTGCCGGACGGCTACCCGGTCACGGTCAATGCGGTTTCCGGCTATACCGGCGGTGGCAAGCAGATGATTGCCCAGATGGAAAATCCGGATCACCCGGATGCGATCTCCGCCCCGCATTTCCTCTACGGTCTTCCCCTCACCCACAAGCACGTGCCCGAAATGACGGTGCACGGCCTGCTCGACCGCGCACCGATCTTCTCGCCATCGGTCGGCAAATTCGCGCAGGGCATGATCGTGCAGGTGCCGCTGCATCTCGACGATCTCGCCGAGGGCACAACGATGGAGAGCATTCATGCGGCACTCGCCGCCCATTATGCCGGCCAGGACATCGTCACCGTCGTGCCGCTTTCCGACAGCAAGGCGCTCCCGCGTGTCAACGCCGTCGAACTCGAAGGCAAGGACACGATGAAGCTCTTCGTCTTCGGCACGCCGGGCGGTTCCCAGGTCAATCTGGTGGCGCTGCTCGACAATCTCGGCAAGGGCGCCTCGGGTGCCGCCGTGCAGAACATGGACCTGATGCTCGCTTCCTGACGTCATGACGCTGGATGCGCTTATCACCGACGGGCAGGCCTGGTTTGCCGCCGCCCTGCCCGATCACGGCATCTATGCCCTGATGGCCTTTGCCTTCATCGCCGGGCTCGCCCGCGGCTTTTCCGGTTTCGGGGCAGCGCTGATCTTCATTCCGCTCGGTGGCGCCATCATCGGGCCAAAACTGGCCTCGCCGATCCTGCTCGTCATCGATGGCATTGCCACGCTCGGGATGATTCCACCCGCTTGGCGCAACGCCAACCGGCCCGAGGTCTTCGTCATGGCCGCGGGTGCGGCACTCGGCGTCCCGGCCGGCACGGCAATGCTGGCACTGCTCGACCCGACGCTGTTGCGCTGGAGCATCACGATCATCGCCATCTCACTGCTCGCGCTTCTCGTCTCCGGATGGCGTTATCACGGCGCGCCTTCGGCACCACTCAGCAGCGGCGTCGGCCTGATTGCCGGCCTGTTCAGTGGCGCCGCACAGCTCGGCGGACCGCCTGTCGTCGCCTATTGGCTCGGCGGCAAGAGCGATTTCACGCGCGTCAGAGCCAATGTCGTGCTCTATTTCTCCATTTCCACCATCTTCAGCGCCATCAGCTATTATGTCGGCGGTCTGCTCGTCCCCGCCGTCTTTGCCCTGACGGCCGTCATTCTGCCGAGTTATGCGCTGGGGCTTTACGGCGGCTCGAAACTGTTCGGCCTGGCCGAGGAACGGACCTTCCGCATCGCCTGCTATGTGCTGATCGCCGCCGCTGCGATCATCGGCATGCCGCTGCTCGACGGCGTGCTGCGTTAAACGGCTTGCGCTTCAATCGCGCTCCGCAATTGCCGTGGCGTGCGGATATTCGCCGTAAAAGCCGCGCCAATTGGCGACGGCGAAACCGAAGACCACCAGAGCGCCGGCCTGATGCAGCAGGCCCCAGTGGAGCGGCACCTGCATCAGCAGCGTGGCGACGCCGAGCGCCGCCTGCAGCGTCACCAGCGAGAAAAGCACCACGGCGCGGCGGGCGTGGGTGGTCCAGGGTGCGGCGCGCAGAGCAATGACCATGTTGATCAAAGTCAACGCGAAGAGCGCATAGGCGCCGATGCGGTGGATGAACTGTACGGTCTTCGGGTTCTCGAAGGCGTTGATCCAGAAAGGCTGCTGGATCAGCAGATCCGACGGGATGACGGCGCCGTCCATCAGCGGCCAGGTATTGTAGGAAAGGCCGGCGTCGAGCCCGGCCACCAGCGCACCGAGATAGATCTGGAACAGCGAGAAAATAGCGATCGCGGCAGCAAATGCGCGCGAGCTTCGTGCCGGCGCCGGATCGTTGGAATGTGGCGAGAGACCGCGCATGATCCACATGCAGCCGGCAAAGATCAGGCAGGCCATGACGAGATGTGTCGCGAGCCGGTATTGGCTGACATCGGTGCGGACGGAAAGACCCGAGGACACCATCCACCAGCCGATAAAACCCTGCAGGCCGCCGAGCGCCAGAATGGCGACGAGCGGCCAGCGCAGGCGCCTTTCGATGCGTCCCGTCAGCCAGAAAAAGATAAGCGGCAGCGCGAAAATCACGCCGATGCCGCGGGCGATCAGCCGGTGGGCCCATTCCCACCAGAAAATGCCCTTGAACTCGTCGACCGTCATGGAGCTGTTCAATTGCTGAAATTCGGGAATGCGCTGATAGAGGCGGAACTCCTCCTCCCATTCGGCAGCCGACAGCGGCGGAATGACGCCATGGATCGGCTTCCATTCGGTGATCGACAGGCCGGAATTGGTCAGCCGCGTGGCGCCGCCGACGAGCACGAGACAGAAGAGTGCTAAAAGCACGAAGCCGAGCCACAGCCGCAAGGCGCGGCGATTGCGGTTCTGCTTGCGCACTTCGCTCAGGATCGCCTGTTCCGTGGTGAGGTTCGCGACGGCCATGATGTCTCCTTCTATCCGGCAGTTGATTTGCCCCACCGGCTCATGCAAAACAAGCCCCGAACCTTTGCGGCATGCCGTCGCGCCGGTTCGCGCCACCCAGACAAGGGATCAAAATGCCCGTCCGCCTCCGCAAATTCATCGGCACGATCCTCATCATCGTGCTCGTGCTCGTCTACGCGCTGGTGGCGAACACGATCGCCGTGGCGACGCTCGGCAACGCGCCGTGGTGGGGGCACCTGCTCTATTTCCTGCTCACCGGCCTGCTTTGGGTCTTGCCGGCGATGGTGATCATCAAATGGATGGCCGGACCGCGGCAGCAGTAGGCCATTAACGGCCGGATAACCGTGATCGGGGGAAAACCTCGCTGATAGCCGACGATTAAACCTAATATACGCCCTGCATTACTACCTTCCCGCTCAGCATTTTGACCGGAGAATTCCAGTGCAGACGCAAAAGTTCGACGTCCGTGAACAGCCGTCAGACGACGCAGCGCTGGCCGACACGGCGATTTCACGCCTCCGCCAGGTGAGCATGAAACTTGCCATGGCCAATATCGACATCGCGGTTTTCGACGCGATGCAGCCGTTGGAGGATGATTGGCGGGCTCTGGAGGCCGACAATCTCCAGTCGCTCCATCAGAGCTACGATTGGTGCGCCGCCTGGGTAAGCGCCTTTCAACGCCCGCTGGCCATCCTCAAAGGCACCTATGCCGGCGAGACGGCCTTCATTCTGCCGGTCGAGATCGTCAAGTCGCGCGGTCTTGCCGTCGCGAAATTCATCGCTGCCGATCACAGCAATATCAATACCGGTCTATTCTCGAGGAATTTCGCCGAAAGCGGCGGCAGCATCGACGCCGAAAAATTCGCTCGTCAGCTTCAGCAAGCGTTGAAGGGGCGGGCCGATCTGCTGTTGCTGCAAAACATTCCGTTGGAATGGCGCGGACGGCAGACGCCGCTTACCGGGCTGCCGATGGTGCAAAACCAGAACCACGCCTATCAACTGCCGCTGCTTGCCGTTTTCGAGGAGACGCTGAAACAGATCAACGCCAAGAGCCGGCGTAAGAAATTCCGCGTTCAATCGCGGCGTCTCGAGGCCGCCGGCGGCGTCGAATACGTCATCCCCGAAACATCGGAAGAGCAGCATCGCCTGCTCGATATCTTCTTCCGTCTGAAAAGTACCCGCTTCGCCAGCCTTGGCCTGCCCGATGTCTTTGCCGAGCGGGAAACACAGGCCTTCCTGCACGGCCTCATCGACAAGCAGGATGAAACCAGGCAGTTCTTCGGCCTGCAGATGCATGTCCTGCGGCTGAAGGGCGGGAATGAGGACCGGATCGCTGCGATCTCAGGCATCTCGCGTAAGGGCGATCACGTCATCTGCCAATTCGGGGCGATCGACGAAGACCTCGTGCCGGATACGAGCCCCGGCGAATTCCTCTATTGGCAGACCATCTCGGGATTGCACGGCAAAGGCGTCGCGCTGTTCGATTTCGGCCTCGGCGATCAGACCTACAAACGATCCTGGGCGCCGGTCGAGACCGCGCATTACGACGTGGTGCTGCCGGTCTCGCCGATCGGCGTCGCCGCCGGCGCGGCGCACAGGATCGTCACGCGGGGCAAGGCGCATATCAAGGCGCGCCCGAAGCTCTATAAATTCGCCCAGGCGATCCGGGCAAGGATCGGCTGAGCGGTCTTTGTCCTTGGCATGTTGTTGCCGCAAATCGCGACACCCTCGCAATGCGTCAGGCCGCCTGGCCGAGCCTCTGCTCTGCCGCTTCGCCGTCCGACATCAGCACGACGCGATCGTAGCCGGCAGCCTGGAATTCGGTCATCAGCGTTACGAAAACGGTCTCCTCGATCTGCGGCAGGGAGAGGATGATCTCGACATCCCGGCTGCGCGTCAGGCGCGAGACGCCGGCAACATCGGCAGCGCCGCATTCGACGACCACGAGATCGTAGGCAGAGGCCAGCGCATCGAGCAGCAGCGCCAGCCGATCGACACCGCGCATGGCGCGGCGTACGTCGCTCCGGCCCTGTGGGATTAGATGGGCATCTGAAAGCCGATCGCTGTGGATCGTGTCGCCGAAGGCGGCCTCGCCGCAGAGCAGGTCGGTGACACCAGGAGCGCCCTGGTCTTCGGCCATCAGTTCCGTGGGATGGCCGGAACCGGTCATATCGATCAGGACGACGCGACGGCCGGCATCGGCGAGAATGCGGGTCAGCAAAACCGTCGCCGCCGAACCATCGTCACCGGTCGGAGATATCGCGATTGCCAGCGGCGCCCGGCTGCCGGTGAGATAAACGGCAACCGAGGCGACGGAGAATTCATTGTCGTCCTCCGGTACCTGCGCAGCAGCCTCGTCGATCGCATCCTCTTCCTCGGCGACCACGGCGAGCATGCTCGCCCGGGCGGGACTCCGGACGGCGACGACGGGAGCTGCCTGCGGCCCAATCTTCTTTTCGGCGCCCGTTTCCGTCTCGATTGTCTCAGCCGACGCATCGATCGGGCGAAGCGCCCTGCCGCTGAAGAGTTCGGCCAGCATGGTGACGATGGCGCTGAGGATCAGTGTGGCGACGGCTGCGACGACGACGATCGGCACGACCTTGGGGAAATAGGGATCGACGGGCTCGATGGCCTTGGAAACGATGCGGGCGTCGGCCGGGCTCGAGTTGCTGTCAGCGCGGGAGGCGGCCTCGCGGTAGCGCACCAGATAGGTTTCGAGCAACTGACGCTGAGCGGTCGCCTCGCGCTCCAGCGCATTGAGGCCGACTTCGTCCTCGCCGGCGCGGGCGCTGTTGGCTTGCACCGTGTCCTTCTGCCGCTCGAGCTCGCTTGCCCTGAGATCAGCGACCTTCGCCTCGTTTTCGATGCTCGCGAGGATCTTCTGTGTCTCCTGGCGGATCTGTCCGCGGATGTCGGCAAGCTGGGCACGCAGACTTTTCAGCCGCGGATGGCTATTGAGAAGGCTGGTCTGCAGGTCTGAGACTTGCGACTGCAGGCCCGATTCCGTTCCCTTCAGCCGCTGAATCGCCTGCGAGGACATGATGTCAGGCAGCGTGTCGGAAGCTTCGCCCGAAGACAGCGCATTGCGCACCGCCTGCGCCCTCGCCTCGGCATTGGCCTGGTCGCCGCGCACGCGGGTGAGCTCAGCGGAGATGTCGTTCAGCTGCTGGGCGGGAAAGGTGGTCGTGCCGTTCGTCTGTAAGAGCCCATGGCTGGTGCGATATTCGGCAACCTTCTTCTCGGCCTCGCTGACCTTGCGGCGCAGGCTTTCGATCTCCGGCTCCAGCCAGCGCGTCGCCTCGGAGTTGGAATCGAGCTTGGCGCCGCTCTGGGTGGAAAGATAAACATTCGCCATGGCGTTCGGAATGGCGGCAGCGAGCTTCGGGTCCTTGGAGGTGAAACTGATGCCGATGACGCGTGAGCCCGGCACCTGATAGACCTGCAGCCGCTCGACGAAAGCGTCGATCACCCGCTCTTCCGGCGGGTTCTCCATCGGGTTCTTCCTCAGATGCAGCTTCACGAGGATGCTGCTCATCGCCGAGCCGTTGGCGGCATCGTCGAATTCCGGCAGATTGTAGAGCTTCAGGTCGTTGATCACCTTCTTCAGGAGATCGGCAGATTGCAACAGCTGCACCTGGCTGGCGACATTCAGCTCGTCCATCAGCGGGCCGGCGCCTGCGTCGTTTACCTGCTGAGTGCTGGCGAAGGCCGGCGCGCGGGGCTCGATGAGGATGCGGGTTTCGCTGCGATATTGCGGCGACATGATCTTGGCGCCGGCGAAAGCGACGCCCGCCCCCACGAGCGTGATCGTCAAGATCCTGAGCCGGCGCGCCCAGACGGCGCGAACCAGCTGACTGAGATCGATGTCCACATCCTGATCACGCGATACGCCGGACATGCTCTTACTCCACAACAAAGGTGCCGCAAGCGTAAACGACCGTGGTAACTCAACGGTTAATGGTGATTTGCCAAGAAATATGCCCGATCGGCAAAGAACTCAGGAATTTGTCATGCCCTTTTTACCGGGCATTAACCCTAACAGATCGATAACGGCTTCACCGAGTTCATTTCTGTGAGCACTTGCGGATGTCTGTCGCCCCGCCCAAGATCCTTTTGGCCCTGAGCCTTGCAGCCATGACGGCGGCATTGGGCGGCTGCACGACCTACAAGCCGGCGCCGAAAGCCTTCAATGAGGCGACTATCCAGCCCTATACGCTTGATAGCGGCGACCGGTTGCGCATCACCGTCTTCGACCAGCAGAGCCTGACCAATACCTATACGGTCGATCAGGCCGGCTATATCGCCTTCCCCCTCATCGGCCAGGTCCCTGCCCGCGGCCGAACCCTGCAGCAACTCTCAGGGCAGATCGCCCAGAAGCTGCAGCAGGGCTATCTTCGCGATCCCGACGTAACCATCGACGTCGACCGCTACCGTTCGATCTTCATCATGGGCGAAGTCGGCCAGCCCGGCCAGTATGCCTATGTTCCCGGCATGACCGTGCAGAATGCCATCGCCGTTGCCGGCGGCTTCACCAGCCGCGCCAACCAGAGCATGGTCGATGTCACCCGCAAGATCAACGGACAGGTGCTGACCGGCCGCATCAACATATCCGGGCCGATCATCGCCGGTGACACGATCTACGTCCGCGAACGGCTCTTCTGAGTTATGGGAAAACAGAAGCCGCTCCGCATCCTCCATTGCTTCAGATCGCCGGTCGGCGGAATTTTCCGCCATGTCCGCGACCTGGTCGAGGAGCACGCGAAGGAGGGCCATGACATCGGAATCCTCTGCGACAGCTCGACCGGCGGCGAGCATGAGGACAACCTGTTCGACGATATTCGTCCCTATCTCTCGCTCGGCCTGACACGCGTGCCGATCCGACGCTCGGTCAGCCCGTCCGATATTGCGACGATGTGGGATACGTACAAGAAAATCAAAAGCTTGCGGCCGGATGTGCTGCACGGGCACGGCGCCAAGGGCGGCGTGCTCGCGCGACTTGCCGGCTCAGCCCTGCGGGTGAACAGGTATCGCGTAGCCCGCCTCTATACCGCGCATGGCGGAAGCCTGCACTATTCGCGCTCCTCGCTCAGCGGACAATTCGTCCTCAGGATGGAGCGCCTGCAGGAATATTTCACCGATGCGCTGGTCTTCATCTGCGAATATGAGCGCGACACCTATATGCGCAAGGTGGGCAGACCACGGACGAAGACGAGACTGATCTATAACGGCATCGGCGAGCGTGATTTCGAACCGATCCCCACCCGCTCGGACGCCGTCCATTTCATCTATGTCGGAATGCTCCGGGACCTCAAGGGTCCCGATCTGTTTGTCGATGCTTTTGCCAAGACCGAGCGGCTGCTCGGCAGGCCGCTGTCGGCGCTGATGATCGGTGACGGGCCTGACCGGGACCGTTACCGCGAGATGATGGTCGAACGCGGCCTCGGCAAGCGCATCGGCATGCTGCCGGCAATGCGCGTCCACGAAGCTTTTTCGATGGCGCAGAACCTTGTCGTTCCCTCGCGCGCCGAAGCCATGCCCTATATCGTCCTCGAGGGCCTTGGCGCCGGCAAGACGGTCATCGCCAGCCGCGTCGGCGGCATTCCCGAGGTGCTCGGCGCCGACAGCGCGGCACTGGTGGAACCCGGCAATGCCGACGACCTCGCCCGCGTGATGGCGGAAACGCTGACCATGCCCGGCTGGCATGGCAGGACGATGCCGAAGCCGGAGGCGGTAAAGGCGGTATTTTCCTCCGCCGTCATGGCGCGTGATGTGCTGAAATTGTACCATGAGCTGGTCGATCCCGCCGCGGGCCAAGCAATGTCTGCCGCCTCGTAAATATTTCTTAGGGGCTTTCTGGTATTTCGCTTGCTGACAACGAGCGACAAAACCCCATGAACAAGCTGGAAAAAAGCGATCCGTTCGACGTGGAAGCACTGCGCAAGCAGGTCTCCGACATCGAGGCGCGACGCAATGCAAGTCGGGAGCAGGCCTCCGAGCCGACCGAAATCAATGCCTATGCCCGGCAGATCGCCGAACAGTTCCGCGACGGAACCCGTTCGCCTGTCATCATCATCGGGCAATTACGGCTGCTCGAATTCCTGGCCCTCTTTTCGATCGCCCTGATCGTCTACTTCTTCGCACCCGGCGACGGCAGCGATCCCCTGTTGGTGCGGGCGGGCATGGCGGCGATCGCTTCGGCTCTGACCGTGGCCTGCCTGCAGCTTGCCGACACCTACACCATTCCGGCACTTCGGGCGAAGCTGCGGCTGATGCCGCGCATCCTCGCCGCATGGACGATCGCCCTCGTCCTCACCATCGGCTTGTTCGCGCTCGTCCGCGGCACCACATCGGCAATGATCGTGGCCTATCTCCCCTGGTTTGCCGCCGGTGCACTCTTCCTTGCCGGCGAGCGTTTCCTCGTCGCCTACGGCATTCGCAACTGGGCGCGCAACGGCATCATGGAGCGGCGCGCCGTCATTGTCGGCGGCGGCGAGCCAGCCAAGGAGCTGATCCGCATCCTGGAACAGCAGGCTGACAACGACATTCGCATCTGCGGTATCTTCGACGACCGCGGCGAGAAGCGCTCGCCGATCATGGTCGCCGGTTATCCGAAGCTCGGCACCGTGGCGGAGCTCGTCGAATTTGTGCGGCTGACGCGCATCGACATGCTGATCATCGCCCTGCCGCTGTCGGCAGAGGCGCGCATCTTCGACCTTCTGAAGAAGCTCTGGATTCTGCCGGTCGATATCCGTCTTGCAGCGCATGCCAACCGGCTGCGCTTCCGGCCGCGCGCCTATTCGCATGTCGGCTCGGTGCCGATGCTCGACATTTTCAAGAAGCCGATCCGCGACTGGGATTCGGTTGCCAAGCGCGGCTTCGACATCTTCTTCACCGTGGTCGCCCTTGCCCTGCTGTGGCCGCTGATGCTGGTCACTGCTGCCGCCATCAAGGCGACCTCCGAAGGCCCGGTTTTCTTCATGCAGAAGCGTCATGGCTTCAACAATGAAATCATCAACGTCTTCAAATTCCGCTCAATGTACACCAACATGGCCGACCCCACCGGCAAGGCCGCGGTGACCAAGGGCGATCCGCGCGTCACCCGCGTCGGCCGCTTCATCCGCAAGACCTCGATCGACGAGCTGCCGCAGCTTTTCAACGTGCTGAGAGGCGAGCTTTCGCTGGTCGGCCCGCGCCCGCACGCCGTGCTCGCCCAGGCTCGCGACCGCGCCTTCGGCGATGTCGTCGAGGGCTATTTCGCCCGCCACCGCGTCAAGCCAGGGGTCACCGGCTGGGCGCAGATCAACGGCTGGCGCGGCGAGGTCGACAATGACGAGAAGATCAAGTTCCGCACGGCCTACGACCTGTATTACATCGAGAACTGGTCGCTCTGGTTCGATCTGAAGATCCTGTTCCTGACGCCGATCCGGCTGCTCAACACGGAAAACGCCTATTGAGCACGGTCGAGGCGACATATCCGCGTGTCGCCCAGCCGCAGCGGATGACGCTGCGCCTGATCGGCTCGGCCTTCGTCGCCTTCGGCGTCTTCCTCTCCGGTTTCGTCATCGACGAGCCGGCCCCCTATGAACTCTGGATGGCCGGGCTGATCGGTCTCTGGTTCATCCTGGGATTGAAGATTTCACGCGGTGTGGCGCCCCTGCTTGCCCTGCTGCTCACCTTCAACATCGGCGGCATGCTGTCACTGACGCAGATGAAGGATCTGGCAACGGCGCCGATGTATATCGCCGTGTCGACCTTCCTGGCGCTGACCGCGGTCTTCTACGCGGCAATCATCGAGGACAGCCACAAGCGGCTGCCACTGATCTTCAATGCCTGGATCTTCGCCGCCGTCGCCACCTCGGCGCTCGGCATACTCGGCTATTTCCATGCCTTTCCAGGCGCTCAGATCTTCACCCTCTATGACCGCGCCAAGGGCGCCTTCCAGGATCCGAACGTCTTCGGCCCCTTCCTGGTGCCGCCATCGCTCTATCTCGTCCACGGTATTCTAGTGGGCGACCTGAAGAAATCGCCGCTGAAGGCTGCCGCCCTGCTCGTGCTGGCGCTCGGCATTTTCCTGTCCTTTTCCCGTGCCGCCTGGGGGCTGTTTGCGCTCGGCGTAGGACTGCTGATCTTCATCATGCTGCTGAAGGAGCGCAGCGGCGCCTTTCGCCTGCGAGTGCTGGTGCTGTCGCTGGCGGCGATCATCATGCTGATCGCGTCGCTACTGGTGGCGCTTCAAGTCCCGAAGGTCGCCGAACTGTTTTCCGCCCGCGCCCAGCTGGTGCAGCAATATGACGGCGAACATCTCGGCCGTTTCGAGCGTCACCGTATCGGCTTCACCATGATGATGGAGCGCCCGCTCGGCATCGGCCCGCTGGTGTTCGGCACGATGTTTCCCGAGGACGAGCACAATATCTGGCTGAAATCGCTCACCTCCTATGGCTGGCTCGGCTTCGTCAGCTATGTCGGCATGCTTATCTGGACGCTGGCGCTCGGCTTCCGATACCTGCTGCTCGACCGGCCGTGGCAACCCTTTTTGATGGTCGCCTGGATCTCTGTCCTCGGCCATGCGGCGATCGGCAACGTGATCGACATCGACCACTGGCGCCATGTCTATCTGCTGCTTGGCACGGTCTGGGGCTGCGCAGCGCTGGAAGCCCGCCACCGGCGCAGTCGGAGGCCGAGAGAAGCGGCGCAACCTATTTCGTCGCACCCGCCGTCAGACCGGCAATAAACCGCCGCTGGAAAACGAGGTAGGTCAGGATCAGCGGGAAAATGACGATCACAGCGCCGGCGGTCAGAACCGGCGTGTTGACGGTATAACGCCCCTGGAAAAACAGCATGCCGAGCGGCAGCGTCCGATAGGCGTCGTCATTGACCAGAATGAACGGAATCAGAAACTCGTTCCATGTCCATATGAACAGGAACAGCGCCAGTGTCGACATCGCCGGTATCATCAGCGGGACGACGATCTTGCGCAGGATATAGAAGCGTCCGGCGCCATCGAGGACCGCCGCTTCGAGAACCTCCTCCGGCAATTGCTGCATCGCGCTGGCGAGGAAGATCGTTGAGAACGGTATCGACATGGCGATCTGCGGGATGATGAGAGCCGCATAGGTATTGATCAGCCCGAGATAGCGCATTTCATAATAAAGCGGGATGATGAAGGCCTCCGCCGGCACCATCATGCCGAGCGTCAGGATCGCGAACAGCGTGCGTCGCAGCGGAAATGACAGGTAGGCGAAGGCAAAACCGGTCAGCAGGCCTAGAAAGACGCTTGCAGCAACGACGGGTATGACGACGACAATCGAATTCCAAAAGTAAATGTTGAAATGCCCGGCATTCCAGGCATCGACGTAATTTTCGAAATGCGGATAGGCCGGAAGGGCGAATGCGCCTTTCAGGACGTCGGCCTTGCTCTTTATCGAGGTCAGCAGCAGAAGCAGGAACGGGGTGATCGTTACGAAAGCCAGAAGCCAGAGGACAATGCGAAGGAAGAGCGCGGCGGGAATGTTGGACGAACGGCTCATCAAGCCAATCCTTTGCTTCTGGAGCCCACCAGCCGGTGAATTGCGAAATTGATTGCGAATGTCAGCAAGGCGCCGACAATGGCGATGGCGGCTGCGGCGCCGAAGCGATTGAGTTCGAAGCCGAGCTGATACATGTAGATATTCGGCACGAGCGTAGCGTTGGCGGGTCCACCGCGGGTCATCGTGAAGATCAGGTCGAAGCTTTTGATCGAGGCAATAACCGTCAGAAGCAAAACCACCCTGATCTCAGGCATGAGAAGCGGCAGCGTTATCCAGAAGAAAGTCTTTCGCGGCGACGCGCCGTCGACCTTGGCGGCGTCGAAAAGAGACGGGTCGATGCGCTGGATTCCGGTGAGGAAGATGACCATGCAAAAACCGAAGAAATACCAGGTAGCAACGATCCCGACCGCGGGAAGCACAAAATTGAAATCTCCGAGCCAGGGTAACGCAAACCTCCCCAAGCCTACCGCTCGCAGAAACTGATTGAACGGGCCGAATGCCGGATTGTAGAGCCATGCCCAGATGATGCCCAGCACGGCAGTCGGCATGATATAAGGCAGGAACAGGAACGTTCTGAGAGCGAGCTGTTCGCGCTGCTTCAAGTTCCACACGCAGGCGGCAAGCGTTATGCCGAGCACGAGCGGCAGGACGCAGTAGAAAATCATCAGCTCGGCATTGTTGCGCAAGGCGATGTAAAAACGACTGTCGGAAAAGAGATCGGCGTAATTGCCAAGGCCAACCCATCTGGGCATGGTCAGGCCGTCCCAGCTGGTCAGGCTCAAAGCCAAAGCCGCGACAATCGGCCCAAACACAAACGCTGCGTAGAGCAGCAATCCAGGCAATAAATAGATGAAATTGGTCTGTCGCGTTCCATCGAGTGCGGAGCGTTTCATCCAGTACTCCCTGCCAAAGCTCTGGTCATCGCGCAACAAGCCGTGAGCTCGTAGCACTTATTTTAACGTGATGAACGGGACGCCGGTCGGACCGCCGGGGCCGTCGTGACCGGCGTCCGCACTGCTTATTTCTTATCCTTCAAATAGGCCTGATAGTCCTTGTCCATGGCATCGACAAAGGCTTCGGGTGTGATTTTGCCGGACAAGAGAAGCGGCGTGTTGTCGTCGATTGTCTTCAGCATCGTCGGGCTCGACCAATCGGGATAATGGCCGAGCGCATCGTTGGCGTTAAGCGTCTTCCACATCTCGATGCCAGCGGTCAGGAGCGGCGTGAGCTTCGGCTTTGCATCCGCCGGGAGCGATGTTGCGGGGAGATAGCCGGCATTGGCCCAGCTTTCAGCGGCCTTTTCGGATACCATATAGTCGATGTACTCGCCGGCCAGGTCCTGCTTCGCCTTGTCTTTGGCAAGGCTGGTTATCGCCCAGGCAAGATCGACGCCGCCGACGCTCATGGGCTTGGAAACGCCCTTCGGAGCAGGAATGGCCATGAAGCCGATATCCGGATTGTTTTGCATGTCGCCGAAATACCAGGTTCCGGAGATCAGGAATGCGCCCTGCCCTGATATGAACAGCTGGACGGCGTCATCACCCGAGATGCCCTCGAAGCCAGGATAAAAATAGCCGCCCTGTGCCCATTGCTGCACGAGTTTGGCCGATTCGATATTCCCCTTGGTGTTCCAGGTGCCGCCCTTGCCGTAGATCAGGTCGTCAAGCTCGGCGCGATTGGCCGCGTCGATATGGGCCTGATCGATGGCGCCGATCATGTGCAGGGCGAGATGCTGCTTGGCCGAGCCCATCATGAAGGGCGCGACCCCTTTTTCCTTGAGCTTGTCGAGAGCGGCCAAAAGCTCGTCGAAGGTCTGCGGCAGCGCCACGCCCGCATCGTCGAGGATTTTCTTATTGTAATAAAGGCCGACGATCTCGGCGAGACCCGATATGCCGTAGGTCTTGCCGACCCCGAATTTCGCCCCCTCCCAGCGGTCTCTGGCCAGCACGGAATCCGACTGCCGCTTATCCCAGCCATATTTCTTGATGTATTCGTCGACCGGCAGGAGCAACCCTTCCTTGACCATCGTGCCCATGTCGCCGGCGCCCTGGTTGACCTTGGTGACGACAGGGCCGTCGCCGGCCGAGACCGCAAGCTTCAGCGTCAGCTTCATGTCATCGAAGGTGCGGGCGGTGCGCTTGATCGTGACACCGGGATGGGCGGCTTCGAACTCCTTGTTCAGTTGCTCTATGACCGCGCTCTGACCTTCAAAGGTCTGGTCGTCCCACACCGCCAGATCGTCGGCGCGGGCGGCGGAAAGGCCAAAACTCACAAGCGCCGCGCCGGCAAGCGCGACAGCTGCTTTCAATCGGTATGCCGGCAGTATGCTGATCGATTTCACGGTTCTGTTCATCTGCTCCACCTCACTTGGTTCATTCTCCACTCCCCGCTCAGGCCTTGCTCCAGGCACCGGCCGAGCGTTTTCTTCCCCCAGAGCTTTGCCTGGCTGGCGAATCTGAGGTAATCGTCAGTGCATCAGCTCCTCTCGCGACCTCAAATGACAAAGCGCCACGCAGGAGGTGGCAAAGTGATGGACAGCAACTGCTTCATCCGTCCCGCGATCGAAGCGGATACTGAAGCCTTTTTCGAAATCTGCCTGAGGACCGCGAATGGCGGTCACGATGCCAGCGCCCTTTACAGCGACCCGCATCTGCCCGGCTACATCTGGTCGGTACCCTATCTCAAATTCGCCAGAGAGTTTGCCTTTGTTCTTGTGCAAGGCGATCGTCCGGTCGGCTATGTCGTCGGGGTGCCTGATACCAGCGAGTTCGACAAAGAGCTGGAGGCGAACTGGTGGCCGTTGGTCCGCCGGCAGACCGCGGGACTGACGCCCACTTGCGCGCGCGATGCCGACGTGATCGAACGCATTCAAAATCCGCGCAGCGGAACGGTTTGGCTTCAAGACCAGTACCCCGCCCATCTTCACATCAACATTCTTCCCGGACTTCAGGCAGGCGGCTGGGGGCGCAGAATGATCAGCACCGAGCTTGAAGCGCTTCGCAATCAAGGGGTCGCAGCTGTGCATCTCGGTGTCGATCCCAACAACGCACGCGCCAGAGGTTTCTACCGTCACCTTGGTTTTTCGGAATTCGAACGGGATGGCGCCGTCGCCTATGCCATGCGGATCGATAAGGGATCTGGCCAATAATGACGGCGCCGTAAAGCTCATGACATTGGCTCCGCATTTGCCGGTTCCGCCCATATTCTAAGACGCGCGCCGCCGGCATGGCGCTCCTGCCTGTAAGCGGGGAGCTGCGCCAGAAGGCGGGAGGAAGTACTCTACCGCACCGATCCAGCCGTTGTCGAGGCAGGCTTCCCGTCGGCGCGTGAGTCACAGCGCGCCCCGCCCAACCTGTGGGAGAAGGCGTTCTTCGGCATAATCCCGTCTCAATATGGTCAGTCCGGTCGGCCACGCCACTTGAGAAGTGCGGTCAATGCGCTAGATTTTCCGTCATGATAACAGCGACACAGATACGCGGCGCGCGCGCCATGATCGGGATGAGTCTCGAAGAGCTCGCCGCCACAAGCGGCCTGCCGGTCGAGACGGTGGCTGCGTTGGAAAAAGGCGATTTTGCCGGCGAGCCGCATGCGCTGTTCGACGTGCGCAGCACGCTCGAGGCGCACGGCATCATCTTCCTTTCGAGCGGCAATCAGGATGAAGGCGGCCCCGGCATTCGGTTGCGGGCACGCACGTCAAATGATGACGGCATCCGGCCGGAAAATCTCAACGCCGCCAATGACGATTGACGGAATGACCGTCGCCCTGTCCTAAATTAAACCAGAACCCGAGTGTCACAGATAGGTCTTGGCAAGGTCGGCCAGTTTGCCGCCGTCTCTCACGCCCTGCCTGTAAAGCTGAATGATGACCGCACCGATCCGCTCGGCTTCCGGCGCCGTTCTGACAAGTCCGCGTTCGACACAGACCTTGTCCAGCACTTGCGAAAGCAGATCGAGATCTTCCGAAAAGAGCGGTAAATCATGCGGATGAATTGATGACCGTAACATCACGCCGCGCTTCCCTCCGAGGGCAAACGCCTTCACGCTTGCATCGCCGGACGCCCTCCGCAACCGGCAATAATTCGATTATGCGCGAGGGTCAGAACTTTAGCAACTGCGCAAATTCATGTGGAACAAAATATTGTCCGGAGCGTTACCGCCGCCTTTGCAGAAGGAATGAGCGAGTACAAACGTTGAGTGAAAGACGCTTCCCCTCCCCTGTCCGAACCCATTCTCCAACCGACAACCTCATCGCTTTCCACTGCCTGGGACGCCGTCGAATATCTGAAGCGATGGCCCTGCAAGCGCGGACTCGACGGCAGCAAAGACGGCAGGATTGCTGTGTGAGATCAACGAAAACGGAGCAACCGATCCGGAGTGTTTGCGATCAGCTGCGGCGGTGGCCAGCGGCCACGATCTGCGGGTGCATGGAGCCTTCCATGATCACCTTGGCGGTCATCTCGATCACCCGCTCCTCGGCCAGTTCAGCAAGCGCGAGGGCAACGTCGCCCTCCGGCCAGCCGGCCCTGACCGCCTCGTCCGACAGAGCCTGGAACGCGCTGGCAAGAGCCTGCCTGCAAGTTAGATTCTGGTTCATATCCGGCATGGGCTCGCACCAGGCTATCTGTGACAAGGATCATGTTAATCTACACGTATTTACGAAACATGCGAGGCGAATTGAGATTTTCCAAGCAAAATCTAAACAGCTTGTCGCAACGCCGTGTATAGCCTTAACAAGAAAACAACTATCTACCCACCCGACCAATGTACTCCTAAAACAACCAGATGAATTATTTGTAATCACTCCATTTAAGGAGGCATTTTCTCGCGCCATTTTCTTTAAATAGTCAAAGCCGAAGCCGAAAGATCGGCCATTTATTTCGCCGCAATCCGACGGATCCGGATTTCGGTCGTTTTCAGCACCTTCTCGGCACCCTGTCAATCGGCTTCGGGGAGTCTCTGGTGCTCGCATCACCATCCCTCGCATTGTAATGAAGAGGGCGTTAAGAACGCCGGCCGATCTGTATCGGAGCGTCAATCGACTGCCGGCGCAACGCCTTAGGCGTTAATCACCTTAATACCACAACGGCACCACACTCCCGTCAAACTCCGCCGTACCATTATGTCCGCGGGCCCACTCTTTCAGGAGGTGAAATGTCTATCGAACTGGACGCGACTACCTATGTCCACGCCAAGCCGGCGACCGCTCATTCCTATATCTTGCCGACTGTCGTCGATGTTCTTGAAAACAGTTTCCACGAGGCAAACGAAACAGCGGTCTTCGACCTCGGTTGCGGCACCGGCGGGGCTGCCTCAGTGCTTGCGCAGAAAGGCTACGACGTCGTCGGCGTCGATCCGTCGGAGGACGGCATCGCGAAAGCGAAAGCGGTCCATCCCGATCTTCCCCTGGAAATCGGCTCCGGATACGAAGATCTTTCCAGCCGCTACGGGACCTTCGATGCGGTGATCAGCCTGGAGGTGGTGGAGCATGTATACGACCCCAAGGCTTTCACGGCGACGATGTACGATTTGGTAAAACCAGGCGGCATCGCCGTTGTCTCGACGCCTTTCCACGGTTACTGGAAAAATCTGGCGCTTGCCGTGAGCGGAAAGATGGATGACCATTTCATGCCGCTGAAGGATCACGGTCATATCAAATTCTGGTCGCCGGAAACGCTCAGCACGCTGCTGCATGAAACCGGTTTCGAAGACGTCGACTTCGAATATGTCGGGAGAATTCCGCTCCTGGCGAAATCGATGATCGCAATCGCGCAGAAGCCGCACTGACGGCCGATGTTCTCAATGCGGCACGCCCGCGGCGCTCACCGCCAAAGCGGAAGTTTTTGACTGGATTTCAAGGGGATAAATGGTCGGGGCGACTGGACTCGAACCAGCGACCCCTTGACCCCCAGTCAAGTGCGCTACCGGGCTGCGCTACGCCCCGACCTGCCGAAACGGCTTGCTTCGTTTAGTTTTTCGGCGCGTGCAATGCAAGCGGAAAAAACCTGCCTCCCACAAAAAGGAAGCAGTTCGGCTGACAACAATCAGATCGCGGCGATCTTCAATCGGCCTTCGGCGGTCTGGCGGGGCTGCCACGCCTGATAGTTGGCGATCGAGAAATGCGGGGTTTCGAAGGGCGTGGCGTGAGTTTCGGTGATGACAGTGACATCGGCGCCAGCCGCCTCACCGGCTAGGATGCCGGCAACGGCGTCTTCGAAAATCAGACACCTCGCCGGATCGACGCCGAGCCGGCTTGCGCCGAGCAGATAGCCTTCCGGGCTGGGCTTGCCCGATTTGACCTCGCCACCGCTGACGATGACCGTCGGCATCGGGATGCCGGCGGCGGCCATGCGGCGCCTGGCGAGCTCGATCGGCGCCGAAGTGACGATCGCCCATTTGCCGTCGGGGATGGCGTTCAGAAAGCGGACGGCATCGGGGATCTCGACGATACCGGAGACATCCTCCATCTCCTCGGCAAGCAGCAGATCCGCCTCGTGGGCCGGATCGACACCCGGCAGACCCAGCCCACGGATCACGTCGGAGGCGCGGATACCGTGGATCGTCTTCAGGAAGACCTCCGGCTCGAGGCCATAGCGTCTTGCCCATTCGCTCCAGACACGCTCGACGACGGCAATGGAATTCAGCAGCGTTCCATCCATATCGAAGAGGAAGGCGTCATAGGACCTGTCGAGGACGTCGTTGATAGCGGGCACGGGGTGTTCCTTGCGAGCGCGAGGCAGCAGGCAGGCGAGTAACGGAGAGTTGCGGCGAGGTCAACGTCAGTCGTTGACGTCGGGATGGGTGATCTTACGCAGATCGGCGAGGCCGCGCGTGGCATCTCGGTTGCCGGTCGCGGCGGCAGCCTGGAAGATGCGGCCCGCGTCATCGTACATTTTCAGATTGAGATAGGAGTAGCCGCGCAGAACCATGAGATCGATGCGCTCCTGCTGCAGCTGGGCGCGCTGATCGAGATAGATGAGGGTTTCGCGATAACGGCCGGCGCCGAAGGCCTGCAGCGCCCGATCGGCGAGGATCGCCACCTGCAGTTCGGCAGCGCGCTGGCGGCTTTGCGGCGCCTTGGTTGCCGCCACGGCGGCATTGCTGGAAAGACCGGCGCGCAGATAGGCAAGGCTCTGGCCATAGGCTGCGTCTTCGCGGATCCTGCGGACCGGGCTCTGCAAAGCCGTCTCGAAGGCCGGGATCGCCTCCATCGGCCGATTGATCTCCATCAGGCACCAGCCGCGCGACAGCGCCTCGGACGGCCCAAGTTGTCCGGGGTCGATGGTCGTCGAGCAGCCCCGCGCCCGGCGCGGACCGCGCTCGACCGCCACCGTCTGCATCGCCGGTCTTGCGGCGCGAACGGAGACTTGCGGCTCCGGCTGCGTTGAAGCGGCCGGGGTCTGTGGCGGCTCTGCCGGCTGGACCGGCTGCTGCGGGGCAAGCGGCGGCTTTGCCGGCTGCGTGGCGGCATTCGTTGTCGGCAGGGAGGTATCTACGAGATTGGCAATACGCGCCGACCGGCCGGCCCAGGCGCGCTGGATGTCGAGCACGCCCTTGCGGTCGTTCAACTGCTCTCTGGTGACAGCAAGGCCGTAGGCGGAGGGTTCGTCGTCCGGCTTCCAGGCAAGCGCGGTTTCGAACCAGCGCGCGGCGGTCTGGAACTGGTTGAGAGAGCGTGCATACCAGCCGAACTGCTGCGCCGTCGGCACATATTTGCGGGCGATGACCTCGGCGGCGATACGATGCAAGACATCTTCGGCGAGATCGGCCGGCGGCTGCAGCGCCATCAGATTGGCGGTGGCTGCGAGATAGGTCGATGTCGCATCGTCGGAATCGGCGCGCCAGCGGAACATCACGTCCTCGGCCTCCTGAGGCGCCCTGCGTGCAATCAGCGCCAGCGCCAGGCCTTGCGAAGCTGCTGCCGTTTCCTCCTTGGATCGGGCGGCGCGGAACCACTTCTCGGCATCGGCAGGATTGTTGCGGCGAAGCTGGTACCAGCCGAGCAGCAGCGCATCGGAGGCAAGACCTTCGCTTTCGGCCAGTTTTTCGAGGCGGGCGATGTAACTGGGCGCGATGGCAAGCTTCGGATCCTCATTGCTCTCGGCCAAGAAGCGTCGGGCGAGGTTGTCGCGGATCGCATCAAATTCCCTGCCGCCGTCGGCAACGGGCTTCTCCAGCGCAAGCAGCGTCTGCATGGGCTGATAGCCAAGCAGCGTCGAGGCCTTTTCGACCGTCGCCCGGCGCTCGGCCGGATCACCGCAATTCTTCAATATATAGGCATAGGCATCCTGGCCGCGCTGCGATCGCTCCGTGCGAACGAAGGCTTCGGCGACGCGCCAGAGAACGTCGACCTCGCTGCAGGTCAGCAGGCTTGGCGTCGCGGCGGCAATATCGACCACCGTCGCATATTGCTTGAGATCCGACGCGTTGATCAGACGGGCGCGGGCCTCGGCGACACCAAGCCGATCGAGCAGATCGGCCGGCGGCTGCCAGCCGGTATCGGCGGCCTGCCGGTCGGCGATCGTCTTGCGCAGCTCGGCATAACGGCCATCGGAATAGAGTTTCCACATGGCTTCGAGCTGTTTGTCGCCGTTCTGCGGCACAGCGAGCGGATCGGCCGGCGGAACCCAGTTCGGATAAAGCGCCTGCAGGCGGGAGATTTCAGCCTGCAGTCGCACTTTGTCGCCGCGGCTGGCAAAATAGCGAAGCGCGCTTTCATCGACGTCAGGCTGCGGCGGCGCTGCTGCCTGTTGCGGCGCCGGCGGCTCGGTGACGATCGCGGGAGGGACCGGCGCAGGTTCGCCGGCTGTCTGAGGCGCCTCAGATTGCGCTGCTGCAGGCGGCTCTTTTGCGGCGTTCGGCTCAGGCGTGTCCGGTGCGGGAGGCCGCGGAGAGGTGATCGCCTCGATCTTGTCGGCGACGGCCTCGGCATTGAAGTCGGCGCTGCCGGCAGGAGCATCGGCCGGCTTGATGCGGCCCATCATCAGCAACTCCGGCGCCGGCTTGGCGGCAGGAATGCCAAACTTTTCCTGCAGAGCGGCACGGTCCTTCAGCCCGGTGACGAGGCTTGCCACCACCACTGCCGCTGAAACCGCCACGAGAGAAGACTTCACAGACACTCCGGATGCTTCTCCCCAATATAGGCCAGCCCCAGCAGTTGAAGGGTAGACGGATAATAGAGTGCGGGGGCAAACTGCAGCGCCGAGCTCGGCAGCTTGGTCCCATCGACCACACAGGCCACAACATCGTTAACAATTCTATAACCGGGGTCCGACAGCACGGTCTTCGGCCGGCCGGTGGTCAGATCGATGGTGGCGGGAACGCCGTCCTGCGACATCCCCTTTTGCAGGCGCATCAGCAGCTCCTTGTCGGTGATGCCGCCCCGCGCGAGATAGAGCGGGATGCGGATGGCGTTATATGAGAATTCGGCGTCGAACCCCTCTGCCGGCCGCGGCTTATCGCGCAGGCTCACCCATTCGGCAGGGAGCTTGCGCGGGCCGAATTGCATCGTCTTCAACAGCTCCACGCCGTCGTCCGACAGTTTTTTCCAGGCATCCGACGGAGCGAGTGCGGCCATCACCGGGATCGCCTCATAAATCCAGTAAGACGGGTTGACGACGGGACCGTCTTCTCGGTCGCTGCCGGTAAAGCCTGCGGTTCCCGGCATCAGCAAGGTGCGGCCCCCCGAGCGGCCGACGGTTTCGGCAAGCAGCGCCTGCGCCATACGGGAGGCGGCGAGGATATAGTCTTCTCGTTTCCACGCGGTGCCGGCCACCGCCAGCGCATAGGCAATCAAAATGTCGCCGTCGGTGGCATTGTTGGTGTCGGTCACGTGCGGCTTGACGTTCGGATCCCATTTCCACACGGCCAGGCCATCGTCGCGCAACAGCAGTTCGGTGCGGGTAAAGTACCAGATCTGCTCGAAATCGGCGGGGCTTGCGGCGAGATAGGCGAGCAGCAGGCCATAGCCCTGCCCTTCGCTGTGGCTGATGTTGCCGTTGCCGTTGTCGATGATGCGGCCGGTCGGATCGAGAAACTTCGTCTTGTAGGCCGACCATGCGGCGGCATTGATCATCGCCTGCTGCGCGATGGCGGGCGGGCTCGGTGGAAGCGCGACCGTTGCGGCCAGCAGGAGGATGCACCACCGCCTCATTTCGACCGACCCAGCTTTTTGAGCATTTCCGACGTGGTGACGCCGATCAACAGCACGAAGACGACCAGCAGCGCGGCATAGGAGAGAATATTGGTCGACAACCAGTTGGCGGCGATCAGCCGGTAGTTGGCGATCGACCAGGGCGTCGACGGCACGAAATCGAAACGGGTAACCGGCACCGCCTCGATCTTGCCGGTCTTGCTGGAATAGGTGGTGATGTGGCCTGATATCTGCGTCCAGTTCAGCTGCGAAGTCATCACCTCGACCCCTTCACGCAAATCCTTCGCCGATGGCGCCGCCACCACCGTCCATGCGCCAGTGCCCGCGGGGCTGGAGCCCTGGGCAACCAGCAGCGTGGCCACATTTGGCGGCGAGAATATCTCTTCAGCCCCTGGGATGAATTGCAGCGAACTGCGGGAAATATCGAAATTGCGTGCCACCCATTCGCGGAAGGCGGCGATCTGTCCGCGCAACAGACCGCCGCTGACCTTGGAATTCCATTCCTCGATCGCAGCACCGGTATCAACGACGCCGGGCTGCGCATCGACCACGGGACGCCACGAGGCCTGGCTCGCCGTGGAGACATTGGCCTGCGTCAAGGCGGTCGCCGGCATCTGTGAAATCGAGCCGATGAAAATGGCGTCGCGATCGCCGATCGTATTCGGCGAAGCCACGCTTTCGACGGCGATCGGATGGCCGGCCATGATCGCCATTTGGCCGAGCAGGGTAGCGGCGGCCGAGAGCGTATCGGCGTCGATGCGGTCGATGAAGAGCGGTGTCGGCTCGGTGGCCCGACCATAGGGATAGGCCGTGCCGGCCATGGCCGCCAGGTTGGGAAGCTGACCGACGCGGGCAAAATCCGGCATGTGTAATTCGGAGGTATCGAACAGGGCAAAGCGCGCATTGGCATCGGCGCTGCCGCCCGGCGCGCAGGCGGCATCGCCCTCGGTCGTCAGGATCGCCTCGATCGCCACGGTATTCAGACCCGGCTTGAAGTGGCGCATCGTCACCCGGATCGGCAGATGGCGGAGAATGCCGCCTGCCGTCGAGGTCAGCGGAACCGTGGAGGCGATGTTGTCATTGACGTAGATATCGATGTGGCTGCCCGGCAGAACCTTGTCGGTATAGGCGGCATCGAGCAGCACCTTCGCCTCGCCATAGGCATTGGCATAAAAATCCGCCGGCACGGCGACATTGAAGCTGGTCCGCAACCGGCGGCCGGAGAATTCGGTGGTTTTTACCCCGAGCTCCGACAAGGGAATGCTGGTATCGGAAAAGATCAGCGGCGCGTTCGGTGCGCTCCAGCGCTCGGTGGTCAGCACGTCGCGGCGGACATCGGCGGGCCTGTCCACCGGCGAGACGATGGTGTCGATCGCCGCGGAGACCGCCTGCCAGGACGGGCCGCTGATGAGCAGCACAGGCGAGCTGCTGCGCGGATCGGTCACGAAAGCGGCGAGCGGGGCACTTTCGGCGCCGGGCGGCAGGCCGGGAAAGAGCGGCCGCAGCTCCGCGGCGGTGCCGACGAACACGCCGAGCCTGCCTGGACCGGCGGCCGGAAGCGAAGTGGTGTTGAAGGCAAAGACCTGGTTCGGCATGCTGCTCAGCACCGCCAGGCCCTGCGCCAGCCGCAGCAGCGGCTTGGTGGTTCCCGGCTGCTCCAGCGCCGGGACGACGATGTCGAACTCCGTCCTGCCGGTGCCGTCGACACCGATGGCGCGGATTGCGTCGGCGCTTGAGAGCTCAGCGGCATTCCTGCCGGCGAAACTCAGATAGGTTCCGGCCGGATCGATGTTCGACCACAGTTCATAAGTCGATTCAATGCTGCAATCGGTGCGATGGCGCTGATCGGCTTGGAAGGTGACGAGGTTGGCGCCCGGCTGCAGCAGACCGGAGGGAACCTCGAACGTGACGGCCGATGGGCCGTCCGGCGAGCCGACGCGCTGCTGGCCGATCGGGCGATTGTTGAGATAGACGGTCAGCGCCGAGGCCTCGGGCGCGACGACGATCGAATTCTGATAGGCGAAGGTGAAACTTGCCTTGGCCGCCGCCTGCTCGGGGGTCAGATAGACCGACCATGAGCGGCGATCGTATTCGCCGCCGAGGCTGAATTTCGAGAAGGGCACAAGATAATGCCTGATAACGCGGGGCTCCGGCTGCGAAGCGGCATTTGCTGCCGCCCCAGGCCGGGGCGCCGGCTGCGCCAGGACAGTGATCGGCGCGGGAACTGCCGGCGCCGCCGGTGCGGGTGCTACCGAAATCGGAGGCGTGACAGGCACCGGTGCTGTCGCCGGCGGCGTCGGTCTCGGGGCGACGGATGCGCCGCGCGGCCGTTCGCCGGACATGTCGAAGGGTGCGGTCTGCGCCTCAGCGAAGACGGAAGCGTTCAGCAGGAGAAACGAGGCGGCGACGATGCTTTTCATCCGGCATTGACCTTTGCCGCCTGCTGCTGTGCCTCCCGTTCCGGCCGCATGCTGCGGAACAGGTAAACGAGGCCGCGGCTGGTCTGATAGAGCGCGGTGCCGACGAACCAGATGGTGCCGCGGATCAGGCCCGGATTGCGGCGGCGCGAGGCCTGGAACTCGGTCCACTGACCGGAATTGGCGAACATCAGGTCGGCGATCAGGCGGTGGTCGAGGGCGCTTTTCGGCACATACTGGCAACCGACATTGCTGATATCGCCCGAGGGCTCGATGTTGCGGACGATAAGCGGCAGGGTTTCCAGCTCGGCGCCGCTATAGGGCCGGAAGCGGATCTCGCCGGGTGCGCCGACCAGCATCTCATCCAGCTGCTTGTTGAAGATGTGAAGCCTCGCGCCATGGACGGAAACGTCCTCGATCGAGGCCGCGTACCATTTGCCATTGGCGCCGAATTCGCAGCGCCGGTTGACGCGGACGCGGCGGGACAGGGCGCGCTCGCCGCGTTCCGACACGACGCCCAGCGCGCAGCCGGCCATGATCAGGTTGACGAGATTCCATCCGCCGACGACGAGTGTGACGTCGGCCTTATAGGGTTCGGCATAAATCCTGTAGACGGTGATGACGAGCGCAATGATCTGCACCGCAAAGATGACGAAGAACGGACGGCTGATCTCCGACAGGCGGCTGACGGCAATCGATTCGTCCTTGGCGGTGACCTTGAAGGTCGGCTTCCTCGGATTGAGCATGACGGAGACGACAGCCGGCAGCAGATGCACCGTCTGTACATATTCGTAGAGTTCGGAAATCCAGGGCCAGCGGAACGAGCCGTAGAGGTAGTTCTGCATCATCAGATTCACGAGCATATAGGCAAGCGTATAGGCCAGGAACTCGCCGCCGGAGGCGGTGAAGATCTCCAGATCGAAGAACAGGTAGAAGAGCGGCGCAAACAGAAAGATCGTGCGCGGGAACGGGAAGAGCCAGAAAAGCGTGGAGGACATGTAGCAAAGGCGCTGCGGGATCGACAGTCCGCGTTTGAACAGCGGGAAGCGGAAGCGCAGGATCTGCATCATGCCCTGCGCCCAGCGGCTGCGTTGGCCGATGAAGCTTGCGAAGGTGGCCGGCTGCAGGCCGGCGATCAGGGGCTTGTCGACATAGATGCTGTTCCAGCCGCTGCCATGCAGCGCTAAGGCCGTCTCGCAATCCTCGGTGATGCTGATGCCGGAAAAGCCGTTCTGCGATTCGAGGGCTTTGCGGCTCAAAACCGCGGCCGAACCGCAGAAGAAGGCGGCGTTCCATTTATCCAGGCCACGCTGGATGATGCCGTAGAACATCTCGTTCTCGCTCGGCATCTTGTCGAAGGTGCGCAGGTTGCGCTCCAGCGGATCCGGATTGATGAAGAAGTGCGGGGTCTGGACGAGGAAGAGCCTCGGATCGTCTTCGAAGTAGCCGACGGTCTCGAGCAGGAAGTCGCGGGCCGGAGCGTGGTCCGCATCGAAGACGGCGATGAGTTCGCCGGTCGAATGTTTCATGCCATTGTTGAGATTGCCAGCCTTGGCATGCTCGTTACGGTCGCGCGTGAGATAGGTGACGTCAAGATCCTGGCAAAGCTGCTTCAGTTCGATGTGGCGGGCCGCCGCCGCCTGCGCCTCCAGCAACTTTCCGGAGTTGCGTTTCTGCAAGGTGCCGCCGTCGTCGAGCAGCCAGACATGCAGCTTATCGGCCGGATAGTCCATCGCCTTGGCAGCAGCCAGCGTGTTGCCGAGAAGGCCGGCATCCTCGTTGTAGGAGGGCACGAAGACGTCGACATGCGGCAAACGTCCCGGATTGGCGGCACGCGATGGGCGCGGCGGCAGTGGTGTGGCGACGATGAAAAGGCTGAGCGCCAGCATCGCCACGCTATACATTTCGGCAAGATAGAGCAGCAGGCCGGGAATGAAATTCTCAGGCTGGTTCAGCGGCGGCAGCGTGTTGGTGGTGCGCCAATAGACGTAGCGCAGCACGATCGACGTGCCGAAAGCGAGCGCCACCAGGCGCCACGTCCCCTCGCCCTTCAGTATCTTGATCAGCGCCATCACCGTGACCACCGAGATACTGGTGATGAGCTGAGTCTGCAGGTTAACCGGCAGGGTGATCAGCACGATCATGCAGAGCGAAACCAGGGCCCATATGAAGACGCTGCGGGCTTTGCGCATCGACGTTCCTTCGAAATTGCTCGCCGAGGGCATCCTCCGACACCCCGGGCAGGCTCGCTGGAACAGGATGATTTCAGGCCAGGTCGGCTAAATCTGAATCCTGTTCTAAGTTAAAGAGTTAGATCATGACTTCGTCCGAAAACCGCTCACACTTTCCGGCATCATGCTCTATCTCCGGCAGACGGCCGTCATGGCCGCGTCGCCTATGCAGTCCGGCGACGGCACGGTGACGCCGATAGCCCTTGCCGATTGTTCCAACGGCGCTGCGGCCGCCTCCGGCGCCGCGTTCGTCGGCGGCGCCTCGCCCGGCAGCGGCACGCGCGGGCCGATCGGAGCAGGCAACGGTGCGGCGCCTTGCGCCGGTTGCCGGCTCGGGGCGCTGCGAACCGGAGCCGTCCGCGGCAGACTGGTTACGGCAGGCGCCGGCTCATAACCGATCGGCATCGGACTGGCGCGATATCCGCCCTCGTCGGGATAGATCGGAGCGCCGGTACGCCCGAGCGCCGCGTCAGCGGGCGGCGGAGCGCCATAGGGGTTCCAGATCACGCCGTCGAAGGTGCCTGTTATCGTGTAGCCGTAGACGATACCCAGCAGCTGGCGCTCGGATGCGCGCGCATCGCATAGGCGCAGACGCAGCTGGATCATGCCGAAATTGCGGGCCTGCGTATTGGCGGCCGCGCTGGAGCGGATCTGTTGCCAGGCAAAGATGCAGGCATCGCCGGCGCGGCTTCGGCCGGAGGCATAACCGAATGGGCCATAAGCGTTTTGCAGGAAGGTCGCCGAGGTAGCCATCGGGACGCCGGGGGCAGCGCGGGCCATTTCGCGGGCGATAGCGCTCTCGTTGATCATGCTGAAGCCGGCGTTGCCCGTTCCCGGATTAGCTCCGGAGGCGCCGAAAAACTGGATCTTCAGAAAATTTTGGCCGGGCACCGAGGAGGACGTAAACAGCGAGACCGTCTGTTCGACGCCATTGCCACGCTTGCGCTCGACGACGCTGACGATCGATGGGCCACCCGGCGGCGGCAGAACCAGCGCCTTTTCAGGCGCCACCGTCTCCGGCCCGGAAGGCTGCCGCACACCGCCTGTCGACGTGCAGCCGGCCATCATGCCCGCTATTGCCACCAGCGATATCGTCTTCCGCAAGCGCATGTGTCGAGCCGCCGCAACCGTCTTTCCAGATGTCCATTCGCGAACCGAAACGCGACGGACCTTCGAATCAACGACCACCCGGCCGTTCACCTGCCATAAACCGCCGACATGGTTAACGAAGGGTAAAGAGCCCGACCCTGCTGCCACCGGACGACTCGCACTGAATGTGATTCGGACAGCTCAACCGTATGGAGCATAAATTGGCTTAGCAACAAGGAATCGGCTCCCCGCCTCTGCCACGACGGCAAGCTGCTGGCGGAACTATGCCGTATGGGCGGCGTTGCCTTGATGTTCAGAGTTCAAAAAGGAGAACATCCCATGCGTAAGATCATGCTGGCTACCGCCGCCATGCTGACCATCTGCTCGGCCGCCTTTGCACAAAGCACCGTCGTTGTCACCGATCCCGCACCTACCGGCTCCGTCGTCCTGCCCGGCGAGGTGCGTACCTATGTCATGGAGCAAAATACGCCGTCCGTCGTCTATGACGGCGAGATCACGGTTGGCACCACGCTGCCGGATACTATCGAAGTCCATACTGTGCCCAACGCCGACTACGCCTACACCGTCGTCAACGAGCGGCGGGTGATCGTTGAGCCGAAGACGCACCGCGTGATCCAGGTTCTTGAATAAGGATTTGAGGGTGGGAGACGCACGGCTGCCACGTCACGGCCCCTCGTCTCCCGTCCTTACCGGCATATTCAAAAGCTCGCGGATCTTATGGGCGAGCTGCTCGAGGCTGAAAGGCTTGGCAAGCAGCGAAACGCCGTGATCAAGCACGCCATTGTGGACGATGGCGTTTCGCGTGTAACCCGTGGTGTATAGGATTCTGATCGTCGGCCATTTTTCCTGAACGGCGTCGGCAAGCTGACGCCCGCTCATCTGCGGCATCACAATATCGGTGAAGATCAAGTCGACGTCCGGATTCTCCTCCAGAAGGAGAAGCGCCTCTGGGCCGCCTGCCGCCTGCAATACGGTGTAACCGAGTTCATGCAGACTTTCGGCAGTCATGGTGCGGACGTGTTCGTCGTCCTCCACCACCAGAATCGTATCGTTGACGCTGCCCTGAGGAATCGGCTGTGCTCCAGCGGCCAGGCGGGCGTCCGCCTTGCCGACGTGACGCGGCAGATAGATCTTCACCGTCGTGCCGCGGTCGATCTCCGAATAGATCTTGATGTGGCCGCCGCTCTGCTTGATGTAGCCGTAGACCTGGCTGAGGCCGAGTCCCGTCCCCTTGCCGGGTCCTTTGGTGGTGTAAAACGGGTCGAAGGCGCGGTCGATCACATCAGGCGACATGCCGGTGCCGGTGTCGGTAATGCTGATCATCACATACTGGCCCGCTTCGACCTCCGAATGCATCCGCGAGTACCGCTCATCTAGTTCCGTATTGGCAGTCTCGATCGTCAGATGACCGCCGCTAGGCATGGCGTCGCGTGCATTGACGGCCAGGTTCAGCATGGCGTTTTCGAGTTGACTCAGATCGGCAAAGCTCGGCCAGAGGCCGCCGGCGAGAACGGTTTCGATGCGGATATGTTCGCCGAGCGTGCGTCGCAGCAACTCCGACATGCCGCCGACCAGCTTGTTGACGTCGATCACCTCCGGGGCGAGCGGCTGCTGGCGCGAGAAGGCGAGAAGACGCGCGGTCAGCACCGCGGCCCGCTGGGCTCCATCTCTTGCATTCTGAAGGGAGTTGAGCAGGCGCGGATCCTCATGTCCGGTCATGCGCCGCTGAGCGAGATCGAGATTGCCGATGATGATCGCCAGCATGTTGTTGAAATCATGGGCGACGCCGCCTGTGAGCTGACCGATCGTCTCCATCTTCTGCAACTGCCGGACCTGCGCCTGGGCGGCGGCATTCTCTTCCATCTCGTGCCTGAGTGCGGCAGTGCGCTCGGCCACCGTCTCCTCCAGGCGCGAATTGAAACTGTTGAGCTCGGAGCGAAGGCGGCTCTGCCGGCCATGGGCGATGATGATCATCTCCATCAGTCCGATGATGATCGCGGCATTGACCAGATAGGTCGAAAGACCAACCCACTGGCCGACGCTGACCGGCCAGAACGCGCCATGCGGCTCGACGAAAAACTGCTGAACGACGAAGGCCGCAACCATGGCCGCGACAATGCCCGGCCCGGCGCCGCCGATAAAACTGGCGAGCAATATCGCCGGGACGAAGCTCAGGAAGGGAAAACCGGAGAGATAGTCGCTGGCGGCAAGTCGCAGAATAAACGTCAGACCAACGAAGGCAACGGCCAGCGGATAGGTGTAGCCTGGCCTGTGACGCAGCCAATCCGTGGCACTCAGCAAATCCATTCCACACCCTTTCTCCCCGCGCGTCCGTTCAGACGCGCAAAGGACGCTGCAACGCTTTGAATTACTGCATAATTTGATCCGTAAATCGATTCCGATTTCAGGAATTATGCAGTAGCCGCCGCCGAAACGGCATACCAGCTTTTGCACATCGAATTTCGCCGGGCAATATAGTGTTTCCAAAGCACGGCGCGATCCTTCAGATTCGCTTGCCGTGCCTTAACCTTTTATGTTTACACATGTCGTGTCGTAAAACCGCGCCACGGTTTTGCGCGACAGGTCTGCCGCCGCGCGCAGCGTCTTGACGCGTTGCACAGCGGGCCAGATAAATCTTCGTGCCCGGCAAGGGGAATGGTGGACGGGATCATGAAAGACATATTCATCGTCGAGGACGATGCACTGATCGCCATGCTGCTCGAGGACATGCTCAGCGACCTCGGCTATCGGGTTTGCGCAACTGCCCCCGATCTGGAACGGGCGCTCGCAACTGCCAGAGACACAGAGTTCGACGCCGCCATCCTCGACGTCTCGCTTGCCGGCCGGAGTTCGCTGCCGGTCGCAAAGCTGCTCGACGAGCGCGGCAAACCTTATCTCTATGCGACTGGCTATGGCAGTGCACCGGAAGGGAGCACCCCAAGCACTCTGCCGGTGCTGCGAAAACCTTTTCAGCTCAGCGAGCTCGAACAGGCGATGAAGCTGCTTGCCGAAGCCTGAGGAGGGTTTCCTCAGCGCACCTGATCGAGCAGACGCTTGCATTCGAGGAGATCGTAAAGCGCCTCCTGCAGCAGCGCCCTGTCTTCCTTGCCGACGCTCGACTTACCGACCGAGACTTCCGGCTGATCGTCGTCTCCGGCGACGAAGTTGAAGAACCGGCGGGTGATCGGCGGCTTGGCGCGGCCGACGATCTGGTCCTCCTCGGACATGCCGACGCGCGGCTCGCCCGATCCCATCTCCTGCACACCCGAGGCAAGTGCCTCGACGCTGGCGAGATCGCCGTGGCCGACCGATATGACAAACTTGTTGCCATTGGTCTTCAGAAGCTTCTGCACGCCCTTGATCGTATAGCCGTGATCATAGAGCAAATGCCGGATGCCCTTGAGAAGGTCGACATCTTCCGGCCGATAATAGCGACGGCCGCCGCCGCGCTTCATCGGCTTTATCTGGGGAAACCGCGTTTCCCAGAAGCGCAGCACATGCTGCGGCAGATCAAGATCGTCTGCGACTTCGCTGATGGTGCGAAAGGCATCGGGGCTCTTGTCCAACGTCATACTGCTACGCAACCTCGCAGGCTCGATCCAACGGCGACTCACCATATTTCAAAGGTTTGGCGCCGACAATTCAAGTCATGTGTCGACGTTGCGCACAGGCGATGGACGATGCGAGTGAAAAAAGGCCGTTCCGAGCAGGACCTAGCCGATATCAGAGGGCTGGGTTCTGTGGCTTCAGCTTCACCTTGCGAGAGACATGCGCCTTGAGGATGCGCGTCTTCAGCACGTTCGATGCCTTGAAGGTCATCACCCGGCGGGGAGAGATCGGAACCTCCTCGCCGGTCTTCGGGTTGCGGCCGATTCGCTCGTTCTTGTCGCGAACCTGAAAGGTGGCGAAGGAAGAAAGCTTGACGGTTTCACCGCGGACGATGGCATTGCAGATTTCGTCGATGACGGTTTCCACAAGTTCGGCGGATTCCGTCCGGGAAAGCCCGACCTTTCGGAAAACCGATTCCGCCAGGTCTGCTCGCGTCACTGTTTTTCCGGTCATGGTTTCCCCGCCCAATACAAATTATTTTGTGAAAGCGAAGGAAGAGTATTTGTCTTGCGCCCCACGGTCAAGCTCTTGTTCGCCGCCAGTTTTTTAGGATTCGTGCTTACCAGCGCAGCAGAACGGCGCCCCAGGTGAAGCCGCCGCCCATCGCTTCGAGCATCACGAGGTCACCCTTCTTGATGCGGCCGTCGCCGGCAGCGGTCGCCAGGGCGAGCGGGATCGAGGCAGCCGAGGTATTGCCGTGCAGATCGACGGTGACGACGACCTTTTCCGCAGCGATGTTCAGCTTCTTCGCCGAACCGTCGATGATGCGTCGATTGGCCTGATGCGGCACCAGCCAGTCAAGATCGTTGGCGGTGGTGCCGGTCGAATCGAACGCAGCCTGGATGACATCGGTGATCATGCCGACGGCGTATTTGAAGACCTCGCGGCCTTCCATGCGCAGCTTGCCGACGCTGCCCGTCGTCGACGGTCCGCCGTCGACATAGAGCTTGTCCTTGTGCGAACCGTCGGAGCGCAGGTGCGCGGTCAGCACGCCGCGGTCGGCAGACGTCCCCTCGCCTTCGGCCGCTTCGAGCACGATCGCGCCGGCGCCGTCGCCGAAGAGCACGCAGGTTGTGCGGTCGTTCCAGTCGAGAATGCGCGAAAAAGTCTCCGCGCCGATGACCAGAACGCGATTTGCAAGGCCGCCGCGGATATAGGCGTCGGCGGTCGTCACCGCATAAACGAAACCGGTGCAGACGGCCTGAACGTCGAAGGCGAAACCGTGGCTCATGCCGAGACGGTTCTGAATGTTCACCGAGGTCGCCGGAAAGGTGTTGTCAGGCGTCGAGGTGGCGCAGATGATGAGATCGATGTCGGCGGACGTCAGGCCGCCATTTTCGAGCGCCGCCCGCGCGGCAGCCTCGCCGAGCGAGGCCGTCGTCTCGTCGTCACCGGCCACGTAACGCTGGCGGATGCCGGTGCGCTGGACGATCCATTCGTCCGATGTATCGACGATGGCCTCCATGTCGCGATTGGTCATAACGCGCTTCGGAAGTGCGGCTCCGAACCCGCGAACCACTGAACGGATCATATTCGATTGTACCCCATCGCTCATGCCGCTTCCGGGCCCATCGGGGGCAGGCGCTTGGCATGATATTTCTTAAGATCGTTTTCTATTTTCTGATTGAGGCCGTTCTTGGCCATATCGTAGCCGACTTCGATGGCGGCGGCGATGCCTTCGGCATTGGCGCCGCCATGGCTCTTGATGACGATGCCGTTCAGGCCGAGAAACACGCCGCCATTGACCTTGCTCGGATCGAGCTTCTCGCGGAGCATGTCGAAGGCGCTCTTGGCGAAGAGATAGCCGATGCGGGCGAGCAGCGTGCGCGACATGGCCGCACGCAGATATTCGGCAATCTGCTTGGCAGTGCCTTCAGCGGTCTTGAGCGCGATATTGCCGGAGAATCCTTCGGTGACGACGACGTCGACGGTACCCTTGCCGAGATCGTTGCCCTCAACGAAGCCGGAATATTCGAGCGAATCGATGTTCGCCTCGCGCAACAGCCGACCGGCCTCCTTGACCTCTTCCTGGCCTTTCACCTCTTCAACGCCGACGTTCAGAAGTCCGATCGTCGGACGTTCGATCTCGAAAAGCGCGCGCGCCATAGCCCCGCCCATCAGGGCGAAATCCATCAGCTGCTGCGCATCGGCGCCGATCGTCGCGCCGACATCGAGCACGATGCTCTCACCCTTCAGCGTCGGCCAGATCGCCGCGATCGCCGGGCGTTCGATATTGGCCATGGTGCGAAGACAGAACTTTGCCATCGCCATCAGCGCCCCGGTATTGCCGGCCGAGACCGCGACATCGGCATCGCCCGTCTTCACCGCCTCGATCGAACGCCACATGGTGGAGATATAGCGGCCGCGGCGCAGCGCCTGGCTCGGCTTCTCTTCCATGCTGACCGCAAGCTCGCAATCGTGAAAGACCGATTTTTCCTTAAGTTTCGGAAACTTGGCGAGAACAGGATCGCACTGTTCCTTAAGACCGTAAAATACGAAGGAAATATCCGGATGCCGATCCAGCGCCTTGGCGGCGCCGGGGATGACAACCTGGGGACCAAAGTCGCCACCCATGAGGTCGAGAGATATTCTGATCACGCGTCCCTGATCCTTCTTTCCGCCGAGGGGCGAAATTTCGGCCAAAATACCGGTTTTGCCGTCGCATACAACTGAATTGTGCCAAACGCCAGAGTGGCTTCAGTCCTTTTTCCAGTCCTTGAGGACTGCGAAAGCCGAAGGCTTTTTGTCGTTCTCGCCGCTATCCTCGATATGACCTTCGAACTCGACGCCGTCCTTGCGCGGATAGGGGTCGATCGCAAGAGCGGCGAATTCCGCGACCACCTCGCCGGCGTCGATCGTATCGCCGACAAAGGTCTCGGGCAGATCAGGACCGTCGGGGTCGAGCAGCATTTCGCCGGCATCATTGCCGGGCTGCCGGGCAAGCTTGGAACCCTCAGGCACGAAGATCTGCTCGAAGGTTTCGTCGATGGCGGCTTCGACCGGTTCCAGCGTCACGACGCAGGACTGGACGATCTTCGCCTGTACCCGGCCCTTGACGCGCACGCCGTCGCGCTTCCAGCGGGCAATCTGCAGGTCGGCGCTGAGATTCTCGACGGAGACGACGCTCCAGGCCTCGGCAAGCGCCTTCAATTCGCTGGCGTCGGCCTCGATATGGACCTCGACGGGGTTGGCGGAGATATGGCCGACCTTCACGCGATAGGAGAAGGGAACATCGTCCCGATCGTTTTTCATCGTTTCCTCCTTCAGACAACCGGCGGCAGAGTTGCCGCGCCGCTGGCAATCATCTCCTCCGGAACGGCGGACAATTGGGCTTCGGCCGCCATCATCCAGTCGGCGAGGCCGGACAAATCGGCTGGGACGGGACTTTCGGGGTAGATATTGCGCTGGAGGGCAAGTGCGAGCGCTTCGCGATCGCCGGCATCCATCGCCTTCGAATAGGCTTCGAGCCGGCCGTAGAACATGCCGGCGAGCTTCTTCATGCGTTTCGGCACGCTGTTGTCGCCAATGCCGAGTTCGCGGATCGAATAGTCGATGTCCTGGAAAAAAGCGTCGACGATCTCCTGGGCGATTTCCTGACCGCTAACGGCGGAGGCGCGCGTGCGGCGAAAAAACAGAATCATCGCGATCGACAGCATTTCGAAACGGCCCATGACCGTATCCGGCACATTGAGCCGCTCATAGAGATCAGGCATGCGCGCGGCCGCCGTCAGCGCCGCATATTGCCTGTCAACGATCGCCTGATTGTTGTTTTTCTTGCGGAAGAGTCCGAAGATCATTGTTTTTTCCGGAAATGCCTCAATCTTCACGCCGGCTGGCGTCCGGCCTTGTTGCATGATTTCGAAAGCTGGTTTACCGAAGCAGGCGCGAATTGCAATGCCGATCGTGGCCAGTTTCGGGACGATGCCTTCGAGGCGTCGGCGGAACGAATTCGGGAATTCGACCCGGAATGGCCACAATGGTTTTGCAGGAGGAAGCGTGTAAAGCCCAAACGGCTGCTATCGACACTCAAGGGAGTAGATGTCGTTGAAGAAACGGTATTTCAAGTCTGACATGAAATTCTTCAGCAACGCGGCCATTGCCTTCATAATCGCCTCCACCACTGCTCTTTCGGGCTGCCAGACCGGCACCGTGCTCAATGGCGGATACGTCGCCGACCAGCAGTCGCTGGACCTCGTTCCAGAAGGCTCGAGCCGCGAGCAGGCGCTGCTTTCGCTCGGCACCCCGTCGACGACGGCGACCTTCGACGGCGAGGTCTTCTATTACATCTCACAGCGGCGCACGCGTTCGGTCGCCTTCCAGAAGCTGAAGGTCGTCGATCAGAGCGTTCTGGCGATCTATTTCGACAAGGACGGCGTCGTCAGCCGGCGCGCCAACTATACGCTGCAGGATGGCAAGGTGTTCGACACGATCGGACGCGTCACGCCGACCGGCGGCAAGGAACTCACCTTCCTACAGCAGATGCTCTCCGGCGGCAGCGCTGCGAGCGCCGCCCGCAGCCTGTTTGGCGGCGGCGCCGGCGGCACGCCGCAGAATCCGAGCAGCCTGCGCTGATCGGACAAGCTTCAACGACAAAACCCGCCGGATCGCTCCGGCGGGTTTTTTGTTGACAAACCTCGTGTTTTTACTCGGCGTCATCTTCGGCCCAGGAGATTGGACGCCCGCCCCTCATCCGGCTGCCGCCACCTTCTCCCCGTAAACGGGGCGAAGGGCGATAGTCGCACTCTTTCCGTCCCTTACCAACGTCTCGCATGGCACGTCCCCTCTCCCCGTTTTTACCGGGAGAGGGTTAGGGTGAGGGGCTGCCAGCCGCTGTTGCAGCCATCAACCGGCGAGAACGGCGAGCAGCAGAAGTGCCACGATATTGGTGATCTTGATCGCCGGGTTGACGGCAGGGCCGGCTGTGTCCTTGTAGGGATCGCCGACGGTATCGCCGGTAACGGAGGCCTTGTGCGCATCCGAACCCTTCATGTGACGCACGCCGTCCTTGTCGACGAAACCGTCCTCGAAGCTCTTCTTGGCATTGTCCCAGGCGCCGCCGCCCGAGGTCATCGAGATAGCGACGAAGAGGCCGTTGATGATGACGCCGAGCAGCGATGCGCCGAGGGCGGCAAAGGCGGAGGCCTTGGAGCCGGAGATCAGAAGCACGCCGAAATAGACGACGATGGGCGCCAGCACCGGCAGCAGCGACGGCACGATCATTTCACGGATGGCCGCCTTGGTCAGAAGGTCGACGGCCTTACCGTAATCCGGCTTTTCCGTGCCCTGCATGATGCCCGGCTTCATCTTGAACTGGCGGCGCACCTCCTCGACGATCGAGCCGGCGGCGCGGCCGACGGCTGTCATGGCGATGCCGCCGAAGAGATAGGGAATCAGGCCGCCGAACAGCAGGCCGGCGACGACATAGGGGTTCGACAATTCGAAGGAGATTTCGCCGATATTGGCGAAGTAGGGATATTGGTCGCCATGGGCGGCGAAATACCTGAGATCGTTGGCGTAGGCGGCAAAGAGCACCAAGGCACCGAGACCGGCCGAGCCGATCGCGTAGCCCTTGGTGACGGCCTTCGTGGTGTTGCCGACGGCGTCGAGCGCATCGGTCGACTTGCGCACCTCGGGCGGCAGATGCGACATTTCGGCGATGCCGCCGGCATTGTCGGTGACCGGGCCGAAGGCATCGAGTGCAACGATCATGCCGGCAAGGCCGAGCATGGCGGTGACCGCGATGCCGGTGCCGAAAAGGCCGCCGAGCTGATAGGTGGCGAGAATGCCGCCGACGATGACGATCGCCGGCAGGGCCGTCGACTCCAGCGAGACCGCAAGGCCCTGGATGACGTTGGTGCCGTGGCCGGTGACCGACGACTGGGCGATCGAAACGACGGGGCGTTTGCCGGTGCCGGTGTAGTATTCGGTGATGACCACGATCAGGGCGGTGACGACAAGGCCGACGAGACCGCAGATGAAGAGGTTGGTGCCGGTCACGTCGGCGCCGGCAACGGTGCCGAGCGAGCCCCAGCCGACGGTCAGCGAGGTGGCGGCACCGAGACCGATGATGGACAAGAGACCGGTGACGATGAGGCCCTTGTATAGAGCGCCCATGATCGAGCCGTTCGAGCCGAGCTTGACGAAGAAGGTGCCGATGATCGAGGTGATGATGCAGGCGCCGCAAATCGCCAGCGGATAGATCATCGCCGACTCGAGGATCGGCGCGCCGGCAAAGAAGATCGCAGCCAGAACCATGGTGGCGACAACGGAAACCGCATAGGTCTCGAAAAGGTCGGCGGCCATGCCGGCGCAGTCGCCGACATTGTCGCCGACGTTATCGGCAATCGTCGCCGGGTTGCGCGGATCGTCCTCGGGAATGCCGGCTTCCACCTTGCCGACGAGGTCGCCGCCGACATCGGCGCCCTTGGTGAAGATGCCGCCGCCGAGACGGGCGAAGATCGAGATCAGCGAAGCGCCGAAGCCGAGCGCCACCAGTGAATCGATGACGTCGCGCGAGCCGCTCTCATGGCCGAGCCCGACGGTCAAAATGGTATAGTAGATGGAGACGCCGAGCAGCGCGAGGCCCGCCACCAGCATGCCGGTGATCGCACCCGACTTGAAGGCGATGTCGAGGCCTGCGGAGAGGCTGGCGGACGCGGCCTGCGCGGTGCGCACGTTGGCGCGGACGGAGACGTGCATGCCGATGAAACCGGCAGCGCCTGACAGTACGGCGCCGATCAGGAAGCCGATGGCGGCCGTGGCGGAAAGAAGCAGCCAGGCTGCGATGAAGACGACGACGCCGACAAGGGCAATGGTGCGATACTGGCGCGTCAGATAGGCCTGAGCGCCTTCCCGGATATAGCCCGCGATCTCCTGCATCCGGCTGTTGCCCTGATCGGCGGCAAGCACCGACCGGGTTGCCCAGGCGGCATAGACCACCGAGAGCAGACCGCATGCGATTACGCATAAAAGAATGGTCATTTCGCTCTTTCCTCCCATAGGCCGGAGTTTACTCCTCCTCCGGCAGATACGCCGCCGAATCGCCTTTCCTCTCCACAGAAATGCCACAGCTAAGCGGTGCGGAGATTGCGTGGTCGATCACGTGGCGTCAAGACCGCAACGGGCGAAAACCATTGCGGCATGAAGAAAGAAACGGGAAGATGGTTTGGCGGCTAAGAGGTTACTTCTTCGCCTCGCTGCGAACCTGCTTGGCGATGCGGTCGAGCACGGCGTTGACGAGCTTCGGTTCGTCGTCATCGAAAAACGCCTGCGCGATTTCGACATATTCGGTGACGATGACCGCCACCGGAACGTCCTTGCGGTCAATGAGTTCGAAGACGCCGGCGCGCAGGATGGCGCGCACGGTGCTGTCAAGCCGCGACAGAGCCCAATCATCCTGCAACGCTGCCGCGATCAGCGGATCGAGGCGGACCTGATCGCGCACCACGCCGGAGACGATGGAGCGGAACCAGCCGGCATCGGCCTTCAGATAGGTCGCGCCGTCGATTTCCTGGCCGAGGCGGTGCGCCTCATATTCAGCGACGATTTCCAAAACGCCCGTGCCGCCGACATCCATCTGATAAAGCGCCTGAACGGCAGCAAGACGGGCAGCGCCCCGCTGGTTCGCAGTCTTGACCGGCCGTTCCGTCTTGTCGTCACTCATTCTTCATGCACCCAGTTTCTGCTTCAGCTCGATCATCGTCAGAGCTGCACGAGCGGCAAATCCGCCTTTGTCCTTGTCCGAGCGGCGAGCGCGCGCCCAGGCCTGTTCGTCATTTTCTACGGTCAGGATGCCGTTGCCGATGGCAAGGGACTCGCTGACTGCGAGATCCATCAGTGCGCGCGAGGATTCGTTCGATACGATATTGAAGTGGTAGGTCTCGCCGCGGATGACCATGCCAAGGGCGACATAGCCGTCATAATGTGTGCCGCCATTGTCGTCTCCATCGAGCGACATGGCAATCGCTGCCGGAATTTCCAGCGCGCCGGGAACGGTGACGACCTCAAAGGTGGCGCCGGCTTCCTGCAGAGCAAAGGTCGCGCCTTCGAGCAGCGCGTCGGCCATGTCGTCGTAAAAGCGGGCTTCAACGATCAAAATATGGGGAGCGGTCTCTCTCGGCATGGATTCACCTTCGTTGGCAGGACATTTTCCACTCGGCAGGCCGCGGTCAAAACATGCCTTCATCAGAATGGCAAGCACTTTCGCCCGATGCCGCAACGCCAAAGACGAAATATCGGCAAGGGGATAGCTGCACAGCCGCGCAAGGCTTTCAAACCAGTTTCCCCGGACGCTCGGAAAACGGCAATTCGAAGGCAATTTTCATGAAGAATTATTAATGGATTTTCAGTGGCTTAGCCCATTGAATCGGGAAGAGGACAATGCCAATTCCATGTCGTGACGCAGACGATCCCCTGCAACGACAGCCGACCGTCATAGCAGATGAAAGGATACAATCATGAAACGCATTGTCACACTCACCGCCGCCGCCGCCCTCTCCTCGCTTGCATTTGCCGGCGCCAGTCGGGCCGAAAGTCTTGGGATGAACACCGCCCAAGGCATCGAGCAAACGCTCAGGACCTTCCACGGCAATGATTTCAACGTCGAGCAGGTCCATAACTGGCGCAATCTCGATGATGAAACGACGGGTCCGCGCTCGGCGCCGGAACGCTCCGGTTATGCCATCCGCGGCATCCAGGCCTCGATCGACGCCAACAGGTCGCTTGCCCGCCGGCTCAACAATGAAGGCGTCGACGTCCGCAACATCGTCAATGCCGAACAGGCGGCTGACGGAAGCCTCACTTTCTACGTCCGCTAAGATTCCTGCGCATTGCCAGGGATAGAGAGTCTCGGCGCGTTCCATCCGACGCGCGGCGCTCGAAGCATGGGCGGCGGTCTCCTCTCCGCCCATGCCGGGGATTCCCGGATCAGCGCAGACGGGCATTGAATTTTCCGCCAAGATGATAGCTTCTCTTCCTGCAACAGGAGGACATCATGGCTAGGGAATCGAAAGCGGTGATCAATATCGCCGATCTCGCGCTCGACCACTGGAAACAGGGTGAATTCTATGAAGGCGCCGACGCCTCGTTCGGCGCACGTTTAGGTCTGGCCGGTCTCGGCATCAGCTATAATGAAGTGCCGTCGGGCAAATCGAGCTGCCCCTTCCACAATCACCACGTCGAAGACGAGCTTTTCTACGTGATCGCAGGCACCGGCGAATACCGCTTCGGCGACGAGCGCCATGCGATCAAGGCTGGCGACGTGCTCGGCGCGCCCGCCGGCGGCCCGGAAACAGCGCACCAGATCATCAATACCGGCACGGCGCCCCTTATCTATCTCGGCATCTCGACGATGGCGAAGACCGAGATCGTCGAATATCCCGATTCTGGAAAGTTTCTCGCCAAGACCAGCAGAGATGGCGCAAGGCCCGGGCGATTCCGCCATATGGGACGCGCGGAAAATCCACTCGATTACTGGGAGGGCGAACCCGGTGCCTGACGGCGCGGCTTCCGGAGGACCTGATGTGACCGACATTCCCACGCTCGAAACGCAGCGGTTGACGCTTCGCCCTCACCACCTCGACGATTTCGAAGTGCATGCGGCGCTGTGGGCGAACGAGGATGTCGTCCGCTTCATCAGCGGCGCGCCCTCGACGCGCGAGCAGAGTTGGGCCCGCATGCTGCGCATTGCCGGCATGTGGCATCATATGGGCTTCGGCTTTCTTGCGATCGTCGAGAAGGCCAGCGGCCGGTTCATCGGCGAAGCCGGATTTCTCGAAGCCCGCCGCGAAATGGAGCCGTCAATCGAGGGAACGATGGAGGTCGGCTGGGCGCTGATGCCGGTAGCCCAGGGCCGCGGTTATGCCACCGAGGCGCTGACAGCCCTGATCGGCTGGGCGGAAGCGCATTTTCCGGGAAAGGCAATGAGCTGCATCATCAGCCCCGAAAACGTGGCGTCGCTCAGGGTCGCAGCCAAGCTCGGCTTCCGCGAGACGGCGCGCGCGCAGTATAATGGCGAAGTCATTCAGTTTTCGCGTTAGGGAATTTCGTCAAGCGGACGGCGTAGCGCAGAGCATCCACCGCAGGGCCGAGGCTCGCGGAATGCGGAGTTGCGAATGCCCGAGAATGTGCCACCTTTCTTTACATCAGTGCTTCTTCAATTTGCGCAATTCTTGCTCCAAGCTGGGGGAACGAATTCTGCCAGTACCGGTAGATATTCAGCAGGTTTCGATATGAGGTAGTCAAGTCGCTTGCTGACAAGTAGCCTCTTTCAAACGCGAAATTTAGCACGTCCTCATAGTAAGTGATTGCATAAATGAACTTCCAGTTGACCTGTGGGTTCGACGTGGCGTTCTCATGGCGCCTGAAATAGGAAAGCGGGGTGGGATGGATGACGAAGTTGCCGAGCTGCGCCAGTTCCACCCATGCTGATAAATCAATCAACCCAGGAAAGAGATCGCCTTCCATCTTATACAATCGGAATTGACCATTGCTATCGAAAGCATCCTTCTTCCGAAATAAAGCCGTTGTGTACTCTCCAACTAGATTGACGTGATTGAGAGCCGTCAATCGCAAGAAGTCGTCGCCAGAAACGATCTTGAGGCTATCTCCGGAAGCGTTGAAGTGGTTGATGAAGCCAGTAGTATGATTTTTTCCGTCAATTAAATAACGCGGAGAAAATGAAAGACTCGTGTTTCTTTCCTTTGTCGATTCAAGCGCCTCTAGCAGGAACTGTATGCAGAAAGGGTGTAGCACGTCGTCATCGAACAGGAATTTGATGTATTCGCCGCTCGCGATTTCCACCAGCCTGCGCACATTGTTCTCGGGACCGGGATTCGGATTGCGGCTGTATTGGACAAACCTTTCGAAGTTCCGGCAGATCGCCTGGATTTCATCAGTCGGACAATCATCCGACACCAGAATTTCGACATCGGTGAAGCTCTGAGCCAACGCACTTCGTAGGCACAGTTCGAAATAGTCGGCCTTGTATGCTGGAATACAGATCGATACGCGCGGCATCGGACATCCTTGGAATTTAGAAGTCGAGTTCGGCAAAGCACAGCCTATTGCGCTCGGCCTGCTTCACACATGAGAAAGATGCTGGCGCAAAGATCGGGATAGACTTGCCCCAGCTGATAACAACCCTCCAGATATTCGCTGGAAATGATGTCGGTCTGAAGCAAACGATCCCACTGGAAATTTGCCAGAGCTTTGAAGAAAATGCCGGACCGATGCACGACGTTCAATCCTGCCAATCTTGCATCGCGCTCCAGGGTATCCAGTGAATATGTGATGCGGTGACCATGCTCCGCTTCCGCCTTCGTGATTGCGGAATTGTGGCTTATCAAACCCATTTTAACAGCGATCTGGCGGGACGGGGCATTCGCATTCGGGCATACCAGGAAGAGCCTACCACCCTCCGATAGCCATTCGTCATTGATGCGCTTCAGCACGCCTACCGGATCGTCCAAATGCTCAAGAACATGTGTCAGCAGGACATTGTCATAGCGCTTGGGAAGCTTCACGTCTTCGAACACGTCATTGATAAATGTCAGGCTGTCGCCCAGTTCGTTCTGCGCGACGGCTATTGCCTCATCGGAGGCTTCTACGCAGGTGATATCGTCGAAATAGGGAACGATCCTTTTCGTGAAATCGCCCCGGAAACTTCCAAGTTCAAGCAGGCTTCCGGTGCGGAAAAAGGGCATGAAAGACTTCAGCATATAATGGTGCATGACGTCAAAATCGAAGTTGTATGCGTAGCGATGATCACTAGCATCCTTGATTTCACTATTATAATCGCGCTTCTTCTCAGCCATCTTCTACCCCAAATCTCGCTTCATTGTCAGCATTGACTGTTCGCTATCCAGCACCACGAACCCATATCTGCGATAGACAGCGACGGCGGCAATGTTTTTCGCCTCGACCTCGAGGCGTATGGTTTCAAACCTCTTCTGCCTGGCCAAAGCCATGCTCCGTTCAAGCAACGCTCCCGCTATCCCCCTGCCGCGCCATTCTTCGAACACACTTAGATTCGTAATGAATCCCGATGTCTGTTGGGGATTGTTGCAATATATGGCCAGAAGCCCGACCAACCTACCGTCAGACCATGCCTCAAAGCGCTCGGCGTTGAGCAGGATTTTCAGCGCATAAGCGTCGATGTCCACGCGTGCGCGAAGCCCCTCGGCGAAATCAGTTCCGCATTCATTCAAGTGGTAGGCGATGTCGCTTGCCGAAGCGAGGTTGTGGCCCCAATCCGGCGTCATGAAGTACGTTCCAATATTGCAGCGCCGAATCCATGCCGGCCAAACTGGTTTCCGTTATAGAGGAGGTAAATTGACTCATCCGCCTCAAAGACGTGCGGATAGCACAACATGTCGGAATCCCATTCGCCGTCCGTTCCTTCAATCCCCAATTCAAGGTCATCGCGTGACCAGTTGATCAGATCGCGCGAATATGCGTGGCCGATTTGATAGCCGCGTTTCCTGTTAGTGCGAAAATCCGACGATTGCCGATAGCAGAAGAACATATGATAGCGATCTTCGATCCGGATGACGGTCGGCAGAGCTTGGCTTTCGTCGGCACCAAGCCGATCCGGTATGATCTGCCTGCCTTCCTCCTTCTGCCAATTGATGCCGTCGGGCGAGGTCGCATGACCAATTTTATAAGTGCGATCCGGAGGCGCGCCCGGCGAGTATTCTTTCCACCCAGTCCCGAAAATGTACCACATGTGAAAGATGCCATCGATGAACTTCACAAAGCCGTCGCCGACCAGGCACGGCTCCTTGAGAGACGCCGACAAGACCGGCCCATCGCCGATCCTCTTGAACGACATCCCGTCGTCATCACTAAAGGCAAGCCCGATTGCCGTATCGACCGAGACCGCAACCCTTCGATTCCAGCCGCATGTGTAGCCGTAGATCTTCCCTTCGTGTCGCATCACATTCATCGGGAAGATGCCATGCTCGTCAAAGCAACCGAGTTTGCCGAGTTCAATAACCGGCCTGTCGGAAACGCGAATGGCCCGCTCCAGAGTCTTATCCATATCGACGAAAGCGACATGGCTGAGATATTTGCCGTTCACGTCAGTTGCGCGCGTTGAGAAGTAGATTCGTATAAAGCCATCGAAAACGAGCGCCTGGGGCGACTGCGCAAACTCGACACAGCCTGCCGGCAGATGATGCAGCGTGGGATCAAAGATCTTGCCCAGCTTCTTCCATCGCATCTTGGTCATGCGTCACCAAGCTTTCCGTCGAGAACAGCAAGGCCGAAGCCGTTGCGCCCGACTTGATTGCCGAGATAGGCCATATAGGTCTTGCCATCCAACTCGAAGACATGCGGGTAGCTAACCATCTCATCATCCCAGCCTGTGTCGGACACCGTCAGCCCCGCTTTGCTATCGTCACGTTGCCAGTTGACCAGATCGTTGCTCGAGGCGTAGCCGATTCGGTATCCATTTTCCTTGCCGCGATAATTCGTGCTGTGACGATAGCAGAAGAACATGTGGTAGCGCCCGCCGGCAAAGATCACATCGGGGCTTGCCTGTGCCTCATCGGTCTCGACGACAGATTCGATCAGATCTCTGTTCGCTTTCGTCCAGTGCACGCCATCTTCAGAGGTGGCTAGACGGATTTTGTACACAGGCTCCGCACGCCCATCGGCCATGATCCACTTGGAACCAGAGATATAGAACAGGTACCACCGGTCGTTAAAACGCCGAATCTTGGGACCACTCAGGACGAAGGGTTCATCCGGCGAGTATGGCACGACGGGTCCATAACCCGCCTTAGAGAAGGTCCGGCCTTCGTCCGTGCTCAAGGCCAATCCTATACCGACGTTGAATGGCACGGATTCGCATCGAGTCCAGCCGGCATAGTAAGCGCGTATGAGGTCGCCATCCCTGGCTACGGAGATCGGATAAGTACCAAATTGATCGAATTCGCCGAGACCGCCCAATTCCAGGACCGGACGTTCGCTGATCCGTATGATCTTAAACAAGTCAGCCCTATCCACGTCAATATAAGCAGAATGCGAGACATATTGCCCGGCCTGATCTGCTGGTGGGCGGCAGGAAAAGTATATTCGCACAAAATCGTCAAAAAGCAGTGTTGCAGGCGCTTGAGCAAACTCCTTAAGCCACCGACGATCAGTCACCTCCTGCGGCGTAAAAACCTTGCCTAACTTCTTCCATTTGAACATTGCTTCACCGATTTCTTCTTCTTGGCAGACCGCCGAAAGGAAACACTCGTCCGCATCTAGGATTGAATGAGCTCATACGCACCCAGCATATTCCTCTGAATCTCTTCCACCGAATTGAACATGATGACATCCATAATTGACAGCCAGGGCACGAAATCAGCACCGAACTGAGAATATTCCACAGACTTCGACTTGATGAATTTCAGTTCTATACCGCGCGCAGCAAACGCGTCTTGAGAGTAAAGTTCCATACCCCCTATTGCATTCACATAGACCTCCGCGCCCGCTTTCTCGCAAAGTGCCAAAACCTTTTCCTGGGCCTTGAGATCGTGATTTATCGCTATTTCAGAGGAAACGGCGAAGTCTGTCCTGATGCCAAGGTAGCCGCAGATTTCCCTGATTGAGTTGAAAATATAGAAAAAAAGATTGTTGTCCGGGAAGCCTATCGCCTGCTCGATCACCGGGAAAGCACTGGAATAAAATGGCGCGCGTCGATAAGCGCCTTGAATTTGATTCAGCAGCTTGTTGCGAACGAAGTCCGGCGACAGGCTGCGTTCGTACACGTCTAAACTATCCGGCGCGGCCTTCAGCGGCAGAGAGAATGTGGCGTCCCGGCCGTCGCGCAACATGCGGTTTCGGTTAATCCAACCCTTTTTCGTGTATTTGATATTGTCGTAAACGATGAATTTATCGACCGCACTGATCAGCTGAAAGTAGCCAATGTAAGGAAAGAAATACGGCTGCATAATAGCCAGTTTCATTTCATCTACCCCTAAGAAGCAATGAGCGCGCAGACCTTGTCGACGATCTCCATTTCCATGTCGGGATAGATGGGAAGGCAGAGCACTTGTTTTGCAGCTTCGGTTGCGACCGGCAGATTCGCGGGCTGCGCGGAAGGCAGGCTGCGGTACATCGAAAAGCTTGAGATCAGCGGATAGAAATAACGGCGCGGATGAATGCCGTTTTCCTTCAGAAGCTCATAGAGCTCATCGCGCGAAATGGCATAGCCGGGGCGTACGAGAATCGGGAAATAAGAGAAGTTGGATACGGTCTCGCCGGAACGGTGCAGGCATTCTATACCCTCGACGCCGCGCAGACGCTCGCGGTATGCAGCGTCGATGAGCCCACGCCTTTCAAGGGCGAAGTTGATGTATTTCAGCTGCAACAGGCCGAGCGCAGCGTTGAATTCGCTCATTTTGCCGTTCGTGCCCGGCGCCACCACGGTCACTTCATCGACGTAACCGAAGTTCTTCAGCTGGTCGATCCGGGTCTTCGTCTTGACATCAGGGCAGATGATCGCTCCGCCTTCGAATGTGTTGAACACCTTCGTCGCGTGGAAGCTCAGAATGGAAAGGTCGCCGTGATTGAGAATGCTTCCCCGCTCGTCTTCCACGCCGAAGGCATGGGCGGCGTCATAGATGACCTTGAGATTGTAGAGATCGGCGATCTTCTGGATCGAATCGACGTCGCACGGGTGGCCGTAGCAATGCACCGGCATGATCGCCGTCGTCTGCTGCGTGATCGCCGCCTCGATCTTCGCCGGATCGAGATTGAGCGTCACCGGATCGATGTCGACGAAGACGGGCTTCAAACCGTTCCAGAGAAGCGAATGCGACGTGGCTACGAAGGAATAAGGCGTGGTGATAACTTCGCCCGTGACGCGGAGCGCCTGAAGCGCCGTCAGCAGCGCAACGGTGGCGTTGGAAAAGAGGCTGATGTGCTTCACGCCGAGATGGTTGCAGAGCTCCTGCTCCAGTAGCTCGTGGAACGGCCCGCCATTGGTCAGGATGCGATTGTTCCAGATCGCTTCCAGCGAAGGAATGAATTCTTCGAGCGGCGGCAGGCTGGGCTTCGTTACATAGATCTTTTCGTTTTTCATGACGCCGTCCGAGTTGGGCCCTATCAAGCAATTGGCCTGGCACGAACATCACGGCTTAACCTGTTCCCAAGCTGACCAGCGAAATTCCTGCCCAACAGTGTGGCGCAAGCTTCACGTCCAATAGTCGACACCCGAACCAGCCGAATGCTGTTTCGTGAGTCACGAAGACGGCGGCCATTCGCGAAGGACAATACCTTGACGATCAATCAGCCCATTTCCGCTCTACCGGCCGGTCTTCCTGATCTGGCGCTTCTCACGGAGAAGGCTGCCGGCACGGGATCCGTCATTATCTATCAGCCTTATCTCGATCCTTCGCAGCGCAGCCAGCTCGACGCGGCGGCCATGCCGTTCGACATCTCGTTCAATACGCAGGCAACGACCCGCGAATATGAACTCTTCCTCACTCTGCATCGGCATCACGAGGCGATCGGCCTCGGCGACGACGTGTTCTGGGGGCTACTTTCGAGCAAATTCGAGATGAAGTCGGTGACTAGCTTCCCGTCCTTCGTCACGGAAGGGGAAAAGGCCAGAGCGGAAGGGGCGGACGCCTATCTTTACAATCCGCTGATCGGCCACGCGGCGATCTACAGCAACGTCTGGGAACATTCGCTGCTTGGTGGTCACCCCGGCATGGAGCCGATCTTCCTGCATCTGCAGGAACTCGGCTATCCGATCGCGCCGCCGCAGGACAAGATTGCCTTCATGTTCTGCAACTATTTCTGCGGCAACCGGAAATTCTGGTCCGGGTATTTCGCCTTTTGCGAACGCATTCTCGAATCACTGGAAAACCAGGCGCGCGCCGGCACGCCGGCGGGCAACGCCTATTCCGGTACGGCTCACTACTCACGCGATGCCAACGCGAAGATGCGCCCCTTCGTGATCGAGCGTCTGCTCGGCCTTTATGTCCAGCAGGCTATCGCCTCCGGATTGAAGATCGCCGCCTTCGTACCGACCCTTGCCGATTTCGAATGGAAGTTTGGTGTCCGCCTCGGCAGAATGCTGCATGGCCTCTTCGCCGCCAAGGAAGCCTTTCTGCAGAGCCGTGACGACGCTCTCCTGACCGCGTGGCAGCAAGGCCGGCAACCGCTCATCAAGCAGCCGCATCTGATCTGGGGGGCTGATGACCCGCCCGGCTGGATGTCGCGCGGCCAATTCATCGGCGGCCGCGAATTGATGCGCGCCTATGCTCAGCACGCCTCAGGCGCCTCCCCGGTGCCGCAGCAGCCGGTGCGTACGGAAAGGACCGCTATACCGGCCGCGCCGACGATCGAGCAGCCGCTTGCCAACGCATTGCAGCCCTTTGCCGGCGGATGGCAGGCCCACAAGGATGGCCATTGCATCTGGATCGTGACGCCCGATAACTACAATCACAGCCACGCCTTCGACGAAGTCGCGCTCGGCCTGCAGGGCGCCTTCGAGGAACTCGGCGGTTCGGCACCGATCGTTAGGGACATGAACGAGTTCGCGGGCCGTGCGCCGATCATTTATGGCGGCAACCTGCTTCCGGCCGAAATCGTCGGCCATCTGCCGCAAGACAGCGTTCTCATCAACCTCGAGCAAGTGTCTGAAGAAAGCAGCTGGATCAATTCGCGCTATATGTCGATCCTGAGGGCGATGCCGGTGCTCGACTACAGCCCGCGCAACCGCGAAAACCTCGCCGCCAAGGGGATCGACCACGCCGGCGTGCTCGAAATCGGTTACAGCCGTTGCCTGAGCCAGATCCAGCACGCCCCCGTCAAAGATATCGATGTGCTCTTCTACGGCTCGATGAACGAACGTCGCCACCATATTCTGAAGACGCTGAAGGACGGCGGGCTGAAGGTCGCGCATCTCTTCAACATCTATGGTGCGGAACGCGATGCGGCGATTGCCCGCGCCAAGATCGTCATCAACATCCATCATTATGCGAGCGGCGTCTTCGAGATCGTGCGCATTTCCTACCTGCTCGCCAATCGCGTTTGCGTGCTGACGGAAGGCGACATCCGCGATCCGGACCTCCAGCCCTTCATCGGCGGCTTGGCAATTGAGCCCTATGACGACATGATCGAGCGCTGCTACAAGCTGATCGCAGATGCCGATGAGCGCGATGCCATTGCCGCAAAAGGCCTTGCGGCCATCCAGAGCCGCTCGCAGGCGGAGATGCTGATGAGCGTTATGAAGGCGCGCGCCTGATGAAAGCCGCAGAAAAGGTAAGTCATGCACATTGAGACCGCCGCCATCGAGGGCATTGTTGCAATCACGCCGCCACGTTTCGGCGATCACCGCGGCTACTTCTCCGAAGTATTCAAGGATGCCTGGTTCCGGGAAAATGTGGCCGACGTCACGTTCGTCCAGGACAATGAATCGCTTTCGGCGCAGGCCGGAACCGTCCGGGGGCTGCATTTCCAGATACCGCCCTTCGCACAGGGCAAGCTGGTGCGCTGCCTTGCCGGCCGGATCATGGATGTCGTCGTCGACATCCGCTTGGGATCACCGAACTTCGGCAAATGGATCTCTCAGGAGCTCTCGCCGGACACCGGCAAACAGCTCTGGATACCGCCCGGCTTCGCGCACGGATTCGCAACGATCGAGCCGAACAGCGTCATCAGCTACAAGGTAACCGCACCCTACAGCCCGCAGCATGATCGGGGCATCGCGTGGAACGATCCGGCGATCGGTATTCGCTGGCCCTTCGATGAGAGTGACATGGTATCGTCCGACAAGGACAAGACGCTGCCGCGGCTCGCCGATCTGCCAAGCCATTTTTCCTATTCAGCACAACAACCCCAGGATTGATCGACGATGCGCATACTGGTTACGGGCGGAGCAGGCTTCATCGGATCTGCATTGGTGCGCCATCTCGTCAGCGAGATCGGCGCCGAGGTGCTGAATGTCGACACGCTGACCTATGCCGGCAATCTGGCATCGCTGAAATCCGTCGAATCGGCGCCGAACTATCAATTCCTGCGCGCCGACATCTGCGACCGTGCCAGGATGCAGGAAGCATTCGCGTCCTTCCGCCCTGATATCGTCATGCATCTCGCGGCCGAGAGCCATGTCGACCGCTCGATCTCGGGCGCGGCTGATTTCATTCAGACCAATATTGTCGGCACATTCAGCCTGCTGGATGCCGCACGGCACTATTGGGGTGAGCTTGACGCTCGCCGCAAGAGCGCCTTCCGCTTTCTGCATGTCTCGACGGACGAGGTTTACGGCTCCCTCGGCGACGAGGGCCTCTTCGAGGAGAAGACGCCTTACGATCCGTCCTCGCCCTATTCCGCCTCCAAGGCGGCGAGCGATCATCTGGCGATCGCCTGGCACCGCACCTATGGTCTGCCCGTCGTTGTCTCCAATTGCTCCAACAATTACGGCCCGTTCCATTTCCCGGAAAAGCTCATTCCGCTGATGATCCTGAACGCACTCGGGGGCAAGCCTCTTCCGGTTTACGGCAATGGCGCAAATGTCCGCGACTGGCTCTATGTCGAAGACCACGCCCGCGCGCTCTACACAATCGCATCCAGAGGGCGCCCCGGCGAAAAATACAATGTGGGCGGCCGCAATGAGCGCAGGAACATCGATGTCGTTCACCGCATCTGCGCCATTCTCGACGGCGTCTACAGTGATAAGGCACCGCATTCGCGTCTGATCACCAACGTCACGGACCGTCCGGGACACGACGCACGCTATGCGATCGACGCCTCGAAACTCGAAAGCGAACTCGGCTGGAAGGCGCAAGAGACCTTCGAAACCGGCATCGAGAAGACCGTGCGCTGGTACTTGAATAACGAATGGTGGTGGAGGCCGCTGCGCGAAACTGTCTATTCCGGCGAACGCCTCGGCGTTTTCAAGGGGTGATAGCGATGCGCATTGCCGTCACCGGCAAACAGGGCCAGGTCGTCCAATCGCTGCTCAGACGCGGCGCCGAAACAGGCGTCGAAATCATCGCGGTCGGCCGCCCGGAAATGGACCTTTCGGATTCTGCATGCATTGCAGCCGCCTTCTCGGCTCTGCGGCCGGATGTGATCGTCTCCGCCGCCGCCTATACGGCGGTCGACAAGGCCGAGAGCGAAGCCGAGCTTGCCTTTTCCGTCAACGCGGCAGGCGCCGGCGCGGTTGCCGAGGCTGCCGCGCGGATCGGGGTGCCGGTCATCCACATTTCGACCGACTATGTCTTCAGCGGCGACAAGGCCTCCGCCTATTGCGAAGAGGATACGACGGGGCCCATCTCCGTCTACGGGCGTTCGAAGCTCGCCGGCGAGACGGCCGTCGCGGCGGCGAACCCGAACCATGTCATCTTGCGCACCGCCTGGGTCTATTCGCCGTTTGGCACCAATTTCCTGAAAACGATGCTGCGGCTTTCCGAGACGCGCGATCATCTTCGCGTCGTCGCCGATCAGTGGGGATGCCCGACCTCGGCACTCGACATCGCCGACGCGATTCTTGCGATCGCGACCCGTGTTGTAGCGGACCCCGCGCCATCGCTCCGCGGCACCTTTCACCTGACCGGCAGCGGCGAAGCAAGCTGGGCTGATTTCGCCGAAGAGATATTCGCGGCGCTACTTAAATCGGGCGGCAGAAACGTCGGCGTCGAGCGCATCCCGACGACGGACTATCCGACACCGGCAAAGCGTCCCGCCAATTCGCGTCTCAACGGCGACAAGCTCGCCAGAACATATGGAATCCGGCTCCCGGAGTGGAAGCAGTCCATGACAATCGTCATGCAAGGCCTTTTGAACAAAGGTCTTTAAGGAGAAAGCATGAAGGGAATTATTCTTGCCGGCGGCACGGGCACGCGTCTGCATCCGATCACGCAGGCCGTCTCGAAACAGTTGATGCCGGTCTACGACAAGCCGATGATCTACTATCCGCTGACGACGCTCATGCTCGCCGGCATCAGGGAGTTGCTGATCATCACGACGCCCCACGACCTCGAAGCCTTCAAGCGCCTTCTCGGCGACGGCTCGCAATGGGGAATTTCGCTGACCTATGCGGTACAGCCGAACCCGGACGGCCTCGCCCAGGCCTTCATCATCGGCGCCGACTTCGTGCACGGCGACAGTTCGGCTCTCGTTCTCGGCGACAACATCTTCTACGGGCACGGATTGCAGGGAATCATGAAATCCGGCACCAGCCGGCGGGAGGGCGCGACGGTGTTCGCCTATCACGTCACCGATCCGGAACGCTATGGCGTTGTCGGCTTCGACGAAAAGATGAATGCGCTGTCGGTCGAGGAGAAGCCGAAGGCGCCAAAATCGAACTGGGCGGTGACCGGCCTCTATTTCTACGACCAGCAGGTGGTCGATATCGCCGCCAACCTGAACCCGTCGCCGCGCGGCGAATTGGAAATCACCGATGTCAACCGCGCCTATCTCGAGCGCGGCCAGCTTTTCGTGGAACTGATGGGCCGGGGCTATGCCTGGCTCGACACCGGCACACCTGATAGCCTGCACGATGCCGCCGGTTTTGTCAGCACACTGGAAAAACGCCAGGGCTTCAAGATCGCCTGCCCCGAAGAAGTCGCCTGGCGCATGGGTTACATCTCGCAGGAGGACCTCGCCAAGCTCGCGGAGAAGCTCGGCAAGAGTGCCTACGGCCAGTATCTGACGAAGCTCTCGCCGGTTTGGTGAGTCTCGGCGGCCAGACGCGCTGTCCCTTTCCACCCGGCGCATAACACCGAAAATCGACGCGGACAGCCCCTCATCCGCCTGCCGGCACCGACCGGGGTCGAGCCACGCGTCTCGACCCGTCCTTCGGACCCCCGCTTGCGGTGCGAAGGGGATATGCCGCAACGTCTCCGTCCCTCGCCCAGTTCTCGCAGGGCACGTCCCCTCGCCCCGTTTACGGGGAGAGGGTTAGGGTGAGGGGCAGCCATCGGCTCGAACCGGACATTAGGAAACCGGTACAGGGCTTTCGATTCAGGCGCTCGGGAATTCAGCCAGCCGGGCAGCGTAACGTGCCATGGTGTCGACTTCGAAATTGACGAAATCGCCGGCCTGGCGCTCGCCCCAGGTGGTGACTTCAAGCGTGTGGCGGATGAGCAGGACGTCGAAATCGGTGCCGTCGACCGCATTGACCGTCAGCGAGGTGCCGTCGAGCGCGATCGAGCCCTTGGGGGCGACAAATTTTGCCAGATGTTCGGGCGCCCGCAGGCGGTAGCGGGTGGCGTCGCCTTCCGATGTCACCGAGAGGATTTCCGCCTTGCCGTCGACATGGCCGGAAACGATGTGGCCGCCGAGTTCATCGCCGATTTTCAGCGACCGTTCGAGATTGATGCGGCTGCCCTCCCGCCAGGCGCCGATCGTCGTCAGCCGCAGCGCCTCTTCCCATGCCTCGACCTCGAACCAGCGGCCGTTGCTGCCTTCATCAGGAAGTGCGGTGACGGTCAGGCAGATGCCGGAATGGGAGATGGAGGCGCCCATGTCGATGGTCGAGGGATCGTAGGCGGTGGCGACCCGCAGCCGGATGCCTTCCTTCAGCGGGGAAACGGATTCGATCGTGCCGATATCAGTGACAATTCCGGTGAACATCAACTCTCTCTTTCATATTCATCCAGGCGATCTGCGCCGAATATTCGCGTGCCCATGTGGGCGAAACCGGATGGTATGTCGGTTGCATCAAACGGCGATTCAATACCGTCCGCGCCGATGGTGACGGGCGCCTGGTAAAGCTGGATGCGGTCGACGAGACCGGCTTCCAGGAAAAGCCGCGCCGTCTTGGCACCGCCCTCGACCAGAAGCGAAGAAATGCCGCGTGTCGCAAGCGCCGGCAGCAGGATTTCCGGATGATAGGGATTGCAATAGACGATCTCGACGCCGGCAGCTTCGAGTGCGGCGCGACGGGAGTCCAGGTCGGTGGCATCGGCGGGTGCGGTACCCCCCTCTGCCCTGCCGGGCATCTCCCCCACAAGGGGGGAGATCGGCTGGGGGCTAGCGCCTTGCGCTACATTCCCTGAAGTCGATTTGTTGCTAACAGGAGCGAGGGAATTCGGATCCCGCCCCTTGCCGACCTCCCCCTTTGTGGGGGGTTCGAAGGACGGGTCGAGACCCGTGGCTCGACCCCGGTAGTCCGCCAGGACAGAGGGGGGTAAACCCTCCGCATCCGCCGACAAAGGCCACACTTGCTCGCTCGCCACCAAGATCACCGGCACGTCCCGCGCCGTCGCAACCAGCTTGCTCGTCAGCGGCAAGGCCAGCGACGGATCGAGCACGATGCGGATGGGCGACTGCGCCTCCAGACCCGGTGTCCGCACCGTCAGCAACGGATCATCCGATATGGCGGTGCCGATACCGACCAGGATCGCGTCGGTTTCGGCGCGCAGCGCCTGTACCTCGGCGCGGGCCTCCGGGCCGGTGATCGCCACCTGTCCCTCCCCTGCACGGCCGATCATACCATCGGCAGAAACGGCAAGCTTGAGAGTCACATAGGGCCGGGACTTCGTCTGGCGGGTGAGATAACCGGCCAGCGAACGCCGGCCCTCGGCTTCCAGCACACCTGCATCAACCTCGATACCTGCGTCGCGCAGCATGGAAATGCCGCGGCCGGAAACCCGCGGATCGGGATCGGTGACGCTGATGACGACGCGGGCGACGCCAGAGGCGATCAGCGCCTCGGCGCAGGGCGGCGTCTTGCCGTGATGCGAGCAGGGTTCGAGGGTCACATAGGCGGTGGCGCCGCGGGCAGCCTCGCCGGCTTCGGCGAGCGCCTGCGGCTCGGCATGCGGGCGGCCGCCGAGGGCGGTGACCGCCTGACCGACGATGACGCCATCCTTGACGATCAGGCAGCCGACGGAGGGGTTGGTGGCGGTGCGGCCGAGATGCCGGCGCGACAGGCGGATCGCCGCCGCCATGAAACTCTCGTCATGCGGCGTGACGCTCATGGCTCATCTGTCCAGCGGGTCGCGGGCAATCTTGGCGTTGATTTCCGAAATGACCTTTTCGAAATCCTCGGCCAGCGAGAAATCCCGGTAGACCGAGGCGTAGCGCACGAAGCCGACATCGTCGAGGCTTTTCATCGCTTCCAGCACCTGCAGGCCGATCTGCTCGGAGGAGATTTCGGTCTCGCCGGAGCTTTCCAGCCGGCGGACGATGCCGGAGACGGCGCGTTCGATGCGGTCGCGCTCGACCGGGCGTTTGCGCAGCGCCACTTCGAAGGAGCGCACCAGCTTGTCGCGATCGAAAGGCACCTTGCGGCCGGTCTTCTTGATGACCATCAGCTCGCGCAGCTGCACACGCTCGAAGGTGGTGAAGCGGCCGCCGCAATCCGGACAGATACGCCGCCGGCGGATGGACGTGTTGTCCTCCGCCGGGCGCGAATCCTTGACCTGAGTATCTTCCGAACCGCAATAGGGGCAGCGCATCGCTACTCCTTACCCCATGTAGTCATACATTGGGAAGCGGTCTGTGAGGTTGACCACTTTGCCGCGCACGGCGGCTTCGACAGCGGCATTGCCTTCGTCGGAATTGGCAACCTTCAAGCCGTCGAGAACCTCGACGATCAGATTGCCGATTTCGCGGAATTCGGCTTCCTTGAAGCCGCGGGTGGTGCCAGCCGGCGCGCCCAGGCGTACGCCCGAGGTGACGAAGGGCTTTTCCGGGTCGAAGGGAATGCCGTTCTTGTTGCAGGTGACGTAGGCGCGGCCGAGAGCGGCCTCGGCGCGTTTGCCGGTGGCGTTCTTCTTGCGCAGGTCGACGAGCATCAGGTGGTTGTCGGTGCCGCCGGAGACGACATCGAGACCACCAGCGATCAGCGTTTCGGCCAGCGCCCGGGCGTTCTTGACGATCTGGGCGGCATATTCCTTGAACTCAGGCTGCAGCGCCTCGCCGAAGGCGACCGCCTTGGCGGCGATGATGTGCATCAGCGGGCCACCCTGCAGACCGGGGAAGACGGCCGAATTGAACTTCTTGGCCAGATCCTCTTCATTGGTGAGGATCACGCCGCCGCGCGGACCGCGCAGCGACTTATGCGTCGTCGTCGTCGCGACATGGCAATGCGGGAACGGCGACGGATGTTGGCCGCCGGCGACGAGACCGGCGATGTGGGCCATATCGACCATCAGATAGGCGCCGACCGAGTCGGCGATCTCGCGGAAGCGCTTCCAGTCCCAGATGCGGGAATAGGCGGTGCCGCCGGCGATGATGAGCTTCGGCTTGTGCTGTTCGGCCTTGCGGGCGACCTCATCCATGTCGAGCAGGTTATCGCCTTCACGCACGCCGTAGGAGACGACGTTGAACCACTTGCCGGACATGTTGACCGGCGAACCATGCGTGAGGTGGCCGCCCGAATTCAGGTCGAGACCCATGAAGGTATCGCCGGGCTGCAGCAGCGCCAGGAACACGGCCTGGTTCATCTGCGAGCCGGAATTCGGCTGGACGTTGGCGAAATTGACGCCGAACAGCTTCTTGGCGCGCTCGATCGCCAGCTCCTCAGCGATATCGACGAACTGGCAGCCGCCGTAATAGCGCTTGCCCGGATAACCCTCGGCATATTTGTTGGTCATGATGGAGCCCTGCGCTTCCAGCACGGCGCGGGAAACGATGTTCTCGGAAGCGATCAGTTCGATCTCGTGCCGTTGGCGACCGAGTTCCTTTCCGATCGCGCCGAAAATCTCGGGATCGACGTCCGCAAGCGAGCGATTGAAGAAGGATTCGGTGGAAGCATTGGTCATGGGCGGGCTCCTCAACTGGAATGCGCTGAGGTATTAGCCTTCCCCCGTGGCAAGGGCAATACGAAGAACGACATTTGCTGAGCAAAGCGCGCGCTCCAGTCGTTTTGCGACAGCGCCCCGCCGGTGAATGATGGCGACGGGATAGAGCGCCCCTCGCCGACATAAAAAAACCGCGCCGGGAGGGCGCGGTTCGAGGGGCGATGCAGAGGTCGCCGCTTATTGCACCGGCTGTTCCATGCCGGCCGTGGTATCGAGCGCCAGCTCGGCATTGCCGTCCATCTGATAAATGTCGTCGCGGAACTGGACGATGCCGTCGGGCATGCCCCAGGCGGAGATGTAGACGAAATAGACCGGAACTTCCGCCGCGAGCTTGATCGGCGTGTTGACGCCGCTTGCGATCACCTGCTCCATCTGCTGGCGGCTCCAGCCGGGGGTCTCGCGCAGCAGCCAGTTCGTCAGGTCGCGCACGTTCTGGACGCGGACGCAGCCCGAGGATTCGAAGCGCATCAGCTTGTTGAACAGGCCCTGCTGCGGCGTGTCGTGCATGTACTCGCCGTTCTTGTTGTAGAAGTTGATCTTCGTCGATGCCATGGCATTGATCTTGCCGGGGTCCTGACGGAACATCAGGTTCGGCGCCTCGCCGTTCCAGTCGACGGTCTCGGGGGCGACTTCGTTGCCCTTGCCGTCGATCAGACGGATGGCGTTCTTTTCGAGATAGGTCGGATCCTTCCGCATCAGCGGCATGATGTCTTTCTCGACGATCGAGCGCGGCGCCGTCCAGTAAGGATTGAGGATGACCTCGTAGATCTTCGAATTGACAAGATGCGTCGGGCGGCTCAAGCGGCCGACAACCGCGGTATGACGCGTCGCGACACTGCCGTCTTCAACCGCCTCGACATAGGCAGCCGGAATGTTGACCATCAGGTGACGGCGGCCCAAGTCTTCGGGGAAGGTCTGCAGACGGACGATATTGGTGTTGAGCTGCTGCAGGCGGACATCGGCGGGGATGTTCATCGCCTTCAGCGTGAATTCGCCGAGAACGCCATCGGCTGGCAGGCCGTGACGCGCCTGGAAGCGCTTGACGGCGCCGTCGACATAGGAATCGAAGGCGCTCGACAGGCCGGCTTCGCGCGGCAGGTCGCCGGTGATCGCCAGGCGCTGGCGCAGCGCCTGGACGGCGGGATGGCTGACGCCGAGTTGCAGGCGCTGGTCGCCGGGATTGACTTCAGGCCAGCCGCCGGCGGCAGCGATCTGCTGATACTGCATGATCGCCTGCTGGGCGCTGGCGACCGATTGAGGTCCGAGGATCGGCGTGTTGGAAACGACGGCGGTCGCCGTGCGCGAAGCCGCCTTGGCGTCGAACTGGTCGTCCCAGTTGCCGCGGCGCGGCGCATTCAGGAGCCCATCGAGCGCCGATTGCGCCAATGCAGGTCCGGCAGCAAGCGCGCCGGCGCCAACCGTTGCCGCCGACGCCAGGAAAGCGCGGCGCGAAAGAGCTTCAATTCCGTTTTTCTTCGACATAGTCCCAACCACTGAATGCCGCGATAAAGGAAAGCCGCGGCTCTTTGCGATATCACTGCGCCGTAACGCAGATCACTGTGCACTCGTTGTCCCGGCGCATCAAAACTCCGCCCGTCTCATCACAAGAATGCGATGCGACAGCCTGGAATCTCTGATCGGTTCAAGCGCCGGTTGTTATACCTTCCGCTGCCACACCAATATGGCCAATTCGTGTTACCGGCTCGGAGGATAGACCGCCGGATGTCGGATACACGACGCAACGAACCATGACGAGCTAAACGGTGCCGGTTAATAACGGCTAAAAAACGGCTTGAATACAGGCGATAACGCTTGCCCTGCCCTGCGTTGCAAAGATGCCACGCGGGCAAACGGCAAAACCGGACGCGCAGGGACACGTCCGGTTTTCTGCAACCCTGAAAGGAGGTCAGGGATTTTAGAGACGATACATGATCGAGTCGTTCCAGAAGCGGTCGAGGCGCTGGAGCAGCTTGTTCATCTGGGTGAACTCGTCGGTGCCGATTCCGCCGACCTTGTCGATAGAGGCGATGTGCCGTTCGTAGAGCTTCGCCACCGTCTCGGCGATGTCCTGGCCGGTTTCTGTCAGGCTGATGCGGACCGAGCGGCGGTCGATGCGCGAGCGCTGGTGGTTGATGAAGCCGAGATCGACCAGCTTCTTGACGTTGTAGGAAACGTTGGAGCCGAGATAGTAGCCGCGCGAGCGCAGCTCGCCGGCGGTCAGCTCGGAATTGCCGATGTTGAAAAGGAGCAGCGCCTGGATGGCGTTGACGTCGCTGCGGCCCTGACGGTCGAACTCGTCCTTGATGACGTCGAGAAGACGACGGTGAAGACGTTCAACAAGATGAAGGGATTCCATGTAAAGATCACGGATGCCCTGATCCTGCTGGTCACGGAAGTTCGATACCGCCTGCGGCTTGATTTTCGTGTTCATATTGACTGCCTCACTGTTTGATTGGCGGTGTCGTTTTCTTCCCGCCTTGAGTGAGACCCTATCGAATACATATAAAATTCGACTTAAACCGCAGGCTTAACGGAGCCTTACTGGGAACCCCACGTTGTCTCAGGGTAAATCAACGCTTACCTGGCGGCGGTGCCGGCGCTTTTCCAGCCATAGCAGCAGGCGGAAAATGCAGTAGACGACGGCGACCATGAGATGCAGCAGGATGATCAGCTTGTTGGGGCCGAAAATATCCGGCAGCAGGCCATACATCAGGACCTGGCCGCCGGCCGCCAGCACCCAGATGACCGGCCCCCAGGAGACGGTGAGCCACAGACCGAGGGACGCGACGGGGAAGAGCACGGCCAGGCTGGTGCTTGCCACTTTCCACGGCAGGCTCAAAAGATCGAAGCGGCCGGCGCCGACCAGCGAATAACCGACGAGCATCGCCCAGTATTGCAGGCCGAACCAGAAGCAGGATACGGCGACCAGCCTCAGGAAGAGAATGAAGAGGAGATCCGCCAGCGTGCGTTTCGGGATCGTCGGGCTATCGGTTTCCATTGCGCAGACTTGGTTCCAGTTACATCGTCATAAGGTGTTTTCCGCCGCGGCCAATCGTCCGGTTTGGATTTTCCGGGCGCCATGATAATGAGCGCTCCGATAAATGGAATGGGCTGGGGATAGATATCATGCAGGACAGGACGCATCTCGTCGACGACATCACCGGCCATCGCCGCATGCGGCGCAACCGCAAGGCGGATTGGACGCGCCGGCTGGTGCAGGAGAACCGGCTGACCGTCGACGACCTGATCTGGCCGATCTTCATCGTGCCGGGTTCCGGCATCGTCGATCCAATCGAGGCCATGCCGGGCGTCAACCGCATGAGCATCGACAAGGCCGTCGAAGCCGCACGCGAAGCGGCCGGCCTCGGCATTCCGGCGCTCGCCACCTTTCCGAACATCGAAATGGAACTGCGCGACGAGACCGGCTCGAACAGCCTCGAAGCCAATAACCTGATCAACCAGGCGACGGCGGCGATCAAGAAGGCGGTGCCCAATATCGGCGTCATCACCGACGTGGCGCTCGATCCCTTCACCAGCCATGGCCATGACGGAATCTTGAGAGACGGCGAGATCGTCAATGACGAGACCGTCGACCAGGTGGCGCGCGCCGCCGTGATGCAGGCGGATGCCGGCGCCGACATCATCGCGCCGTCGGAGATGATGGACGGACGCATCGGCGCGATCCGCATGGCACTCGACGCGGCCGGCCACCAGAGCGTCGGTATCATGAGCTATGCGACGAAATTCGCTTCCGCCTTCTATGGACCTTATCGCGAGGCGATCTCGACCGGGGGGCTGCTGAAGGGCGACAAGAAGACCTATTATATCGACCCGGCCAACGGCACAGAAGCGATCCGCGATGCGGCCCTCGACGTCGAGGAAGGCGCCGACATGCTGATGGTCAAGCCCGGCCTGCCCTATCTCGATATCTGCTGGCGGATGAAAGAGGCTTTCGGTCTGCCGACCTTCGCCTACCAGGTTTCAGGCGAATATAGCCAGATCAAGGCGGCAGCGATGAACGGCTGGATCGATGGCGAGCGGGCGATGCTGGAAACGCTGCTGTCCTTCAAGCGGGCGGGATGCGATGGCATCCTCACCTATTTCGCAGTCGAGGTGGCGAGAATTCTCAGCAAACGGTGAGTACGAGCATACGGCCAAAATCTGCGCGGTTTTCGGCCGGCATCCTGCTCGATTTCCTGGTTTCGATGCGGATGATTGTATTTTGCTTCGTCGATACCATATCAGCGGCATCGCTTTTGCGAGAGGAGATCGAGATGAGCTACAACCCCAATCCGCTTTTTGCTGCACCGGAGGACTGGCGCGCCTATAGCGGCGTGTTGAGCCGCCGTGTCCTTGCCTTCATCCTCGACTACCTCATCGTGGCGCTGCTGTGGATCCCCGCAGCGATCGTGCTGTTCTTCCTGTCGATCATCACGCTCGGGCTCGGCTTCCTTCTCTACCCTGCCCTCTTCGTCATCGTCGCCGGGATTTACTTCGGCCTGACCGTCGGCGGACCGAGCCAGGCATCGCTCGGCATGCGGGCGATGGGGATCGCGATCGTGCGCGTCGATGGGCGGCCGATGGATTTCCTGACGGCGATCGTGCATCTGGCGCTGTTCTGGATCCTCAATTCGGTGCTGACGCCGCTCATCCTGCTCGCCGGCCTGTTCATCGAACGCAGCCGCCTGATTCACGACCTGCTGGTCGGCACGGTGACGGTGCGCACCGCTTGAAACGCGGCGGGGATGAAATAAAGTCTCCGCCTTCCCTTTGCCGCCTGTTGCAGACACTCCATATTTAACTTTAGAAGACTGAAATGAAGGACGGGAATCGTCCGGCTGTTGACGTTTTCTATTCTTAGGTCATGCTGTCAGAAAACGGCACTGTCTCGACAAGGAAACTTCCGCGACAAATGAATACGCAGACAACGCCATCCCCGCAGTTTTATCTGACGGCTCCGGCTGCGTGTCCGTATCTGCCGCATGAGATGGAGCGCAAGGTCTTCACTCATCTGGTCGGCCCGCGTGCGGCCGAGATGAACGACATCCTGACACAAGGCGGTTTCCGCCGCTCGCAGAACATCGCCTACCGCCCGGCCTGCGAATCCTGTCGCGCCTGTGTTTCCGTGCGGATTCTCGCCCAGGAATTCGAACCGACGAAATCGATGAAGCGGGTGCTTGCCGCCAATTCCGACGTCATCGCCACCGAATTCACCGCCCAGCCTTCCAGCGAACAATATTCGCTCTTCCGACGCTATCTCGACTACCGCCACCAGCAGGGCGGCATGTCCGATATGACCGTGCTCGACTATGCGATCATGGTGGAAGACACGCATGTGAATACGCGAATCGTCGAATACCGCCGGCGCGAGGAAGGTTCCGGACTGGAGGAGCGGCCGAAGGGCGAGCTGCTTGCCGCGGCGCTGACCGATACGATGAGCGACGGGTTGTCGATGGTCTATTCCTATTTCAATCCCGGGCTCGAGCGGCGTTCGCTCGGCACGTTCATGATTCTCGACCATATCAGGCGCACCAGGGCGCTCGGCCTGCCGCATGTCTACCTTGGCTACTGGGTGCAAGGGTCGCGGAAAATGGACTACAAGACACGCTTCCAGCCACAGGAACATCTGACCCCGCGCGGCTGGGAGCGTTTCGATCCCTCCTCCATGCGCGAAAGCAATCAGGATTAGAGCCTTTCCTGGTCAGATCGAAGCATTCTGTTGGCTCAAACGGAGACGGACGGTCGACCGGCCGGCGCGCGTCGTAGCCCAGTTCTACGGCCAAGCCGGCCGGTCGATCAGCCGGCCCGTTTCAGCCAACCCGAAGGGCCGGGCATCTTTCCGCCAGGATCAGAGGCGATCGGCTCGGACGTACCTTGGGGTATGCCCATCGCCAATCGCCTCTGCCCTGACGAAAACCTGCTCCGGCAGAATGCTTCAATCTGACCAGGAAAGGCTCTGAAATGTCCACCGCTCTTTCCGACCATCGGAAGGGTCTGCTGCTGACGGCAATCGGCGGGCTGGCGCTTTCCATGGATATCCCGCTCGTGCGCCTTGGCGATGGCGATATCTGGTCGATTCTGGGCGTGCGAAGCGCTGCGACGGTTCTCGCCACACTCATCATCCTTGGCGCGATGCGTCTCGCCTCAGGCAGATGGCCGGTGCTCGTTCCAGGTCGGCCCGGTCTGCTCGCCGGTCTGCTCTACGGCCTCTCCTCCCTCACTTTCGTGCTGGCAGTCTTCAATACGACCACAGCCAACGTCGTCTTCATCGTCGCCTTCAACCCGATGTTCGGCGCGCTTCTTTCCTGGACTTTCCTCAAGGAGAAGCCGCAGCCCTCAACGCTGATCGCCATGCTGTTCATGATCGTCGGCGTCGGACTGATCGTGAGCGAGGGGCTTTCCAGCGGCCATTTCTTCGGCGACGCTATGGCCATTCTCAGCGCGCTTATACTTGCGGCGGCCATCACAATCGGGCGCGCCTCACGCCGGGAAATGGGCTTCGTGCCGTTGCTTGCGGCCATTCTGCCGGCCGCGCTCGGGCTTGCGCAAGCTCTGCCTTCGGGGCTCTCGGTCGCCTATCCCGGATGGATCCTCCTCAACGGCGCCATCGTAATGCCCGTCGCCTTTTGGTGCCTGGCGACCGGGCCGCGATACCTCTCTGCCCCAGAGGTCGGCATGTTCTACCTGCTCGAAACCGTCCTCGCCCCGATCTGGGTCTGGCTGATCTTTGCGGAAACGCCGGCGACGATGACGCTCCTTGGCGGCGGCATTCTGGTGGCGGCGATCGCCGGGCATTGCTTCTGGATGGTCCGGCGAAGGAGCGTCAGGCCATCGGCGGAATAGACGTTGCCGCCTGTCAATCCCTCATGTTATAACTACGTTACCACATAAGAGGATGAAGCAAATGAACGTCACGATCCGCAAGATCGGTAATTCCGAAGGGGTTATCATTCCTAAAGAGGTGTTGCAGCGGTTGGGTCTCAGCAGCGGAGACAGCCTCGAACTGCGGGAGATCGAGGGTAACATCCACCTCGTGCCGGAATCAGCAGACCTCGCCGAACAAATGCGGGCAGCCCGCATCGGCATGGAAAAATATCGAGTGGCGCTGCGCGAACTCGCAAAATGATACGGCTTAAATGGCTCGGCCGCCAAGCGGTCGAAAATATGCATGGTGAGCAGATTGCCGAGCATGGCGGTTTGTCTGGTCTGCGAGATGCCAATGCATTGGAAACCAGCTTGGCACGTCCACTCAACAAGGCTGCATATGGCGAAACCGATATCTTCGTACTCGCCGCAGCCTATCTCTACGGCATCGTTAGGAACCACCCATTCGTGGATGGAAACAAGCGTACAGGCTATCTCGCGGCGTTTACGTTTCTCTACCTCAACCGGTACGTCATCGATGCAGATAACGCGCAGGTCATTGCATTTGTATTAGACGTCGCAGCCGGCGAGATCGACGAAGAAGGTGCGACCCGCTTCCTCAGGGATTTCAGCGTGCCGCTCACCCCGTAGCCTTCATCTGCTGCTGTTCCAGCTCGCGGCCGAGCCCTTCGACGATATGCGCCCAGCCTTTTCGGGTCTTTTCCTCATGCGCGGCCCACTCGGCACACATTTCGTGAGTCAGCGTCAGACGGCTGCCGCCGCCAAGGGGCTCGATGTCGATTTCCACGCGGTCGCAATTGTGGTCGTGCTCTTCGACCGAGAAGCAGAAGACCATGCGGCGCGGTCGCTTCAATTCCAGGAAAACGCCCTGGTGGAAGGCGTCGCCGGTCGGGCGGCGGTCGACGATGAAAAAGCGGCCGCCGACATGCGGATCGATATCGGCGCGGATGACGTGACCGTCATCGGTGGCAAACAGGAAACGGCGGGCGATCTCGGGGTTGAGCCAGGCGTCGTAGACGACAGCGGGCGGCACTCTATAGGTGTGGCTGACATGCAATTTGATGGTGCTGGCGGGCATCGATTTTCCTCCGGTAAGGGCACGCGCGCCTTCCCCAGGCGTACGGGCCACAGCCAGTTCCGTCCGCCCACAGAATCGGCCTTCTCTTCTTTTCGGTAACAGCAGAGAGATAGAGAAGTTCCGGCGGCCGCCAAGAGACGGGCGACGGAATTTTTGCGGCTCGGAGCATTCGAGCACAGAAATGCTCGGCCCCTTTGTTTTCACGCAGTTCTCAAGGCAAAATCGCCCCGCAACTTTGCCGCAATCACGTTAACCGGCGAATTTACCGCTGCGCGGAAAACCCTTCGGCACGGTGCGGCCGGCGCTGGCGCGGTCGCCCAGCCATTCGGCAAGCTCGTCCTTGTTCTTCGTGAAGGTACGGCCAGCACTGTCTTCCCAGACGAGGCCATCCGACATCGCAAAGCAGCGGACGTCCGAAATGCCGCCATCCTTGTAACGCTGCAGGCGAACGCCCTTGCCGCGCGTCATTTCGGGCACCTGCGCCAAGGGAAAGACCAGCAGCTTGCGGTTTTCGCCGACCACGGCGACATGGTCGCCGCCGACGGGCACGAGCAGCTGCGTTTCCTCGGGCAGCGCGACATTCATGATCTGCTTGCCCTTGCGAGTATTGGCGATCAGCTCGGCCTCGGCAACGACGAAGCCGTTGCCGGCCGTCGAGACGATCAGCTGCTTGCGCGCGGGATCGTGGACGAAAGCGGTCAGCACCGCCTGGTCGTTGTCCATGTCGACCATGATGCGCAGCGGCTCGCCGTGGCCGCGACCGCCCGGCAGCTTGTCACCGCCGAGCGTGAAGGCCTTGCCGCCTGTCGTGACGATCAGGATCTTGTCCGTCGTCTGCGCCGGGAAGGCCACCTTCAGGCCATCGCCTTCCTTGAAGGTCAGCGTCGCCGTATCGGCGATATGGCCCTTCAGGGCGCGGATCCAGCCCTTTTCAGAAATGACGACAGTGATCGGTTCCTTCTCGATCATCGCCTGCTGGATCGCTTCCTCATCGGCCTCCGGCGCGTCGGCGAACTGGGTGCGGCGGCGGCCGACCTCGGTCGCCTTGGCGAATTTCTTCTTCACTTCGCCGATTTCCCAGGCAACCGTCTGCCACTGCTTGTCGTCGGAGGCTAGCAGCGCCTCGATCTCGCTCTTTTCCTTGGTGAGTTCGTCGAACTCCTTGCGGATCTCGAATTCTTCCAGCTTGCGCAGGGCGCGCAGCCGCATGTTGAGGATCGCCTCGACCTGATTGTCGGTCAGATCCCAGCGCGCCATCATGACCGGCTTCGGCTCGTCTTCCTCGCGGATGATGCGGATGACTTCATCGATATTCAGATAGGCGACCAGAAGGCCGCCGAGGATCTCGAGACGTTTGTCGATCGCTGCCAGGCGGAAGCGCGAGCGGCGCTGCAGCACCTCGCGGCGGTGGTCCAGCCACTCCTTCAGCACCTCGTTCAAAGCCATGACCCGCGGGATGCGGCCCATCGACAGAACGTTCATGTTGAGCGGGAAGCGGCTTTCGAGCTCCGTCAGCTTGAACATGGATTCCATCAGAATCGTCGGATCGACGCTCCTGGATTTCGGCACCAGGACGACACGGATGTCCTCGGCCGACTCGTCACGGATATCTTCGAGCAGCGGCAGCTTTCGGGCGATCAGCAGTTCGGCGATCTTCTCGATCAGCCGCGATTTCTGCACCTGGAAGGGAATTTCGGTGATGACGATCTGGTAGCCGCCACGGCCGAGATCCTCGGTTTGCCATTTGGCCCGCACACGGAAACCGCCGCGGCCGGTGCGATAGCTCTCGATGATGCTGTCGCGGCTGTCGATAATGATGCCGCCTGTGGGGAAATCCGGGCCGGGGATGAATTCGACGAGCTTTTCGACGGTGGCATCAGGATGCTTGATCAGATGCAGCGCGGCGTCGCAAAGCTCATGGGCATTGTGCGAGGGGATCGAGGTGGCCATGCCGACGGCGATGCCGGAGGAGCCGTTGGCGAGCAGGTTCGGGAAGGCGCCGGGAAGGACGACCGGCTCGGAATTCGATTCGTCATAGGTGTCACGGAAATCGACGGCATCCTGGTCTATGCCTTCGAGCAGCAGTTCGGAAACCGCCGTCATCTTCGATTCGGTGTAACGCATGGCGGCGGGGCTGTCGCCATCGATATTGCCGAAATTGCCCTGGCCGTTGACGAGCGTGTAGCGCTGCGAGAAATCCTGGGCGAGACGGGCAAGCGCGTCATAGATCGATTGGTCGCCATGTGGATGGTAGTTACCCATCACTTCGCCGACGATCTTGGCGCATTTCCTGAAGGCCGAGGTCGGCCTCAACCCCATCTCGTTCATCGCATAGACGATGCGGCGATGGACGGGCTTCAGCCCGTCGCGCACGTCAGGCAGAGCGCGATGCATGATGGTCGACAGCGCATAAGCAAGATAGCGCTGCTCGAGAGCCGCCTTGAGGTCGACCGGTTGGATATTGTCGTCGTCTCCGCCGGAAGGCGGCAAAATCTCTTGTCCCATGGGTCTTGACTAGCCCAGAAGCGGCCGGCGGGCAAGGAATCCGGGGTATTGCAGCTGTGGATGAAGTCTTGGCACCGACATCAAAGGATGAGACAAACGTTCGGCCGCAATTTGGACTTCGTTTGCCGTTCCTTTCAACGGAAATTTAGAAGTCCGCAAATACAAAGCGGGCCCAATCCGTAGTAGCGTAACTGCAGATTTCCAACCGCCACCACGCCACCAGAGGAATCACCCATGAACATTTACCGGACAACGCGGCTGATGCTGTCGGGCGCCGCCTTTTTCTCCCTCGCCGGCTCGGCTTTCGCTCTCGACGGCGCCGATCTCTTGAAGAAGATCAATGCCGCCTATGAGGCTCAAGGCGGAACGATTTCGGCTGAAGGCGTCGATATCAACGGAACGACCGTGACGTTGAAGAATGTGACGGTCAAGCCGACCGGCGGCGAAAGCCTGCCCATCGGCGAAGTCACCCTTTCCGGCGTGGAGGAAGACGAGGAAGGCGGCTATTACATCGAGGAAGCGGCCTTCCCCGACATCAACAAGACGGGAGACGGCGTGACCGTTACGGCGCAGGAACTGACGCTGGGCGGCATTTCCGTCCCGGCAACGCCGGGCGGCGACACACTCGATGGCATGATGCTTTACGAGACTGCCCATACCGGCCCGCTGAAAGTGGTCAAGGACGGCACGGAAGTCTTCTCGCTGCTTCAAAGCGACATGAACTTGACGCTGCGCGAGGACGAATCCGGCTTCGATTTCGACGGCGCCTTCAAGAGCATGAAGGCCGATCTCACCAAGACTGACGATCCCAAGAGCAAGGATGCGATCGAGAAGCTCGCCCTGCAGCACGTCCAGGGCGACATCACCATGAAGGGCGCCTGGGAGCTCGGGCCCGGCACGATAGACGTTTCGGAAATCGGCTTCGACTTCACCAACATCGGCAAGCTCAACCTCGGCTTCAAGATCTCCGGCTATACGATGGCCTTCATGAAATCGATGCAAGATGCGATGAAGGAGTCCGAAGCCAATCCGAACAAGGAACAGGCGCAGCAGGCGCTCGGCCTTGCCATGCTGGGTCTGATGCAGCAGCTGTCCTTCGAAGGCGCACAGGTGCGCTTCGAGGATGCCTCGATCACCAAGCGCGCGCTCGATTACGCCGGTGCGCAGCAGAACATGTCGGGCAAGCAGATGGCGGATTCGCTGAAGGCGATGACGCCGATCATGCTGGCGCAGCTCAACATCCCGGAACTTCAGAACGCCGTTTCGGCCGCCGTCAACACCTTCCTCGACGACCCGAAGAGCCTGACCGTTAAGGCCACCCCCGAAAAGCCGGTGCCCTTCCCGACCATCGTCGGTGCCGCCATGGGCGCTCCGAACACGTTGCCGCAGGTGCTCGGCGTCAAGGTTTCGGCCAACGACTGATCGCTTTGATCTGAACACGAAAAGGCTCGGCGGACCACTCCGCCGAGCCTTTTATCTTTTTGAAGGCGACCTCTCTCCGGCCTCGTCCTGAGGTGCCCCGCAGGGCCTCGAAGGACGAGGCTGGCCACGGAAGTTCATCTTGTAGCGCGTGGTGCCGTACCGTAAGGAGGCCGGTCGGCGCTTTGCAGCCTGTTATATCAGTCCTTCTTGACCGGCGGGATGGGCCGGATCGAGAGCTCGCGCAGCTGCGTCGGGGTTGCCGGGGTCGGCGCGCCCATCAGCAGGTCCTGGGCCTGCTGGTTCATCGGGAACAGCGAGATCTCACGCAGGTTCTTGGCGCCGACGAGCAGCATGACGATGCGGTCGATGCCGAAAGCCGCACCGCCATGCGGCGGGGCGCCGTACTGGAAGGCGCGGTAGAGACCGCCGAAACGATCCTCGACGTCCTGCTGGCTGAGGCCGACCTTCTCGAAGGCGGCGACCATGGTTTCCGGCGACTGGTTGCGGATCGAGCCCGAGGCGATTTCGAAGCCGTTGCAGACGGCATCGTACTGGAAGGCCTTGATCGTCAGCGGATCCTGGTTCTGCAGCGCATCGAGGCCACCCTGCGGCATCGAGAACGGGTTGTGGGCGAAATCGACCTTCTTCTCCTCGTCGTTCCATTCGAAGAAGGGGAAGTCGACGATCCAGCAGAGTTCGAAGCGGTCGCGGTCGACGAGGTTCAGTTCCTCGCCGGCCTTGGTGCGCGCTTCGCCGGCAAACTTGTAGAATTTTTCCGGCTCGCCGGCGACGAAGAAGCAGGCGTCGCCATCGCCGAGGCCGAGCTGGGTGCGGATCGCTTCGGTGCGCTCCTCGCCGATGTTCTTGGCGAGCGGTCCCGCACCTTCGAGCTTGTCGTTCTCGCTGCGCCAGAAGATATAGCCGAGGCCGGGCTGGCCCTGGCTCTGCGCCCAGGCGTTCATCCGGTCGCAGAAGGCGCGCGAGCCGCCGGTCTTTGCCGGGATCGCCCAGATCTGAACCTTCGGGTTGGAAGCGATCATGCCGGCGAAGACCTTGAAGCCGGAGCCGGCGAAATGGTCGGTTACCGCTTCCATGACGATCGGGTTGCGCAGATCCGGCTTGTCTGTACCATATTTGCGGATCGCCTCGTCATAGGGGATGCGCGGCCATTCCTTGGTGACCGGCTTGCCTTCGGCGAACTCCTCAAAAATCTGGGTCATCAGCGGACCCATGGTGTTCCAGACATCTTCCTGGGTGACGAAACTCATTTCGAGGTCGAGCTGGTAGAATTCGCCTGGCAGGCGGTCGGCGCGCGGGTCCTCGTCGCGGAAGCACGGCGCGATCTGGAAGTAGCGGTCGAAGCCGGCAACCATCAGCAGCTGCTTGTACTGCTGCGGCGCTTGCGGCAGCGCGTAGAAAGTGCCGGGATGGATGCGCGAGGGAACGAGGAAGTCGCGCGCGCCTTCCGGCGAGGAGGCCGTCAGGATCGGCGTCGTATATTCGGTGAAGCCGACAGCGCCCATTTCGCGGCGCATCGCCGAGATGACCAGGGTGCGCTTGACGATGTTCCGGTGCAGCGTTTCGCGGCGAAGATCGAGGAAGCGGTATTTGAGGCGGACGTCTTCAGGGTAATCAGGCTCGCCAAAAACCGGCAGCGGCAATTCCTTGGCGGCGGACAGTACCTCGATCTCCTGCGCGTAGAGCTCGATCTCGCCGGTCGCCATTGTCTTGTTGACGGTGTCTTCGGTGCGGGCCTTGACGAGGCCGTCGATGCGGATGACCCATTCGCCACGCACGGTCTCGGCCAGCTTGAAGGCCGGGCTGTCGGGATCGGCGACGACCTGGGTGATGCCGTAATGATCGCGAAGGTCGATGAACAGAACGCCGCCATGGTCGCGAACGCGATGGACCCAGCCGGAGATACGGACGGTCGAGCCGACATCCGTCTTGCGGAGGGCGGCGCATGTGTGGCTGCGATAGCGATGCATGATCTCAATTCCTGGCATGTGGCTTAAGACGGCAGCAAGGGTTCAAACGCCCTCAAGCGCCGACAAGAAAATCGGGCGGAAAAGCGCATGGACGCTCCGATTTGTCAAGGCTTGGCGCGTGCTCGCCACGCGATTGGCACGCGTTTATGGCGAAGCCGCGGCCCGTAGCTGCGGCAGTTTGGCTGCGCTTGCCGTATTGATGAAGGTGGCGGTCAACTTTAAAAGGAGGTGCATTCTCATCGTGGAGCCACGCATGCCTTTCCTGACCCGCCGCAACCTTCTCAAGGCCTCCGCTGTCGCGGGCGCCTACGGAGTCGGCATGGGCATTGCCGGCAAATTCGGACCTGCCGCGGCAGCACCGGAGCCGCAGCTGCTGACGGCTGTGAAGACCGAGGCCATGCTGACCGAGAAAGGGCCGACCCGGGATGTCATGAGCTGGGGCCATGACGGCATGCCGCCGGTTCTGAGGATGACGAAAGGGCAGCCCTACGCGGCACGGCTGAACAACCAGCTGGACGAGCCGACGACGATCCACTGGCATGGGCTGCGCATCGACAACCGCATGGACGGCGTGCCCTTCGTAACGCAGCCCTATATCTACACCGGCGACAGCTTCGACTATGCTTTCACGCCACCCGATGCCGGCACTTTCTGGTATCACCCGCATTGCAACACGCTGACGCAGATGGGACACGGCATGACCGGCATGCTCGTGGTCGAGGACCCGGCCGATCCCGATTTCGATGCCGAGGTACTGCTGAACCTGCGCGACTGGCGGCTTGGCGGAGACGGGCAGTTCATCGCCCCCTTTCGGCCGCGCGATGCCGCCAAGAGCGGCACATACGGCACGGTGCGCACTGCCAATTGGCATCAGGAACCGCAATATGACGCGCCGGCCGGGGGACTGGTGCGGCTGCGCATCGCCATCACCGACGTGACGCGCATTTTCTCGCTGACGATGGGGGGCGCCGATGCGACCGTCATCGCCATCGACGGCAATCCGGTGCCGAAACGCTTTCCCCTCGACTTGCTACAGCTCGGGCCCGGACAGCGGCTCGATCTTGCCGTGCGCATGCCGGACGGCGAAGGTGCCGTCGCGACGCTCGAGGATATCCGCGGCACGACGCCGAAGACGATTGCCAGCCTGCGCGCCGTTGGACCGTCGTTGAAACGCAATATCGGCGATCTCGGCCCGCTTGCCGAAAACCCCGTTCCTAAGGCCGATCTTTCCGCTGCCGAACAGATTCCGCTGGTGTTGAGCGCCACCGCGGAAAATGCCGCCGTCGAGAGTATCTGCGGCACGCTCGGCTACAGCTTCTGGGCGATCAACAAGGTGCCCTGGCCGGGCGATACCCCGAATCCGACGGCGCCGCTGGCGGAACTGAAGCTCGGCAAGAGCTATGTCTTCAATCTGGAGAACACAACGCCGCACGCCCATCCGATCCATCTGCACGGCATGAGCTTCACGGTTATCTCGTCCTCGACGCGGGAGGTGATGCCGCTCATCTCCGACACCTACCTCGTCCAGCCGGACGAGAAGGTGCAATTGGCCCTCGTCGCCGACAATCCCGGCGACTGGGTGCTGCATTGCCACATCATCGAACATCAGAAGACCGGCATGACCAGCTATGTCAGAGTGAGCTGAAGCATTTGCTTGCCTCAGTTTGGACGTGATTCTTCGCCAGCAATGCGCGAAGCTTATGCTGTTGTATTGACATATCGAAGCGAAAGGAGAAGGAAGGTTCAACCGACCTTTTCCTTGCGAATGAATTGATATGATCGAAACCACCGCCGATTTGGCGGCCGCCTGCAAAGAGCTGGCCAAGTCCGACTTCATTACCATCGACACCGAATTCCTGCGTGAGACGACCTTCTGGCCGGAGCTCTGCCTGATCCAGATGGCAAGCCCGACATTAGAGGTTCTCGTCGATCCGCTGGCCAAGGGCATCGACCTCGCCCCCTTCTTCGAGTTGATGGCCGACACCAAGGTGCTGAAAGTCTTTCATGCCGCACGCCAGGACATCGAAATCATCTTCAATCGCGGCAATCTCATTCCGCATCCGATCTTCGACACGCAGGTCGCCGCGATGGTCTGCGGTTTCGGCGACAGCGTCTCCTATGATCAGCTGGTCAGTCGCATCAAGAACGTCCATATCGACAAGTCGTCGCGCTTCACCGACTGGAGCCGCCGGCCGCTTTCCGACAAGCAGCTGGAATATGCGCTGGCCGACGTCACGCATCTGCGCGACGTCTATCTGTCGCTGAGTTCACAGCTCGACCGCGAAGGCCGCACGTCGTGGCTTCGCGAGGAAATGGACGTTCTCGAGGCCCGCGAAACCTACGACATGCATCCTGATGACGCCTGGCAGCGGCTGAAGATGCGATTGCGCAAGCCGCAGGAGCTGGCGATCCTGAAATATGTCGCCGCCTGGCGCGAGCGCGAGGCACGGGCGCGCAACGTGCCGCGTTCGCGCGTCTTGAAGGACGATGCGATCTACGAGATCGCCCAGCAGCAGCCCAAGGATACAGAAGCGCTCGGCCGGTTGCGCACCATTCCGAAGGGCTGGGAGCGCTCGACCTCCGGCGCCGCCGTCATCGAGGCCGTCAACGCGGCGCTCGCGCTTCCGAAGGCGGAGATGCCACATGCGCCGCGGCAGGCGCAGGCCCCTGAAGGGGCCGCTGCCGCCGTCGAACTCCTGAAGGTGCTGTTGAAGCTGATCTCGGAAAAACACGGCGTAGCGCCGAAGGTGATCGCCAACAGCGAGGATCTCGACAAGATCGCCGCCGATGGCGAGAAGGCCGACGTCGCGGCCCTGCACGGCTGGCGGCGCGATCTTTTCGGCGAGCCGGCGCTGCAGCTGATCCAGGGCCAGATCGGACTGCGATTCGCCGGCCGGAAGGTTGAAACCGTCGCGCTCTGACACCAAATCGAATTCGCTTGACGCTGTTTTCCCAGCTGAAACAATGGCCGGGCGAAACTGCGAAGCGAAGGGGCGGCATGCGGGAAATATCTCCGACGCAGAACTGGATCCTGATCGTCCTCGTCCTGGCGGCGAGCGGCGTCGTCTATGATTCGATGTTCTACTCCGACCAGACGCCGGTCATCGGCGCGATCTTCGCGCTTTTCATCGGCATGCCGATCATCGCCTTCGAGCGCAAGGTGCTGTTCCGGGGGCTCTACCGGCGCATCCAGAAGCTGCCGACCTTCATCTTCATCATCACTGAGCTGGTGATCTACGAGATCCTGATGAGCATCGGCTTTGCCTGCGCCGGCCTGCTCCTTCGGGCCTTCGGCGTGCTGAAGCCGTCGTCGCTCCTCGATCTCGTCATCATGCCCTTCGACGTCTTCCTCTATGCGCTTGCCGTCTGCTCGGCACTGATCTTCATCCTTCGCGTGCGCGAACTGCTCGGCCGCGAAGTATTCGTCAGCATGCTCATCAGCCGCTATCGCAATCCAGTCAAGGAAGAGCGTGTCTTCCTGTTCATCGATCTCGTCGATTCGACAGCTTTTGCCGAAAAGCACGGCGACCTCCGGGCACAGCAGCTGCTGAGCTCGCTGTTTGCGACTTTCGCCGAGCCGGTCCGGCGCCACAAGGGCATGATCAACGACTATGTCGGCGATGCGGCGATCATTACGTGGCCGCTTGCCCGTGGCGTCAAGGATGCGCGCTGCGTGCGCTGCATCTTCGATATCATCGCCGATATCGAAGCCAATGCCGCCGGCTGGCGGAAAAATTACGGACAGGTACCGAAGCTTCGCGCCGCCCTTCATGGCGGCGAGATCATCACCGCGGAAGTCGGCGTCGATCACCACAAGATCAGCTATTTCGGCGATACGGTGAATACGACCGCGCGGCTGGAGACGCTCTGCCGCAGTCTGAACCGACAGGTGCTGATCTCCGCGGAGCTTGCCCGGCGCTTGACCTTTCCCGACGACATCTCCTGCGACGATCTCGGCATCCATGCCGTCAAGGGACGCGGCCAGGCGCTCGGCGTCATGGCGCTTTCCTCGCGTGCGGTGACCGTTCTGAACACGCCCGCAGTCGTTCTGCACGGCTGAGCAAGCGCTTTTATCACCCGTCACCAAAGCTTCACCCAACCGTCAATTCGCTGACACGGAAGCCCTGCTAAGCGGAAAGCCATTCGCATCCGTTCCATGGGGATATTATGAAGAACGTCCTTTTTGCTTCCGTATCGCTTTTCATCCTGATTGCCGGCCCCGTTTCGGCCGACCAGCAGCAATTCCCGGCCAAGCTCGCCGGCCAGGCGATCCTGCCTGCCAACACCATGGTTGCGGCCCCGGCCAATGCCCCCGAATTCCTCAAGCATTCCGGCAAGTTCACGACGCAAGACCGCAAGCGCACCGAAGCGCTCGGCACCGTTCCCGGCAAGGACGGTGCACGTGTGACCGACCTGAAGCTTCCGTTCGACGGCCAGCCGATCCAGGGTTTCTCGGGCATCAAGACGATGGCCGACGGCACGTTCTGGACGCTCTCCGATAATGGCTTCGGTTCCAAGGCCAATTCCTCCGACTCCATGCTGTTCCTGCATCAGATGAAGTTCGACTGGGCCGCCAACAAGGCTGAAGTCGTCAACAACCTCTTCCTCTCCGACCCGAACAAGATCGCTCCGTTCCCGATCGTGCTCGAAGGCACCGACACGCGCTACCTCACCGGGGCCGACTTCGACATCGAATCGATCCAGCCGGTTGCCGATGGTTTCTGGCTCGGCGACGAGTTCGGCCCCTATATCCTGAAATTCGACACCGCGGGCCGCCTGACAGATGTGATTGCCACCACGCTCGACGGCAAGCCGGTGCTGTCGCCCGACAATCCGCTGATCCAGCTGCCGGGCAATCCGGCCGCGAAGATGCCGGTCTTCAACCTGAAGCGTTCCGGCGGCTTCGAAGGCCTCGCCATGTCGAAGGACGGCGCCAAGCTCTACGGCCTGCTCGAAGGCGCCATCTACAAGGATGACGGCACGATGGAAACGGCCGACGGCCACACCGCCATCCGCATCATCGAATTCGACGCCGCCGCCAAGAAGTGGACCGGCCGCAGCTGGCTCTATCCGTTCGATGACAAGGGCGTGTCGATCGGCGATTTCAACATGCTCGACGATACGACCGCTCTCGTCATCGAGCGCGACAGCGGCGCCGGCACCAAGGACAAGGCCTGCGCCGATCCGAAGCAGCCGAAGCCGGATTGCTTCGAGGCGCCGACTGAACTGAAGCGCGTCTACAAGATCGAGTTCAACGACGCCAATGCCGGCAAGGCCGTCCGCAAGATCGGCTATATCGACCTCTTGAACATCCAGGACCCCGACAACAAGAAGAAGGCCGGAGCCAAGGACGGCGTCTACGACATGCCGTTCGTGACGATCGAAAACGTCGATCGCGTCGACGCCACCCACATCATCATCGGCAACGACAACAACCTGCCCTTCTCGGCCGGCCGCGCCGTCGACAAGGCGGATAATAACGAGTTCAGCCTGCTTGAGGTTGGTGAGTTTTTGAACGCGAAGTAATTCGGGTTTGATGTGAGATGGAGGGGCGGTGCGGAAGTGCCGCCTTTTTCTTTGGTTTACGCACCCACTTCCTCCCTCATTCCTGTGCTCGTCACAGGAATCCAGTGCGCTCAAGTCCTTGAGCGCGGGAGAATCTTTAAAAGCAAGTGAGTCATTCACCGCGCGGACGCGCGGTGGCTGGATTCCTGTGACGAGCACAGGAATGAGGGAGAGTGGAGGGATGGCGCCGTCAACAACGGCCCTTAAAAATCTCTGCCCTATTCGAACCGAAACGCCAGCCTCTTATTCGTTAGCCGCGACAGCTGCTGCAGGCGGCCGTCCAGGCGTTCGCCGGCGAAATCGCGATATTCGGAGGGAACGACGAATTCGAGGTCGAAGTCCGGGTTCGATGATCTGCGGAAGGTCAGGTTCTTGACGATGCCCGGCATCGAGGCCGAGAAGAGGTAGACGACGCGGAGCATGCCGCCGAGCAGCTTGGCGCGCTCGATGAAGGGTGGCGTGGCGATCTGCGCAAGCGGGCCGGTGGCGCCGTCGTCGTGCAGCCCCTCGAAACGGTAATAATTGGTCAGTGCGATGAAGGCACGGCCGGGATGGCTGATGCCGACGAAGGAAGAGTGGGCGATGACGTTCAGTGCCTGCAGGCCGCGATAGTCAGGGTGGGCGCGCCAGCTGATATCGGCGAGCAGACAGGCGGCCTGGCGATAGCGGCTTTCCTCTTCGGTTTCCTGGACGTCGAAGAAGGGCATCATCCGGCCGGTCCATTCCGCCAGTTCGCGGGCATGCTCGGGCGACCGGGCACGCAGGATCGCCAATTCACCGGCGGCGGCCAGCAGCGGATCGAGACGGCGCTCACCCTCGGACAGCAGCGAGTAGAGATAGCCCTCGCGCACACCTTGCGCCGAAAAGGAAATCATCGACGGCTTCATGGCGCTCAGCACTTCCTTCATGGCGACGGCGCCGAAGGGCAGCAGCGACCTGCGGTGCTTGGACACGGCCTGCAGCGCCGGCTCCTTGGAATCGCGCGCGGTCACCACCTGTTCGAGGAACAGCATCATCGCTTCGAGCGAGACTTCATAACCCTGCATCATATGCAGCGGATAATGTGTCATCTCCATATGCAGCTTGGCGATGTTTCGCCAGGTGCCGCCAACGGCGTAGAAAGTGCGCCCCTCGCCCTTCGACAAGAGCTTTGCCGTCTTCACCTGCTTGCGGGCGAAGGCTCTGGCCTTGGAAAGCGAGCCGCCCGCATATTCCGACAGGCGCAGGCCGCCGAGCGGCAGCGTGATGCCCTTGCCGAACTCCTTGCCCTTGATGTCGATCAGTTCCAGCGAGCCGCCGCCGAGATCGCCGGCAATGCCGTCGGGATTGAAGAAGCCGCTGATAATGCCGAGCGAGGCGAATTTCGCCTCCTCCTCCCCCGACAGCACGCGAACCTTACGGCCGAGGATGGTTTCCGCCTGATGGATGAAATCGGGACCGTTGCTCGCCTCGCGGGCGGCGGCCGTCGCCAGCACATACATGGTGGCGGCGCGCGCCTGGTCGGACAGAGCCTTGAAACGGTGCAGCGCCGCCAGAGCCCTGATGACGCTCTCTTCATCCATCTTGCCGGTGACGGCTATGCCCTTGCCGAGGCCGCAGAGGACCTTTTCGTTGAAAAGAATGGTCGGCGAGCGGGACATGCCTTCGTAGACGACGAGACGAATGGAATTCGATCCGATGTCGACAACGGAGACCGGAGCGATCCCTGGAAGGCGCCCCTGGGCTTCAGATTCAACCATTTAGGTCCAGTATTACTTGTTGTTGCGGCCTTCGAGCAGGCCGGCGATGAGTTTCGGCGCGCTGGACTTCAGAGCTTCACCACGGCCCGACAGGCTCGGATTGGTCATGAAATACTGCTGCGCATTGAACGGTTCCTCGCCCCTGCGCACTTCCATGCGGCGCGACGTACCGTCGGGCAATATCTCGTAGCTTTGTTGATTGTCAATCACGTTGCCGAGCATAATCTGTGACAAGACCTGCTCGTGAACCGTCGGATTCGTCAGCGGAACCATGGTCTCGACGCGACGATCGAGATTTCTCGGCATCATGTCGGCCGAACCGATGTAAACCAGCGCCTTGTCGGACGGCAGGCCGTAGCCGTTGCCGAAGCAGAAGATGCGGCTGTGCTCGAGGAAGCGGCCGACGATCGACTTGACGCGGATCTTCTCCGAGAGACCAGGCACCTGCGGACGCAGGCAGCAGATGCCGCGCACGACGAGATCGATCTCGACGCCGGCATGGCTGGCGCGATAGAGCGCATCGATGATATCAGGATCGACGAGCGAGTTCATCTTCATCCAGATCGCCGCCGGAGCACCGTTCCTGGCATGCTGAATCTCTTCCTCGATGTGGCGCAGGATGCGCGGCCGCATCGTGTAGGGCGAAATCGCCAGCTGCATGCCCTGTTCCGGCTCGCCGTAACCGGTGATGAAGTTGAAGATGTTCGCCATGTCGTGGGCGATGACGGGATTGCAGGTGAAATAGGAGAGATCGGTATAGATCTTGGCGGTGATCGGGTGGTAGTTGCCGGTCCCGAGGTGGCAATAGGTCCTGAGCTTGCCCTCCTCACGCCGGACGACCATCGACATCTTGGCGTGGGTCTTGAGCTCGATGAAGCCGAAGACGACCTGCACGCCGGCGCGTTCGAGGTCGCGCGCCCAGCGGATGTTCGCCTCTTCGTCGAAACGGGCCTTGAGCTCGACCAGCGCCGTCACCGACTTGCCGGCCTCGGCGGCGTCGATCAGCGCACGGACGATCGGGCTGTCGTTGGAGGTGCGGTAAAGCGTCTGCTTTATCGCCAGGACGTCAGGATCGCGCGCAGCCTGGAGAAGAAACTGAACGACCACGTCGAAAGATTCGTAGGGGTGATGGACGACCATGTCCTTTTCGCGGATGGCGGCGAAGCAGTCGCCGGCATGTTCGCGGACGCGCTCGGGAAATCGCGCATTGTAGGGCTGAAACCGGAGATCGTCGCGCGGCGCCTTGGTGATCTCCGACAGGGTGTTCAACGCCAGAAGTCCCGGCAGAACGGCGACGCGGTTCTCGGGGATGCTCAACGCCTGAACGACGAACTGGCGCAGCGAAGCCGGCATTTCCGAGTCAGTCTCGATGCGGATGACCTTGCCGCGGCGGCGCCGCTTCAGCGCCGTTTCGAAGAAGCGGACGAGATCCTCGGCCTCTTCCTCGACTTCAATATCGCTGTCGCGGATGACGCGGAAAGTACCTGAGCCCTGCACCTCGTAACCCGGGTAGAGCCGATGGATGAAGATGTTGGCGACATCTTCCAGCGTGATGTAGCGGATCGTGTTCGCATCATCCGGCAGGCGGACGAAGCGGTCGAGCGCCGGCGGCAGGCGCAAGAGCGCCGTCATCGGCTCGCGACCGTTCTTGCTGACGAGCTGCAGGCCGATCGAAAAACCGAGATTGGGAATGAACGGGAACGGGTGGGCCGGGTCGATCGACAGCGGCGTCAGCACCGGAAAGATCGCCTGTTCGAATTCGGCGGCCAGCCATTGGCGGTCGGCATCGCTGAGCGCGCCGGGACGCACGATCAGGATGTCTTCCTTGGCGAGATATTGCTGCAGCACGGCGAGCGAGGCCTGCTGCTCCATCTGCAGATGGTCGATCTCCTGCAGGATCGAGTCGAGCTGCTCGGCCGGCGTCTTGCCGTCAGGGCTGCGGATGGCGATGTTCTGACGCACCTGGCCCTCGAGGCCGGCGACGCGCACCATGAAGAACTCGTCGAGATTGGCGGCGGAAATCGACAGGAAGCGGACGCGCTCGAGCAGCGGATGCTCGGTATTCAAGGTCTCTTCGAGAACTCGGCGATTGAATTGCAGCCAGGAGAATTCGCGGTTGATGAAGCGTTCGGGGCTGGTCAGCAGCTCTTCCAGCGGGGGCGTGTTGTCGTTGGTTTCCGGAGTGAGTTCCTGATGTTCTGCGACTGCGCTATCCATGGTCCACTACCCCGTTTTCAATCGCGACGGCAATTATATCAGTTTCACGACGGAACTGTGACAGTCAATCGGCCGGTTCCGAATTTCCCAATTCATTCAATACTTCGGCAGCAAGAGACCGGGTGATCTTCGTGCCCCGCGACAGGGCCAGCCGGTCGAGCCGTTCGACGATCGTCTGGGCCGCGTTCAGCGACCGCTCCATGCGGTTAACGATATAGAGCACGAGTTTGTCATCTATATAAAGCTGCCGGTCGGCGAAGAGCTTGACGATCACCTGCGACAGCAGCGCCTCATCGGGTTCGCCGATCTCGACGACCGTCGCAGCCTTCAGGCGCGAGCGCAAATCGGGCAGCTGAACCGGCCAGGACATCGGCCAGAGACGGCTTGTTATCAACAGGCTGGTGCCGTTTTCGCGAACGCTGTTGATGACATGGAAGAGCGCATTGTCGTCAAAGCCCTGGCGATCGGCATCCTCGAACAGCACCGGGCCGGCGGCCGCGGCAACTGCCGCGTCCGAGCCAAGTTCGGGATGAATGCTCACGGCGCCGCTCAACTCGCTCCAGATGCGGGCGAGATGGGATTTTCCCGAGCCGACGGGGCCGGCGAGCACGACGACCGGCGACGGCCATTCCGGCCAGGCATCGACGATCGAAACGGCGGCGGCAAGACGCTCCGAGATCAGGAGATCGTCACGGCCGCTGGCGGCATCGTGCGAAAAGAGCAGCGACAACTGCTCCGCGGCCTTGCGCTTCAGCGCAACGTTCTTCACGTCATTCATTGGGAACTGATTTCGTCTTCTGAGCGCGGCCACTCGGCGACCCGCCAAAATAAAGATCGCTCTGAAGGTAGCGCGAAAGCGCGAAGCGAACAAGAACGCCGACGGCGGCGGCGGCCGGCACGGCGACCAGAAGACCGACGAAACCGAAGAGCGCGCCGAAGGCAAACAGCGCAAACATCAGCCAGACCGGATGCAGGCCGACGCTGGAGCCGACGAGCTTCGGCTGCAGAATGTTGCCTTCGAGGAACTGGCCGCTGAAGAAGACGACGATCACCAGCCCGATCCAGGAATAATCCGGCCAGAACTGCACGATCGCTACGCCAACGGAAAGAACGAGGCCGACCAGCGAGCCGACATAGGGGATGAAACTGATCATGCCGGCAAAGAGGCCGATCAGCAGGCCGAAATTCAAGCCGACGAGCGAGAGGCCTGCGGCATAATAGATGCCGAGGATGAGGCAGAGCGAGCCCTGGCCACGGATGAAGCCGGCGATCGCCTGATCGATCTCCTTGGCGATCTGGCGGACATCGGCGACGTAATCGCGTGGTATCCACTGATCGACCTTGGAGACCATGCGGTCCCAATCGAGCAGGATATAGAAGGCGACGACCGGGGTGACGACGAGCAGCGATATGACGTCGACGATCGCCTTGCCGGAATTCCAGATCTGGGCAAAGAGGCCGGTCAAGAAACCCATGCCCTCGGAGAGGATGCCGGAGAAATTATCCTTGATCGTGCCGGCCTGACTCCTGACCCATTCCGGCAGCAGCGAGTTTTTCGAGCTATCAATGAACTGCTGCAACTGGCTGATATAGCCCGGCAGCCGCTCGGCGAAATCGTTGAACTGGCTGACGAGCACGGGAATAAGGATCATCAGCGCCAGGGTGAAGGTGATCACGAAGGCGATCAGGATGACGATCGTCGCCATGAAGCGGCTGAGGCCAAGCCGCTGCAGCCTGTCTGCCACCGGATCGAGGAAATAGGCGATCGCCATACCGGCGATGAAAGGCAGAAGGATCGAGCTGAAGACATAGAGAAAGGCGATGAAGAAGACGAGTACAGCCAGCCAGAAGAAGATCTGGCGCTTGAGACTGTTGCCGCTGATTTGCTGTGGCATCGCTTCCCCGCTGATCGCTCGCCGCCGCTGAACGCCGCGTCGTCTGCGACGCGGTCATTCAGCACATAGGATGCAGGCGTAAAGATGGTCAACCCTGTCGCGGCAATTCCGGAAAATGCCGGCTGAAGACACGGGAAATTGGGGGCTTTTGCCATGCAGCGCTTGCATAAACGGCCCTGTCATGCAATTGCGACCGGCAGATGACGCGGCGTGTCGGCCGCCTGAAAACAGCCATCGGAGACCAGCATGAGCCAGTCTGGGAAAAACGGCCTGACCTACAGCGACGCGGGCGTCGACATCGATGCCGGCAACCTCCTCGTCGAGAAGATCAAGCCGGCGGTGCGCTCGACGCGGCGTCCCGGGGCCGACGGCGAAATCGGCGGCTTCGGCGGGCTCTTCGACCTCAAGGCCGCAGGCTTTACCGACCCGGTTCTCGTCGCCGCCAATGACGGCGTCGGCACCAAGCTGAAGATCGCCATCGACGCGGACTATCACGACACCGTCGGCATCGACCTCGTCGCCATGTGCGTCAACGATCTCGTCGTCCAGGGCGCCGAACCGCTGTTCTTCCTCGATTATTTCGCCACCGGCAAGCTCGACCCCGACCAAGGTGCTGCGATCGTCGGCGGCATTGCCGCCGGCTGCCGCGAGGCCGGCTGCGCGCTGATCGGCGGCGAGACGGCCGAAATGCCGGGCATGTATTCCTCCGGCGATTACGATCTTGCCGGCTTTGCCGTCGGCGCTGCCGAACGCGGCCAGTTGCTCCCCTCCGGCGACATTGCCGAAGGCGACGTCATTCTCGGCCTCGCTTCCTCCGGCGTCCACTCCAATGGCTTCTCGCTGGTGCGCAAGATCGTTTCGCTTTCCGGCCTCGGCTGGGATGCACCGGCGCCGTTCGCCGACGGCAAGAAGCTCGGTGAAGCGCTGCTGGAGCCGACCCGCATCTATGTGAAGCCGCTGCTGAAGGCGATCCGCGAGACGCGTGCGCTGAAGGCGCTCGCCCATATTACCGGCGGCGGCTTCCCGGAAAATATTCCGCGCGTGCTGCCGAAGCATTTGGCGGCCGAGATCGACCTTGCGGCCGTCAAGGTTCCGCCAGTCTTCTCGTGGCTCGCCAGGACCGGCGGCGTCGAAGCCAAGGAAATGCTGCGCACCTTCAACTGCGGCATCGGCATGATCGTCGTCGTCGCCGCAGAGAATGTCGCCGCGGTATCGAAGGCGCTTGAAGCCGAAGGCGAAAAAGTCGTCACGCTCGGGCGCATGATCGCCCGCGCCGAAGGCGCTGCCGGCACGGTCTACAAGGGTACGCTTGCCATATGAGCACGCCGCGCAAACGCGTCGTCGTCCTCATATCCGGTGGCGGCTCCAACATGATGGCGCTGGTCGCGGCGGCGAAGGCCGCCGACTATCCGGCCGAGATCGTCGGCGTGATATCAGACAAGGCGGAGGCCGGCGGCCTTGCCAAGGCGGCGGCCGAAGGCATCGCCACCTTCGCTTTTCCCCGCAAGGATTATGCCAGCAAGGACGCGCATGAAGCGGCGATCTTTTCGGCGCTCGACGAACTTTCACCCGACATCCTCTGCCTGGCCGGCTACATGCGGTTGCTGACGCCGACCTTCATCCAGCGTTATGAAGGCCGGATGCTCAACATCCACCCTTCCTTGCTGCCGCTCTTCCCAGGCCTGCACACCCATCAGCGCGCCATCGACGCCGGCATGCGCATTGCCGGCTGCACGGTGCACTTCGTCACCGAAGGCATGGACGAAGGCCCGGTGATCGGCCAGGCCGCCGTTCCGGTCCTTTCCGGCGACACGGCCGAAAGCCTTGCCGCGCGAGTGCTCACCGTCGAGCACCAGATCTATCCGCAGGCCCTGCGGCTCTTTGCCGAAGGCCGCGTGACGATGGAAGGCGGCAAGGCGGTGGGCGCCGAGGCTTCGGCGGCTACCCCTAAGGCCCAGCTCATCTCGCTGATCGGCGATCGCGGTTAGAGCGCATCTCCGCGCGACGCGGTTCAGGCTGCGAACAAAGTCAATCAACGCCCTATGCGATCGCGGCCCCTCATCCGGCTGCCGGCACCTTCTCCCCGTAAACGGGGCGAAGGGACATGCCGCACCGGCTTCCTCAACCTTGACGCTGCATTTGGCACGTCCCCTCGCCCCGTTTACGGGGAGAGGGTTAGGGTGAGGGGCAACCACCGGTACGAACCGCAAGTTCTAGGGAAATGTACTAAGCCGCCAACGCCCGCAATGGATGCAGCGTGCCGTCGCTGTAGACGAAGCGGCCGGCGCGGAAGGTGGCGCGGATGCGGTTGATGTCGCCGGGCTCGACTACGACCAGATCGGCGCGCTGGCCGATAGCGATTTCGCCGCGGTCCAGGAGGCCGGCGGAGCGGGCGGCGTTGCCGGTCGCCATGGCGACGGCGGCCGGTAGGCCCCCTTCCACCGTGTCTGCGAGCTTGAAGATGCCGGGCACGAAGGCGGCCGGGTGATAATCGGCGGCGATGACGCTGAGCAGTCCGGCCCTTGCGGCATCGAGGGCGCTGAGATTGCCGGACATCGACTGGCCGCGCAGCGCGTTCGGCGCGCCCATCAGCGTCCAGAGGCCGCGGCGGCGCGCCTCTTCCGCCGCGGGTGCCGTCACCGGAAACTCGCTGATGGTGACGCCGAGGTCGTGCATTTCGGCGACCTTCTCGATGCTGTCGTCGTCATGCGAGGCAAGCGACAGCTTGTGCTTCAGCGACAGCGCGACGATCTCTCTCAGCTTGGTCTCGATGTCGGGGTTATTGCGCATGGCAATGCGCTTGGCGACGATCTCGGCGGCCATGTCCTCGGAAATGGCGCGGCGCTCGGAAATGCTGAGGATGTAGCTCTGCAGATTGTTGTACTGACCCTGGCCGGGCGTATGGTCGGTGAGCGAAACCATGTCGATCTGATTGGCATTCAGCAGGCGCTCGAGAGCCGGCGCGGCGCCGACATTGGTGACTTCGTAGCGGGCGTGGACGCGGTGGTCGATCAGCAGATTATCGCGCAGGCGGTTGATGCCCTCGATCACCGCCGATGTGGTCTCCAGCGAGCGCACATGGCCGTAGACACTTTCGGTGGCGAAGGAGACGGCGGCAAAGGCGGTGGTGACACCCGCGGCGGCAAGTTTCTTGTCGAGCTCGTGGATGCCGAAATCGATCGGCATCGTCGCGTTCGGCCGCGGCGCGATCTCGCGCTCGATCATGTCGCCATGCAGATCGACGAATCCCGGCATCAGCAGCCGCCCGCCACCATCGATGGCAGCGCCGGCGACCGGCTCCGGCCGGATTTCGGCGATGGCGCCGTCCTCAACACGCACAGAACCTTCGCTCACCACCTCGTTCGGGAGAACGAGAGTGAAATTGCTGAGCCACATGGGCTTTCTCCTGACCGCATCGATGATTGACTGACCGCAGCGGATAGAACCGCTTCGTGACAAACGTATGAACTTTCGAACGCCATAACCGCGATAGCGAAACCGTCCTGAGTCCAACCCGGCGGGTTGCTCGAGACCGCTCATCCGCTATCGAAGTTTATTCCTGTTCAACAGAGCCCATTGCAGCAGCATGATCGTCTTGGCGTCGAAGATCTCGCCGTTTTCGATCATCTGGGCGGCCTCATCGAGCGGGATTTCGAGAACCTCGATATCCTCGTGCTCCTCGTCCAGGCCACCGCCTTCCGCCACGCGGTCGGTTATGTCGATCAGCGAGACGAAGAAGTGGACGACTTCGGTGATGGCGCCGGGCGACGGGTAGCATTTGAAGAGGAAACTCGCGTCGCGCAGGTGGTAACCGGTTTCTTCCATCGCCTCGCGGCGGATCGCCTGTTCGGGATGATCGTCATCGAGCAAGCCGGCCGGCACCTCGATCATCCAGGCGGGATCGCCGTTCAGATGCACGGCAAGCCGGAACTGGCGGACGAGAACGACGACGTCGCGTTTGGGATCATAGAGCAGGATGCAGGCGGCGGGCGTGCGGTGATAGACCTCCCGCTTCAGCTGCTGGGTCGCGCCCTTGCGATCGATGTAATCGAGCAGGTAGCTACTCAATCGTGTCCAGCCATTCGACAGCGTTTGCTCGCTGACGATCTTCATGCGTGATTTCGGCTGCGTCATGCTGTGTCCCTGCGAAGCCAGACTTTGTTGTCGTGTACGGCCGCCCCTCCATAGGGCGCCACGGGGTCGGCGCCGGTCAGCACGTTGATGCCCTCGCCGTCGACATGCGCCTTGTTCGGCCAGAGGCCCTCCGCGATCAGCACGCCCGACTTCACCTCAGTCGTGATGCGGGCGTGGATCCGCAGATCGCCGCGGCTATTGCCGATGCGGACGAGATCGCCATGGGAAATGCCGCTGGCTTCGGCGTCGGCGGGATTGATCATCACTTCGGGGCGGCCCTCTTTCTGGCGGGAGGTCTTGGTTTCGGAGAAACTCGAATTCAAGAAGTTGCGGGCGGGCGATGTGGCGAGACGGAAGGGATGCTCGGGATCGGCGACCTCGATGACATCGACCTGATCCGGAAAAACGGGAAGCTCCGCATGCGGCCCGAGCGCGCCGATCGCCGCCGGGGGCTTGTTCGGCGCCGGCTGGTTTATCCAGTCCGGACGGAAATGGAATTTGCCGTCCGGATGGGCAAACCCGTTCAGGAAATGCGCCTCTTCGAAGGCCGGCTGACGGTCGAACCATTTATGCTCGAGGAAGTGATCGTAATCCGGCAGATCGCTCGATTTCAGGATGCGGTCGACCATCTCGCGGGCGGAAAAACCGAAGCCCGGGCGATCGGCGACCTCGAGGCGTTTTGCCAGTTCCTCGATGACGAAGAGATTGGTGCGCACGCTCGGCGGCGGCTCGACCAGCTTCGGCCCGAGCAGGATATGATTCTGGCCGCCGGCCCGGTAGATGTCGTCATGCTCGACGAACATCGTTGCCGGGATGACGATGTCGGCAATCTCGGCCGTCTCGGTCATGAACTGCTCGTGCACGGCGACGAACAGGTCGTCGCGGGCAAAGCCGCGCCTGACCAGGCGCTGCTCGGGGGCGATGTTTGCCGGATTGGTGTTCTGGATCAGCATCGCCGTCACCGGGCCTCGATGGCGCAGCGCCACGGGGTCGCCGGTGAGAACGCGGCCGATCTGCGACTGATCGAGCATGCGGATATCGGCATCCTTCATCGACCGGCCGGTCAGTTCCGCATTGTTCATGCGGAAGATATCGCTGTTGGAATGGAAGGCGCCGCCGCCCTCATATTGCCAGGAGCCGAGGACGGTGGCGACCGAGGCGGCCGCATGCATCGCGACCGCGCCGTTGCGCTGGCGGGTGAAGCCGTAGCCCAGGCGGAAAAAGGTCTTCTTCGTCGTGCCGACAAGGCGGGCGAAGGCTTCGATCTCTTCGACCGAAAGGCCGGTGATCTCGGCCGCCCATTGCGGCGTCCTGGTTTTCAGATGCGCTTCGAGGCCGGCGGGATCGTCGGCATAGCGCGCCATGTAATTCCGGTCGGCATAGCCGTCGCGGAAGGCGACGTGCATGACGGCGCAGGCAAGTGCCGCATCGGTGCCGGGCCCGACGATCAAGGCCATGTCGGCCTGCTTCATCGTCGGGTTGTCGTAAATGTCGATGACGACGATCTTGGCGCCGCGCTCCTTGCGCGCCTTGATGGCGTGGGTCATGACGTTGACCTGTGTCGAGACCGCATTGGTGCCCCAGATGACGACGCAATCGGTTCGGCCCATCTCGCGCGGATCGGGGCCGCGCAGCGTGCCGGTCGCCATGGTGAAGCCGGTCCAGGCCGGATTGGTGCAGATCGAGGAGAAGAAGCCGGAATAGCGCTTGGCGTGGCGCAGGCGGTCGATCGAATCGCGCTGTACCCAGCCCATGGTGCCGGCGTAGAAATAGGGCCAGATGGCCTCGCTGCCGTCTTTAGCCTCGGCCTTCACGAAGGCTTCGGCGATCTCGTCCAGCGCATCGTCCCAGGAAATCTGCTGCCATTGCCCTGCCCCCTTGGCACCGCTGCGGCGCAAGGGATACATCAGCCGGTCGGGATGATAGAGCCGCTCGGCATAACGGGCGACCTTGGCGCAGATGACGCCCGCGGTGTAGGAATGATCATTGGCGCCGCGCACGCGGCCGATGCGGCCATCCTCAAATAGTTCGACCTCCAGCGCGCAGGTGGAGGGACAGTCGTGCGGGCAGGCCGTGTGGCCCAGCCTGGTGTCCGGCTTCGGGGATTTGGCGTCGATGGGGGTCGCAATGTTCATGGCATTTGTATATTCCAAGGCTTGAATGGCCAAAAGCCAGAAAAACTCCCCATGACGCGAATTCATACGGACATCAGCGAAAATGAACTACCGCCACATCTACCATGCGGGCAATTTTGCCGATGTGCTGAAACATGCCGTGCTGGCGCGGCTGATCCGCTACATGCAGAAGAAGGATGGCGGCTTCCGCGTGCTCGACACGCATGCCGGCATCGGCCTCTACGACCTTTCCTCCGAGGAGGCGCAGAAAACCGGCGAATGGCTTGAGGGCATCGGCAAGCTGATGGAGGCCGACCTCGGACCGCAGGTTTCCGAGCTGCTGGAACCCTACCTCTCGGCAATTCGCGAACTCAATCCGGAGGGCGGCATCCGCTTTTATCCCGGATCGCCGAAACTGGCGCGCATGCTGTTCCGGCCGCAGGACAGGCTGTCGGCGATGGAGCTGCATCCCGAGGACTATGCGCGTCTGCACCGGCTGTTCGAAGGCGATCACCATGCGCGCATCACCGAACTCGACGGCTGGCTGGCGCTCGGCGCGCATCTGCCGCCGAAGGAAAAGCGCGGAATCGTGCTCGTCGATCCGCCCTTCGAGGAAGAGGACGAATATCAGCGCCTGGCCAAGGGGCTGGAGAGGGCCTATCGGCGCTTTCCCGGCGGCACCTATTGCCTGTGGTATCCGCTGAAGAAGGGCGCGCCGATCAAGGAATTCCACGAGACGCTGCAGGCGCTCGACATTCCGAAAATGCTCTGCGCCGAACTGACCGTGCGCAGCGATCGCGGCACGACAGGACTGACCGGCTCAGGCCTCGTCATCGTCAATCCGCCCTTCACCCTGAAGGACGAGTTGCACCAGATGCTTCCCGCGCTGAAGGACCACCTGGCGCAGGACCGCTTCGCCTCGCAACGCGCCTTCTGGCTGCGCGGCGAGAACAAGACGGCCAAGGGCGATTGACCCTACCATCGGCTTCGGGGATAGTCCGCGCCATTCACAATCTCGTCAGGTGTCCCATGAAGCTCCTCTGTTCGCCCGCATCGCCCTATTCCAGCAAGGTGCGGATGGCCGCGCATTTCCTCGGTATCGAGCTGAACGCCGTCCGAGTCGACACCAATACCGGGCCTGCGATCCTGGTGGACAACAATCCACTCGGGAAAATTCCGACGCTTCTGACGGATGACGGGGCGTCGATCTTCGACAGCGTGGCAATCATGCATTATTTCGACCGGCTGACGAAGGGCGGGCTCTATCCTTCCAAAAATGGCAAACGCACGGATGCAGAAGTGCTCGAAGCACTGTGCGACGGCATTTGCGACTGCCTGCTCACGATCGTCTACGAGCGGCGCTTCCGCGACGAGGAAAAGGTCCATCAGCCCTGGATCGACCGGCAATGGAAGAAGGTGACGGCCGGGCTTGCCCATCTCAGCGCCAAGCCGCCGAAACTCGGAAAGAAGCTCAATGGCGGGCATTTTGCACTCGCCGCCATGCTCGACTATCTCGACCTGCGCTTCAAAGACCAGTGGGAAGCCGATCATGGACCGTTGATCGACTGGCTGGAGCAATTCGAAAAGAAATTCCCCGCTCATAGCGAGCTCAAGGCCAGCGCCTGATCCGGCAGCCGATTTACGAGGATCGAGCCAACAAAAAAGCCGGGCGACGTGCCCGGCTTCCTCGTATTTCTGTCCAGTCGGCTTAGAACTTGACGCCGATACCGAGCTTGACGCTGTTCTCGTCGTAACCGCGCGAGAAGCTGCCGGAGTCGAGGTCGTAATCCTTGCTCTGGTAGTCGGTGTAGCGATATTCCAGGCGCGTCGTGATGTTGTTAGTCACGAAGGCTTCGACGCCGGCGCCGACCGTATAGCCGTAAGCCGTCTTGCTTTCGTCCGAGGTGTCATCGGAAACCTTGATGTTGCCGAGGGCAAGACCGGCGGTACCGTAGAGCAGGAAGGGGTTCATGTCGTAGCCGACGCGGCCACGGACGGAGCCGTTCCAGCCATACTTGTTCTCGACGCCGCCCGAGGAAACGTCGTCGCCGCTGTAGCCGAGGTCAGATTCAACGCCGTAGACGATCTGGCCGGCCTGCCAGTTATAGCCGGTGAAGACCTGGCCGCCGAAACCATAGGTGTGACGGTCGGAACCGAAGTCACCCATGTTGTAGGTGCCGGCGCCGCCGAGGTAGAAGCCCTCCCAGTTGCCGGCCGGCTTGACCGGGGCGTCCTGGGCGACCGGTGCTTCCGGAACCTGATCGACGGCATCGGCCGCCTGAGCTGCCGAGACGCCCGCGATTGCAAAAGCAGAGGCCATGAGGCCAGCAATGAGTACACGCATACTTTTCTCCTTTCAGTCCCGCGCCGCTTTTCATCTGTCTATCAGCGAAGCATTGGCGGGGAAATTGCCAGATGTCCCTTCCGGATCGGGACTGAAATTGAAACTGAAATGCGGATTTGAAAGAGCCAAATTGTGATATCATTGTGGCGGCCACATGGCTGAAATTCGATGTTGCTTGAGCGCAACATACACTTCATTAACCCTACTGAAGGGTTAAACTAAAAATACTTATTTTAGGAAATCGCATTCTTAAATAATACATAGAATATCAGGGCAACGATGGCAACCGCAGCGGCCTATTTATATAATCTCCGCCCGCCCCTATATAGTCGACAAACAGACTCGCGGGATCAGAAGGCTAGATTTTGAACGACGAAAGACTTCGCGCGGCCCTGATAACGGGGGCTGCCAAGAGAATAGGCCGGGCAATTGCCGAAGACCTTGCTGCAAATGGCTTTTCCGTTGCGATTCACGCGAACGGCTCCCTCGGCGAAGCCGAAGAACTGGCGGCGGAATTGCGGCGGAAGGGATATCGGGCGCTCGCGCTCAAAGCCGACCTTACCGATAGCGGCGAAACCGGCGCCCTCATAAAAAGAGCGGCGGAGGCGCTCGGTCCGATCGATCTGCTCGTCAACAACGCCTCGATCTTCCGTCAGGATTCGGCCCGCAGTTTCGATGCGGAAGCATGGGCGCAGCATTTCGATATCCATGTGCGCGCGCCCTCGATTCTTGCCGCAGCCTTTGCCGAACAGCTGCCTGATGATGCGACCGGACTGATCGTCAACATCATCGACCAGCGCGTCTGGGCGCTCAATCCGGGCTTCTATTCCTATACGCTCTCCAAGGCGGCACTCTGGACGGCGACGCAGACGATGGCGCAGACCTTTGCGCCGAAGCTGCGCGTCAACGCCATCGGCCCCGGCCCGACGGTGCGCAGCGCGCGGCAATCGGAAGAGGACTTCCAGGCTCAGATCGACGGGCTTATCATGAAGGCGGGGCCGGGATTCGGCGAGTTCGGACGAACGATTCGCTTCCTCTTCGACACGCCCTCGATCACCGGCCAGATGATTGCCCTCGACGGCGGCCAGCACCTCGCCTGGCAGACGCCCGATGTGGCGGAGATTACGGAATGAACGGACGAAAGCTGCTGGATGGCGGCGTTCTCTACGACGAAACGGATGAGAGCGAAGACGAGATCGAGGTGGAAGGCGAGGTTTCCGCCGCCCCCCTCGCGGCGGCGGTCGACTGGAACGCCGGCAGCCTCAACGAGACTGGGCTCATCGGCGCCGAACTGATCGGCGAATTCGTCAAACGCCTGCCGAACAGTCCCGGCGTCTACCGCATGTTCAATGCCGAAGGTGACGTACTTTATGTCGGCAAGGCGCGCAGCCTGAAGAAGCGTGTCGGCAATTACGCGGTCGGCCGCGTGCATTCCAACCGCATTGCCCAGATGGTGCGCCAGACGGCGAATATGGAATTCGTGACGACGCGCACGGAAACCGAAGCGCTGCTCTTGGAAGCGAATCTGATCAAGCGCTTGCGGCCGCGCTTTAACGTGCTGCTGCGCGACGACAAGTCGTTTCCCTATATTTTGATCACCGGCGATCACCGGGCGCCGGCGATTTTCAAGCATCGCGGCGCCAGGGCGCGAAAGGGCGACTATTTCGGACCTTTCGCGTCGGCGGGCGCGGTCGGGCGGACGATCAATTCGCTGCAACGCGCCTTCCTGATCCGCACCTGCACCGACAGCGTCTTCGAAACGCGCACCCGCCCCTGCCTGCTCTATCAGATCAAGCGCTGCTCCGGGCCCTGCACCCATGAGGTCAGCGACGAGGGTTACGCCGAACTGGTGCAGGAGGCGAAGGACTTCCTTTCGGGCAAAAGCCAGAAGGTGAAGTCGCATATGGCCGAAGCGATGAACCAGGCCGCCGAGGATCTCGACTTCGAGCGGGCGGCGATCTATCGCGATCGCCTGGCGGCACTTTCGCATGTGCAGAGCCACCAGGGCATCAATCCGGCCGGCGTTGAGGAAGCGGACGTTTTCGCCATCCATCACGAAGGCGGCGTCTCCTGCATCCAGGTCTTCTTCTTCCGCACCGGTCAGAACTGGGGCAACCGCGCCTATTTTCCGAAGGCCGACCCGCAGCTTTCCGGCGCCGAAGTGCTGAATGCTTTTCTGGCGCAGTTTTACGACGACAAGCCGGTGCCGAAGCAGATCATGCTGTCGGAGACGGTCGAGGAACTGGAACTGCTCGCCGCCGCACTCAGCGAAAAGGCCGGTCACAAGGTTTCCATCCTCGTGCCGCAGCGGGGCGAAAAGCGCGATCTCGTCGAGCACGTCATCGGCAATGCGCGCGAGGCGCATGGGCGAAAGCTTGCCGAGACGGCGTCGCAGTCACGACTGCTCGAGGGCTTCAAGGAGACCTTCGGGCTTGCCTATGCGCCGCAGCGCATCGAAATCTACGACAACTCACATATCATGGGCACCAATGCCGTCGGCGGCATGGTAGTGGCGGGGCCGGAAGGTTTCGTGAAGAACCAGTACCGCAAGTTCAACATCAAATCGACCGACATCACTCCCGGCGACGACTTCGGCATGATGAAAGAGGTGATGACACGGCGGTTCTCGCGGCTGATCAAGGAGGAAGGCATTCCCGACCGGACGGCGCAGGCAGCTGCTGCCGACGCCGCCGACATGCCCTTCCCAGCCTGGCCCGATGTGATCCTGATCGATGGCGGCCAGGGGCAGATGACGGCGGTGCGCGCCATCCTCGCCGAGCTCGGCATCACTGACAGCGTCATGGCGATCGGCATAGCCAAGGGTGTCGACCGCGATGCCGGGCGCGAGCGTTTTTTTCCGCCAGGGCGCGAGAGCTTCACGCTGCCGCCGCGCGATCCGGTGCTCTACTTCATCCAGCGCATGCGCGACGAGGCGCATCGCTTCGCGATCGGCTCGCACCGGGCGCGGCGCAAGAAAGAAATGGTCAAGAACCCGCTCGACGAGATCGGCGGCATCGGCCCGTCGCGCAAGCGGGCGCTGCTGCAGCATTTCGGCACCGCGAAAGCGGTTTCGCGCGCCGCTCTGTCCGACCTGATGGCGGTAGAAGGCATTTCGGAGGCCGTTGCCAAGCAGGTCTACAACCATTTCCACGACGACGCCGCGAAATAACCGCCGTCCGTCGCAAATTCCACGCAAAGGGGACGAAAAGACAGAAACAATGTTGACGGTCTACGCTCAAAGCCGTCATCTACGGCATCGGCCCGAAAATCGGAATCGATTTTCGTCAAGACGCGCGGCGCTATCGCGGCGCATCAATCAGAGAAACGATCCATGGCATCGCGTGCGTACAGCCTTCCCAACCTTCTGACTTACGGCCGCATCCTTGCCGTGCCGGTGATCGTGCTCTGCTTTTTCATCGAGGGCAGGCTGTCGATCAGCAATACGGCGCGCTGGGTGGCGCTGTGGATCTTCATCATCGCCTCGCTCACCGATTTCCTCGACGGCTATCTCGCCCGCATCTGGAACCAGACGTCGAATATCGGCCGCATGCTCGATCCGATCGCCGACAAACTGCTGGTCGCCTCGATCCTGCTGCTGGTCGCGGCCGACCAGACCATCGCCGGCTGGTCGATCTGGGCGGCGATCACCATTCTCTGCCGCGAGATCCTGGTGTCCGGCCTGCGTGAATATCTGGCGGCGCTGAAGGTCAGCGTGCCGGTGACACGTATTGCCAAATGGAAGACGACGCTGCAGCTCGTCGCCATCGCCTTCCTGCTCGCGGGTCCTGCCGGCGACGAGATTTTCCCCTATACGACGCAGACCGGTATCGCACTGTTGTGGATCGCAGCATTGCTGACCATCTATACCGGCTACGACTATTTCCGCGCCGGGTTGAAACATATCGTGGATGACGAGGAATGACGCGGCTTGTCTATTTCGCCTGGGTGCGCGAGCGCATCGGCAAGGGTGAGGAGGAGATCGACCTCCCCTCCTCCGTCGTCACCGTCGCCGATCTTCTGAATCATTTGAAGACGCTGGGCGAAGAATATGAGGCCGCACTTCAATATCCCGAGGTGATCAGGGTGGCGCTCGATATGGAGCATGTCCAGCATGACGAGCCGATATCGGGCGCCCGCGAGATTGGGATTTTTCCGCCGATGACGGGGGGATAAGACTCATCCGCCTGGGCTTTGGAAAGCTGCCAATGGGTACGACTGCGTTTTCCCTTCTCTCCCTCATTCCTGTGCTTGTCACAGGAATCCAGTGCGCCCAAGTCCTTGGGCGCGAGAGAAGCACTTGCCAAAAGGAAAAAGTCATTCACCGCGCCGACGCGCGGTGGCTGGATTCCTGTGACAAGCACAGGAATGAGGGAGGTTGGGGATACGGCAGCGCATCAAAGCAGCGGAGGCCCCTGTGGTGACCATCACCCCCACCATCCGCGTCCAGCGCGACGACTTCGACCTGCAGGCCGAAGTCGACCTGCTCTCCAAGGGCAAGCCCGGCATCGGCGCGGTCGTTACCTTCTCCGGCCTCTGCCGCGATGACGGCGGTGTGCTGGCGGCGCTGGAACTCGAGCATTATCCCGGCATGGCCGAAGCCGAGATGGCCCGCATCGGCAAACTTGCCGTCGAGCGTTTCGGGCTGCTTGGCCTGACTGCGATCCACCGCTACGGCAAGATCGCTGTGGGCGAGAATATCGTCCTCGTCGTTGCGGCCGCGCCGCACCGGCAGGCGGCGTTCGACGGCGCCAACTTCGTCATGGATTTCCTGAAGACCGCGGCCCCTTTCTGGAAGAAAGAACACGGCAAGGACGGCGCTGCCGGCGACTGGGTCGCGGCGAAAGACGCCGACGACGCGGCGCGCGACAAGTGGAAATAAATCAGCGCATTTCCTGATTATCCGAGCAACGGAAATGCGCTGCTCTTCTTGTTTTACGCAATTCCGGACGCAAAACCGCTGCGCACTTTTGCTGGAATTGCTCAGAGCACCACGCGCTCCCTGCGGCTCATGACCAGCAATAGGACGAGCAGCGAGAAGATGACGAGATCGCGCCAGACGAAGGGGCCGTAGGCGCCCCATAGGGTTTCGACGACGGCAAGCCCGGCGGCGCCGCCGGCCGAGCGCAGCGGATCGGAATAGCCGCCGACAGCGGCGATCAGCAGCACCTTCAGCCCGAACATCAGGCCGGCGCCGAAATCCATCGAACCGTAATAGAAAGTGGCGAGGATGCCGCAGATCGTGGCAACGAGGGCGGCGGCCACATAGGCGACGAGGAAGACGCGGCTGGCGCTGGTGCCGCAGAGCTCGGCGGCCAGTGGATCGTCGGTGACCGCGCGCCAGAGGCGGCCCCAGGCGGTGCGCCGGAGGATCAGCGTACCCACTGCGACGATGGCCGCCATCAGTGCGGTATCGATCAGCTGGATATGGGTGAGCGTCACCTCGAACGGCCCATCGCTCCAGAAGACGACCGTGTCGTTCAGAAACGGCGGCAGCCAGATCGCCCTAGTATCGGCGGCGAGCCGGGCGGTTTCCATCAGCACGATCATGATGCCGAGGGCAGCGACGATGACTGTGTTCGGCGACTTGCTGACCAGCGGCAGCATGATCGAGCGGCCGATCCAGATGCCCGCCGCCAGCGAATAGGCGATCGCGGCACAGGCGCCGACGGCAAGGGCGGCCGGCAGCACCAGCCAGAAGCGGTTGAAGGCGAGCTCGGTGAAAAGCAGCAGGATCTGGCCGGAGAAGGCGAAGATCGCCCCATAGGTGATATCGGCTCGCTTGGTGACGCCGAAGGCGACGGCATAACCGAAGGCGAGCGCGGCATAGAGGGCGGCAAGCGGAACCGCATTCGCCAGCTGCTGCAGAAGATAGGCCATTCCGGACACTCCGCGTCACCAAAATTATAACTGGTAAAACTCATTTCACCAGTTATAATTTTATGATGAGCTTTTCCTGGACCCCTCACCGTTTTGCCGGCGGCGCATTGGCGCTCGATGTCGCCAACAGCGTCGTTCTGCGCCACGATGCAGCACGGCGGATCGACCGCTTCGCTGTCAGCAATCAGATGCGCGACTTTCCGCACGCTGCCGCCGAATTCTGCGCCGAACGCGCCCTCTTCGGCAATATCGCCCCGGTGGCTAAGGAAAACGAGGCGGATTTCATCGCGCTGCGGGAAGCGATCGACCTCTATTTCCGCGAGCGTATACTGACGGGCGGCGACGACCAATCGCTGGCGGCACTGCTGGAGGCGGTAGCGAAGGTGCTGCGCGAAGCAAACCCCGGCAGCGTGGCGGCGGCGACCGCCCATTCGGTGCTGCGACTGATCGCCATGCCCGATTCGGAACGCATGAAGATCTGCGGCAATTGCGGCTGGCTGTTTATCGACCGCAGCAAGAACAGGAGCCGGGCCTGGTGCGACATGGCGGTCTGCGGCAACCGCGCCAAGGCGAACCGGCATTATCGCCGCAAGAAGGAGGAAATCCCATGCGGAAACATCTGATCGTCACGGCGACAGCAATCGGCCTCGTGCTGTCCGCCTGCCGGCGCGAGGCCGAGAATCTGGTCGAGGTCACTGGCCATCTGTTCGTCTTCAACTATCGGGTAGCGAGCGCCACCTATCTGCTGACGCTGAAGAAGACCGGTCCCATCCCTGACGGCTCGGTCATCATCGCCGAATTCGAAAATCCTCAGGGCGGCGCGCCGCTGGTGCTGAACCAGAAAGTCTACCCGATCGACGACAAGATCGCGCTGCAGAGCCAAAACCTGCATTGCGTGCGCAAGGACCGCCCCTATTCCGTCAGCATCCGGCTGGTCGACAAGGACGGCAAGGTGCTGCAGGAATTGAAGACGCAGTTCCGCTCCGACCTCGACCAGACCGTGCTGCCGAGCAAGCCGCTCGTCCTGGGTGCGTTTTATGACAAGAACCCGGAGGTCTTCAAGCCGGACGGCAGCGTCGATTTCTCGAACACCGACAAATGCCCGGCATAAAAAAGCCGGAGCGAAGCCCCGGCTTTCGAGAGTCAATTCAAGGCATTGGAAGCGAATGCCGACCTATGGCCTCAGCCGACGATTTCGGTGTCGGAGAACCAGTACTTGATTTCCTGGGCAGCGGTTTCCGGAGCGTCCGAGCCGTGAACCGAGTTTTCGCCGATCGACAGCGCATGAACCTTGCGGATCGTGCCTTCATCAGCGTTTGCCGGGTTGGTCGCGCCCATGATCTCGCGGTTCTTCAGGATGGCACCTTCGCCTTCCAGAACCTGGACGACGGTCGGGCCGGAGGTCATGCCTTCGACCAGTTCGCCGAAGAAGGGACGATCCTTGTGAACGGCGTAGAAGCCTTCGGCTTCGCGGCGGCTCATCCAGACGCGCTTCGAGGCGACGACGCGCAGGCCGGCATCTTCGAGCATCTTGGTGATGGCACCCGTCAGGTTGCGCTTGGTTGCGTCCGGCTTGATCATCGAGAAGGTGCGTTCAATCGCCATAGTCAAATCCTCTGTTTTCTCGGGAAAAGTGGGCGGTCTTTACCCGCCCCAACGCCCGAAAACAAGAGGTAGGCGGCAATTTCACGCCGCTGTCACAGTCCGGCCGCGGCTTTCATGAAGATCGAGGCAGCGTTCGAACCAGCCCAGGACCGGATCGTCGGCCGCGAGCATTGCAAGGCCGGTGCAGACACGCAGCCATTGCAGCGCGCCGAAGACGATATAGTCGGCAAAGAGCGGCGTCTGCCCGCCGATGAAGGGCTGGAACTTCAGCATATGCCGCAGCGGCTCCAGCTTGGCGCCGAAGGCGGCTTTCTCCGCCTCGCTATCGGCGGCAATGACGTCAAACGATTTGCCAAGACGAGCCTCGCGGCTTTCACGGAAATAGGCCTTGTCTCCCTCGTCGAGGATCGCATGGATGTCGAGAAGCCCGATCCGCATGATCGCCGGATGGATGATCATCTGCGAATAGCCTTCCACCATGCGTGACAGCGCCTTGCCGCCCTCGCCGTTGAAGAGCGACGGCCGCGTCGGATAGGCCTCCTCCAGATAGAGAGCGATGGCGAAACTGTCGGGGATCAGCCTGCCATTGTCGTCGAGGACGGGCAGAGTCGGCGAGACACCGCCGCCGATTTCGCGGATGCGGGCGTAGGTCGTCGGAATCTCTTCGAAATCGAGTCCCTTATGCGCCAGCGCCATCACCGCCTTCCAGCAATGGGGCGAAAAGAAGCGCCGCTCATCGGCGCCGCAGAGGGAATAGAGAGCTCTGGTCATGACAGTCCTTTCGTGATCGCAACTCCCTGCATTCGACGACAGAACGCGCCCGCGATCAAATCAGGAAATTTCATGGCGTCATCACTGCGATTTCTGCGGAAGCAAGCTAGAGCCTTTCCTGGTTAGATTGAAGCATTCTGCCGGAGCAGGTTTTCGTCAGGGCAGAGGCGATTGGCGATGGGCATACCCCCAGGTATGTCCGAGCCGATCGCCTCTGATCCTGGCGGAAAGATGCCCGGCCCACCGGCCGCACCGCTTCGCTATGGCGAAGCGATAAGTGCGTCCGGCGCTTTTGAGTCTTGCAGATTTGCCAGGCAAATCTGCGGGAGGGTTGGCTGAAACGGGCCGGCTGATCGACCGGCCGGCTTGGCCGTAGAGCTGGGCTACGACGCGCGCCGGCCGGTCGACCATCCGACTCCGTTTGAGCCAACAGAATGATTCAATCTAACCAGGAAAGGCTCTTGATTGCCCTTCCCAGGACAGGAGGAGCACATGCTCAGGCACTACAGGATGTTCGCCGCCTATAATCGCTGGGCCAATGCCCAGGTCTATGCGGCGGCGGCCGAACTCAGCGATGCGGAATTCCGCAGCGACCGCGGCGCCTTCTTCGGCTCGCTGCATCGAACCCTCAACCATCTGCTCGTTGCCGACCGAATATGGATGAAGCGCTTCACCGGCACCGGCGAGGCGCCGATGAGCCTCGATGCCGTGCTTTTCGAGGAGTTCGATGCGCTTGCCGTTGCACGCAAGGCAGAGGACGAGCGGATCATTGGCTGGACGGGCACGCTGGACGAGACAAGCCTTGCTGCCAACTTCACCTACTCGCCGGTGAGCCAACCGATCGCGATTACACAGCCGCTGTGGACCGCGCTCTCCCATCTCTTCAACCACCAGACCCACCATCGCGGCCAGTGCCACATGACGCTGACGGCGCTCGGCAAGCCGAGCCTTGGGCTCGACCTGATCTATTTCCTGCGCAGCGAGGGCCGCGAGTGGATGTGAGCGTCTCCGTATCAACAGGGCATTAACCGCCTTTACCGGTTGCGCCTGGAATCCAGCGCTTCCCACCCTCAGATTCAGCCTCTCTTAAAAGCTTGCGGGCATAGCGGAATGACGGAAAAGGCCGGGGCCGCGAGGGATCGTCATGCAGAATGCAAGCGCAAACGCATTGGTGCCGCGCGAGACACGCCCTGGGCCCATCGCGGACATCCAGAAGATCGCCCAGCACATGGCGCGTCTCAACGTCGCCGGGCTGCCGCGCAACTATGAACTCTTCCATGAGGCAATCGTCGGGCTCAACGCAGGTCTCGCCCAGGATATCGCTGCGCTCGGGCCTCACCCGCACCAAGCGTTGCTTGACGAGCTCGGGCTGAAATACCGCCTCGTCGGCCATTGCGGGCTGGCAGGCGAGACGTCGCGCAACGAGGCGAGCCGTTTGCTGCGTGAGGTAGCGGAGAGGCTTGCCGAAGGGATGCGGTACCGGGATGCCTTTGCGCGCGCCTGCGACACGATCCTGAAATCCGTCTCCAGCCATGAGGACCAGAGCCTTGCCGCCTTCATCGGCGAGCTCGACTATCTCTCGGCCTCGCTGACGAGCGTATCGTCGGCGGAAATGCAAATCGGCGCCAGGCTGGCGGATGATATCAAGAGGCTGGAAACGCTCGAGCGCGGCATTTCGGCGATGCAGGCGGCCGCCGTCGCCGACAGGATCACCGGACTTCCCAATCGCATCGCGCTCAACCGCGTGATCGCCGACCTCTACGAGCGCGAAGAGGGTGCCGCCGGCAGTGCGCTTGTCATGGTCGATGTCGACAATTTCACCGATCTCAATGAGAGATATGGCACGCCGGCCGGCAACAAGATCCTGAAGAAGCTCGCCGGCCTCTTCCAAAAATCGGTCAAGAAGAACGACTTCGTCGCCCGCACCGAGGCGGACGAATTCGCCCTGCTGTTTTCCAATGTCGGCATGCAGGATGCGATGGCGATTGCCGAGCGCCTGCGCGCCTCCGTCGAAGACAATCTGGTCTTCGCGACCTCAGACAAGGGCGATAGCGGCAGGCTGACCATCTCGGTCGGCGTGGCGCTCAGCACGGACGCGGCAACACCGGGGCAATTGCAGGCCAATGCCCGCGTCGCCCTTCTCGCCGCTCAATCGAACCCGCGCCAGCCGGTGCAGGCCTTCGGCCGCTGAGGCGGTTTCGATCTCTTGCGGCGGATAAGAGCCTTGCCGGGCCGGCAAGCAAGCTGACCGGCGCCAAGCGCTCTTGCCTTGGCCGGCGCTTTCGGCCAAAACGCCGGCCATGATCACGCTCACCGAAATTTCCGCCCGCATAGCCGGGCGCCTGCTTCTCGACAATGCCAGCCTGTCGCTGCCTTCGGGCACCAAGGCCGGCCTCGTCGGCCGTAACGGCGCCGGCAAGTCCACGCTGTTTCGCGTCATTACCGGCGATCTCGGCTCGGAGACCGGATCGGTGTCGATCCCGAAGGCGGCACGCATCGGCCAGGTGGCCCAGGAAGCGCCGGGGACCGAGCAGCCCCTGATCGAGATCGTGCTTGCCGCCGACAAGGAGCGCGCGGCCCTGCTTGCCGAAGCGGAAACGGCAAGCGATCCGCACCGCATCGCCGAAATCCAGATGCGCCTCGTCGATATCGACGCGCATTCGGCCGAGGCGCGCGCCGCGAGCATTCTTGCCGGCCTCGGCTTCGACAGGGACGCGCAAGCCCGTCCCGCTTCCTCCTTCTCGGGCGGCTGGCGCATGCGCGTGGCGCTCGCCGCCGTGCTGTTTGCCGAGCCGGACCTGCTTCTGCTCGACGAGCCGACCAACTATCTCGACCTCGAAGGCACGATGTGGCTGGAGGATTACATCCGCCGCTATCCGCACACTGTGATCATCATCAGCCACGATCGCGACCTCTTGAACAATGCGGTCAATTCCATCGTCCATCTCGACCAGAAAAAGCTCACCTTCTACCGCGGCAATTACGATCAGTTCGAGCGGCAGAAGGCGGAAGCCGACGAACTCCAGACGAAGGCCAAGGCCAAGAACGAGGCGGCGCGCAAACATCTGCAGAGCTTCATCGATCGCTTCAAGGCCAAGGCCTCCAAGGCCCGGCAGGCGCAGTCGCGCGTCAAGGCGCTCGAGCGCATGGGCACGGTTGCGGCCGTCATCGAGGACCACGTACAGCCGATCACCTTTCCCGAGCCCGAAAAGCAGCCGGCATCGCCGATCGTCGCGGTCCAGGGCGGCGCCGTCGGCTACCAGCCAGGCAAACCGATCCTGAAGAACCTCAATCTGCGCATCGACAATGACGATCGCATCGCCCTTCTCGGTTCGAACGGAAACGGCAAATCAACCTTCGCGAAATTCATCTCCGGCAGGCTTGCCCCGGAGAGTGGCGAAGTGAAGCTCGCACCCTCCCTGAAGATCGGCTTTTTCGCGCAGCACCAGCTCGACGACCTTATCCCCGAGCAGTCGGCGGTGGAGCATGTGCGGCGGCTGATGCCTGGCGACCCGGAGGCCAAAGTGCGCGCCCGTGTCGCCCAGATGGGACTGGCGACCGAGAAGATGGCTACCGCCGCCAAGGATCTTTCCGGCGGCGAAAAAGCCCGCCTGCTGATGGGGCTTGCCGCCTTCCATGCGCCGAACCTGCTCATCCTCGACGAGCCGACCAACCATCTCGACATCGACAGCCGGCGCGCACTGATCGAGGCGCTGAACGATTACGAAGGCGCCGTCATCCTGATCTCGCACGACCGTCACCTGATCGAGGCGACGGTCGACCGGCTCTGGCTGGTCAACGGCGGCACCGTCACCGCCTTCGAAGGCGATATGGACGAATATCGCGACCTGATCGTCGCCTCGGGCAAAAAAAAAGAAGAAAAGCTGCAGCCGGCTGACGATGCGACCTCCAAGGCCGATCAACGCAAGCTCAATGCGGAGCGGCGCGCTTCGCTGACGCCGCTGAAGAAAAAGATCAACGAAATCGAATCCTTGACGGCCAAGCTGGAGAAACAGATTCAGGCGCTTGACGCGGAACTTGCAAATCCCGCCCTCTACGAGAAAACGCCCGCCAAGGCCGCCGAAAAGGCAAAGCAGCGCGGCGAGGCCGCGGCAAAACTCGCTGCTGCCGAGGAAGAATGGCTGATGCTGTCGTCGGAATACGAAGAAGCGATGGCGGGATAGCCACAGTCGCGCCACCCTCGCCATGCGCGACATGGTGGTCATGGATCTCGACATCGACAGCAAGGACTATTTCACCACGACGCCGGCCTCCGTAACGCAGCGGACGATGGACCAGTTGCACAAGCGCGGCCACGGCATCATTCTCATGCATGACATCCACAAGCGCACGGCGAAGATGTTGCCGACCCTGCTTTCGAAACTCGAAGCCGAAGGCTACAAGGTCGTGACGCTGAAGTTCAAGAAGACGCGCCCCCCCAACAACCTCGTCGCTTCGGCCGATTTCGTGATGACCCGCGAACGCGGGTTGTCAACTCGAGACCGGCTGCCTAGATCTGATCGACGTCAACTGAAGCCGGTAGGGACATGAACCTTCATCTCGAAGCGGACGAGGATCCGCGCACCCGCCAGTTCATCGACGAACATAACGCGCTGTCCGACGCGGTATTGAGAACGCCGGAATTCGCCAGGGATCGCGACGCGATCAAAACCCTGATCGAGCGGCAGGACCGGCTGATCGTGGCGATGCGCCGCGGCGGCTGGCTGTTCGATTTCCGGCAGAGCAAGGACAATCCGCTCGGCGTCTGGCTGCGTCTGCCGGCCGATCAGCAGCCGCTGCCGGAGGCCGGTTGGGAGGTGGTCTTCGACCTCGACGCCTTCTGCCTCAGTGAAGGCAAGCGCTGGACCTGGCGCGGCGTCGTCACCTGCCCGTGGGAGCCGACGCGCGTGCTGCTCACACTTTCGGACGGCGGCTCCGATCTTCTCCGCCTGCTCGAATTCAACGCAGAGAGCAAAGAGATCGTCGAGGGCGGCTTCGACACGCCGGCGGCACGATCGCATGCCAACTGGCTAAGCCGCGACGAGATCTGCTATTTCGGTTCGATCGACCGATTTTCGGCAACCCGCTCCGGATGGCCGCGCGTCGGGCGGCGACTGAAGCGCGGGCAGCGGCCGGAAGATGCCGCCGTCATGTTCGAAGCCGCCGACGAGGACGTCTATGGCTTCAATCTCGTTATCGACCCTGCCCTGTCGGGCACCTCGGCGGATGCCGGATTGATCGACATCTTCGTCGCTGCCCATGAGATCGGCGTCGCCAGCGCCTTCCTGACTGCCGACGACGGCACGCAGCGGCGCATCGATCTGCCCAAGGAAGCGGACTTCCAGTTCAATCACGATCATTGCCTCTGGCGGGCAAAGACCGATGAGCGCGTTCCCACCGGCAGCCTGGTGCTGCAGCGCTTCGATCCCGGCTCGGCGACAGGTCCGCTCGGGCCGGAGCGGATCCTGTTTCAGCCTGGCGAGGGCCAGTCCGTCTCGCAGATGATGCTGATGCGTGAATGGTGCGTGTTCATCATCTCCGATCGGCTGCGTCCGCGTCTCATGGTGCTCGACCTGACGAGGCCCGATGCCCGACAGCGCGAGATCGCGCTGCCGGCGGATATGCAGACGGCGCATTTCAGGCCGCTCTATGCGGATCTGCATCTTGGTGACGACACGCTCTACATTGTCGGTCAGGGTTTCCTGCAGCCGCCCACCTGCTACCGCCTCGAACTCTCCGATCGCAGCAAACAGCCAGAGCCGGCCTTCACCGCCGTGGCGCCGAGCTATTTCGATGCCACCGGCATGTCATCCGAGCTACTGGAGGCGGTTTCTGAAGACGGAACGAGGGTTGCCTATCGGCTGGTCCTGCCGAGACAGTGGACCAGGGGCGCGCTGCCGGTGCTGATCTACGGCTATGGCGGCTTCGATGTTTCGCTGTCGCCGAATTATTCCGGCGTGACCGGTCGCTGGCTGGAAGAAGGCGGGGCCTATGTACAGGCCTATATCCGCGGCGGTGGCGAATTCGGGCCCGACTGGTATCGCAGCGCCAAACGGCAGGGGCGAGACCGGGCCTTTGCCGATTTCGTCGCCATCGCCCGCGATCTCGTCGCCCGCGGCTACACCGTGCCGTCGCGGATCGCCTGCCAGGGCGGCAGCAATGGCGGCTTGCTGACCGGCGTGATGGTGACGCGCTATCCGCATGATTTCGGCGCGATCTGGTGCCAGGTGCCGGTGCTCGATATGACACGTTTCCATCTGTTCAGCGCCGGGCAAGCCTGGATGGACGAATATGGCGATCCGGAGGTCTCGGTGGATCGGGACTTCATGCTCGGTTATTCCCCGCTTCACAATGTCAGGCCGGCGAGCGAGATCGCCTATCCTCCGATCTATATCGAAAGCTCCACCAATGACGACCGTGTGCATCCCTCGCATGCACGCCGTTTTGCCGCGCGGCTGGAGGAGGCAGGACATAGGCCGCTCTTCCATGAATTCGGCCTGGGCGGGCATGGCGGCGACGGCGATTCGCAAGAGCGCGCCGCCCGCGCGGCGATGGGTTACAGCTTCCTTCGCCAAACTATCATGAGATAGACGGGCCATCATGGGGTAGGATGATGCAATGAATGAAGGAGGAGAGCTTGTCGCCGCTCCTCTTTCTGCTACAAGAAGCGCAATAAATCATACTTTTCACAGGTTCGAGCGAAACACCATGTCTCCTATCAATCTCGCCATCGTGGGCGTCGGCAAGATCGTCCGCGACCAGCACCTCCCCTCCATCGCCAAGAACGCCGATTTCAAGCTCGCCGCCACGGCCAGCCGCCACGGCACGGTCGAGGGCATCAACAGCTATACGACGATCGAGGCGATGCTCGACGCCGAGCCCTCGATCGATGCGGTTTCGCTCTGCATGCCGCCGCAATACCGCTACGAGGCCGCTTATAAGGCGCTCGTCGCCGGCAAACACGTCTTCCTGGAAAAGCCGCCCGGTGCGACGCTGAGCGAAGTCGCCGACCTCGAGGCGCTTGCCGCAAAGCAGGGCGCGTCGCTGTTTGCCAGCTGGCATTCGCGCTATGCGCCGGCGGTCGAAGCCGCCAAGGCGTTTCTTGCCTCGACGACGATCGAGAGCGTGCATGTGATCTGGAAGGAAGACGTCCGCCACTGGCATCCGAACCAGGAATGGATCTGGCAGGCCGGCGGTCTCGGCGTTTTCGATCCCGGCATCAATGCGCTGTCGATCGTCACCCACATCCTGCCGCGGCCGATCTTCATCACCGAGGCCGTGCTCGAATTCCCCGAAAACCGCGATGCGCCGATCGCCGCCGACATTCATTTCCGCAATGCCGACGGCCTGCCGGTCCGCGCCGAATTCGACTGGCGCCAGACCGGCAAGCAGAGCTGGGACATCGTCGCCGAAACGGCAGCCGGCCAGATGGTGCTTGCCGAAGGCGGCGCCAAGCTTTCGATTAACGGGACGCTGACCTTCGCCGAACCGGAGCAGGAATATCCCTCGCTCTACCGTCGCTTCGCCGAAATCATCAAGGCCGGCAAATCGGATGTCGATCTGGCGCCGCTGCGCCATGTCGCCGACGCCTTCATGCTCGGCAAGCGGAAATTCGTCGAAGCCTTCCACGATTGAGCCACTTGGCGGTCCTTGCCTGTCAGCCTGACAGCAAGGACCACTCTGGAGGCCTGCTCAGGCCTTCTTCTCCCACCGCCCTTCCGGCGTCTGCTGCCAATAGGTGAGGTTATGCCCCTCGCCTTTCAGCCTCTTCCATTGCGCGCGCGCTGCTTCCAGTTGCTCCTGATCGTGACCGTCGAACATTAAGACGATACGCTCGTAAGAGGCTGCCGGCGGCGGCTCGGCGCCGTCGACGATGAAACGCACCGTGGCCGCATTGGCGTTGTCCGACGTGACCGTCAAAAGCACCGGCTGGTCCTCGGCGAAATCGGCCTCGTCGGTGCCGTGCGGCAGAAAACTCTCTTCGCGGAACGTCCATAGATGCGCATCGAGTGCATCGCGCCGCGCCGGCTCACGCGTCTGAACGGCGACGCGCCAGCCGCGCTCGACGCTTTTGTCGATGAGCGGCGGAAGCGCGTCTTCCAGCCTGGTTTCGGTCAGATGATAGAAGAGAATGTCGGTCATCAGGCTTCATAATGGGTGCGAACGAGCTCGTCGAGCAGGCGCACGCCGAAGCCCGATCCCCAGGATTGGTTGATCTCGTCCTGCGGCGAGCCCATCGCCGTGCCGGCGATATCCAGATGCGCCCAGGGCGTGTCCTGCACGAAACGCTTGAGGAAATGTGCTGCGGTGATCGAGCCGGCCTGGCGGCCGCCGGTGTTCTTCATGTCGGCGAACTTGCTGTCGATCAGCTTGTCGTAATCCTTGCCGAGCGGCATGCGCCAGAGTTTCTCGTTGGTCGAAAGGCCGGCCGCCGTCAGCTGGCCGGAGAGCTCATCGTCATTGGAGAACAGACCGGCATGCACATTGCCGAGCGCCACGACGATCGCGCCGGTCAGGGTGGCGAGATTGATCATGAACTGCGGCTTGAAGCGATCATTGCAATACCAAAGCGCGTCGCAGAGCACGAGTCGGCCCTCGGCATCGGTATTGATCACCTCGATCGTCTGGCCGGACATGGAGGTGACGATGTCCCCCGGACGCTGGGCGTTGCCATCAGGCATGTTCTCGACCAGGCCGATGATGCCAACGGCGTTGACGGCGGCCTTGCGGGAGGCGAGCACATGCATCAAGCCGGTTACGGCGGCGGCGCCGCCCATATCGCCCTTCATGTCTTCCATGCCGGCGGCCGGCTTGATCGAAATGCCGCCGGTGTCGAAGACGACGCCCTTGCCGATGAAGGCGATCGGACGATCCTTGCCCTTGCCGCCCTTCCACTGCATGACCGCCAGGCGCGGCGGGCGCACGGAACCCTGGGCGACGCCGAGCAAGGCGCCCATGCCGAGACGGCGCATTTCCTTCTCGGTGAGGATCTCCACCTCGACGCCGAGCATTTCCAGTTCCTTTGCCCTGGCGGCGAATTCGACAGGGCCGAGTGCGTTCGGCGGTTCGTTGACGAGGTCACGGGCGAGATTGACGCCGCCTGCGATCGCTTCGGAATCGGAAAACGCCTTCTTAGCGCCGCCCGCATCGGCGGTGACGATCGTCACCTTGACGGACTTCGCCGGTTTCTCCTCGTCGTCGTTCTTCTTTGTCTTGTAGGAATCGAAGCTGTAGGCGCGTAGCAGCATGCCGAGCGCAAAATCGGCGGCGGCGCGCGCGTCCGTCGCGACGCCGGGGATGTCGAGGAAGACGGCCGCCCTGTCGGTATTCTTGATTTTCGATGCCGCAGCGCCGCCGGCCTTCAGCCAGTCATGAGCGGTAAGTTCGGCCGCCTTGCCAAGGCCGAGAACGACGATGCGCTCCACCGGCGCGCCTTCCGGGGCGACGATATCGAGCGCGGCCATGGATTTTCCGGAGAATCGCGCGATCTTCGTAGCCTTGGCGATCACGCCTGCCGGATCGGCCGTTTCAGCGCCGGCGGCGGCGTCGGCCTCCACGGTCTTCAACAGGATCGCCAGCCCACTATTGAGCTTTGCCGACTTCGCGAATGAAATTTCGAACTTTGCTGACATGTCTTCTCCGCTGGGATTCTTGGAAATCCGTCCCTGGCGGATAATTTCGCGTTTGCCGGGTCTGTCAATGGCTTGCGACACTTGTTATGGTCGCTCGCGGCCGTCCAGGCCCACATGTTTCCGTCAGTTTCGTAGATATTCGCGTTGACAGATTTTTCGAAAAATCGATGGCGGAGCTCGGTGATCCGCCTGCCGAAGACGACTTTCGGTGCATTCATGCTGTTGTTCTGGGCGTGGTGGGGGCTGCTGATCGTCTTCCGCGCCTTCCCCGGGATCGACATCTATTTTTCCCAGCTTTTTTTCCTTGGCACCGATTGTGACGTGACCGCCGCTGCCGGAAGCATCTGCGGCGGTTTTCCCTATCGTGACTCGGGGAACTTCGACCTGCTGCGCACCATCTTCTTCCGCCTCCCCTATGTCGTGGCGATCGTGATGCTGTGGAAATTGATCGAGTGCTACCAGCAGCATGGCGCGACCTTCAATGCCGATCGGGCGCGCAAGCTTAAGGTCGCCTTGGGAACGCTGCTGATCGGCCCGGTGCTGCTGGTCAACGTCGTCCTGAAGGAACATTGGGGCCGGCCGCGGCCGGTGCAGACGGATATTTTCGGCGGCGCCCTGCATTTCGTCGAGGCCGGTTCGCTTGCCGGCAAATGCGTCTCCAACTGCTCCTTTGTCTCCGGCGAGGCGGCGAGCGCCGGTTGGCTGTTCTGCCTGCTGCTCTTCGTTCCGAAATCGCTGCGCTATGCTCTGGTGCCCCCGATCGTCGCCGTCTCCATCCTGACCCCGGCCCTGCGGCTGTCCTTCGGCGCACACTATCTCTCCGATGTCACGCTCGGATGGCTCTCCTCGCTGGTCGTCTTCGCAGCGCTGCTGGCGTTAACTGAGTCGCAACAGCACCAAAAAAATTCTGAAATTTGAATGAATTTTTGACACCTGCTTGTCGCAAAACCGCGACAAAGAGCGTAGAGGGATTCTCCTGCAAGCCGTTTGGGCCTGCAGGTGCTTTCAAGGGCCGGCATGAAACTACTCGAGACATACATATTGCGGCGCGTCAGCCAGATGTTTCTCGTGGCGCTCCTGCCGGTGCTGGCGATCATTTGGACGACACAGGTGCTGCAGCGCATCAACCTCGTCACCGACAGCGGCCAGTCGATCGGTTCGTTCGCCAAACTGGCGACGATGATCCTGCCGTCGATCATTCCTGTCGTGCTGCCCTTCGCGCTTGTCATCGCCATCACCCAGACGCTGACGACGATGAACAACGATTCCGAGCTGACCGTCATCGACGCGGCCGGGGCACGGCGCAGCATTCTGATCCGCCCGATCCTGCTGCTCGCCGCCGTCATCAGCGTCTTTTCCTTCTTCGTCGACAATATCGTCGAGCCGCGGGCAAAGACCGTGGCGCGTCAGATGATCGCCGAGACCTACGCCGATCTTCTCTCCTCGGTCATCGAAGAAAAGACCTTCCGTAAGCTCGACGAGGGTCTCTACGTGCAGATCTCGCAGCGCCTGGCGGGCCGCATGCTGAAGGGCCTGTTCGTCGCCGACGAGCGGGATCCGGCCTATGAGCTGATCTATTACGCCAAGGAAGGCGCCGTCGACGATACCGGCACGACGCTGATCATGCATGACGGCGAGGTGCATCGCAAAACGCCCGACGGCAACGTCTCGGTCATCAATTTCGATTCCTATTCCTTCGACCTCTCGGACATGACCGAGAGCCGCGGCCAGGCGACACTGAAAGCCAGCGACCGTGACCTGTGGTTCCTGTTCAATCCGGATCCGAACGACAAAGACTTTACGATCCGGCCGCAGAGCTATCGCGCCGAACTGCATCGGCGGCTGACGGACTGGATCCTGCCCGTCGTCTTTGCCCTGTTTTCGCTGGCAATCGCCGGCGACGCGCGCTCGCACCGCGAAGCGCGGCTGCATCCGATGGTGAGCGCGCTCGGCTATGCCTTCGCGCTGCGATGGGCTGCTTTCTATGCGGCGAACCAGATCGACACCGATCCGGAATATATCGCCGTTCTCTACGCCCTTCCGATCGTCAGCAGCGTCGTCTCGATCATCTTCCTCAGCCTGCACAAGCGACTGGTCATGCCTTCGTTCATAAGGGACCGAATATCGGCTTCCTGGAGACGAACGCAGGAACGACTGCTTGCCGCGACCAGCAGGTCCGGCGGGGGCGCTGCCCAATGATGTTCGGGACATTGTCGCGTTATTTCTTTCGTCGCTACCTGGCGACGACCGCCTGGTTCCTGATCGGTGCGTCGGCAATCGCCTTTCTGCTTGATTTCAGCGAGACGGCGGGGCGCATGTCCGGCCTGCCCGGCTACACGATCGGCGGCGGCATCGTGATGACGGCCGTGCGCCTGCCGCTCATTCTGCAGCAGACAATCCCCTTCGTCGCGCTTTTCGTCGGCATGACGGTTTTGATCGGGCTCAATCGCAAATATGAGCTCGTCGTCACCCGCGCAGCCGGCATCTCGGTCTGGCAGTTCATGTTCCCCTTCGTCGCCGGCTCACTGGCGCTCGGCGTGCTGACGACGACGGCGCTCAACCCGCTTGCCGCCTGGGGACAGCGCCAGGCGCTGCTCGTCGAATCCGACTGGCGCGGCGAAAACGCGGTTCTGCGCAAGGCGCCCCAGATTCCGTGGCTGCGCCAGATCAGCGGCCGGGACGATGTCATCATCGGCGCCCAGACGGTCCAGGAGAACGGAACCAAGCTGGTCGACGCCGTGTTGATCCATTTCGATTCAAGCGGCCGAGTCATTATGAGACAGGATGCCGCCACGGCTAAGTTGGAAGATGGTTACTGGCAGCTTAACGGTGTCGTCGAGCGCAAGCCTGGCGAAATCCCGCTGCGCAAAGCTTCGGTCCAACTTCGCACCAATCTGAAACAGGATTTCGTTCAGGAGCGGCTGACAGCGCCGGAAACAATTGGTTTCTTTGACCTTTCCAACCGCATTGCGGCGGCCAAATCCTTCGGCATCTCGACCAAGGCATTGGAGACGCAATTCAACTCTCTGTTGTCCCAGCCATTGCTGCTGGTGGCCATGACTCTCATTGCTGCAACAGTGTCCCTAAAATTTAGCCGGTTCAACCAATCCCGCTCCGTGATTCTGGGTGGAATCCTGTCAGGCTTCATGCTTTATGTCATCACCGTGCTTGTTAAAGCATTCGGAAGCAGTGGAGTCGTGCCTCCCTTCGTGGCGACCTGGATACCGGTGGTCGTCGCGCTGGCCTTGGGCGCGACTATTTTGCTTCATCAGGAGGACGGCTAGTGGCGGTAGGCGACCGCAAGTATATTAGTAAACAATCGGTTGCCCTGCTTGTCGGTGCGGCTCTATGTTCCTATTTCGGCAGCGTCCCGGCCTCCTACGGCCAGGCCAGCACGCCTGAGCAAAATATCGAGAATAAGATTCCTGAAGGCGCCAAGCTTCTGCTTTCCGCCAATGAACTCGTCTATAACCGTGACGCCGAAATCGTCTCGGCGGTCGGCGGCGTGCAGATCAACTATGGCGGCTACAAGATGGTCGCGCAGAAGGTCGAGTACAATCAGAAGACCGGCCGGATGACTGCGATCGGCAATGTCGAGATGGTCAGTCCGGACGGCAACCGCATCTATGCCGACAACCTTGACGTGACCGACAATTTTGCCGACGGATTCCTAAACTCGCTGCGCATCGAGACCTCCGATAATACGCGTATCGTCGCGGAGAGCGGCGAGCGTGTCGGCGGCACGAAGATGATTCTCAACAAGGGCGTCTACACCGCCTGCCTTCCCTGCGCCGAAGATCCGAAGCGCGCGCCCTTCTGGCAAGTCAAGGCCAAGCGCGTGATCCAGAATGGCGAGACCCATACGATCCGTCTGGAGCGAGCCCGCTTCGAGTTGCTCGGTTACCCGATTGCCTTCGTGCCGTTCATCGAGGTTCCCGACAATACGGTGAAGCGCAAGTCCGGTTTCCTGTTCCCGACAATGAGCCTGTCGCAGAATCTCGGCTTCGGTCTTTCCATTCCTTATTATTACGTGATCTCGCCGAGCATGGATGCGACGGTCACCGCAACCGGCTACACGGCGCAGGGCTTCCTCGTCGAAGGCGAATTCCGCCAACGCTTCGAAAACGGCACGCATATTCTGCGCGTCGCCGGCATCGACCAAGCGAACCCGGGCAATTTCAGCTCCGGTACCAGCGATGCCGAAGCCGAGCAGCGCGGCATGGTGGCGTCGAAGGCAGAGTTCCGCATCAATCCGCGCTGGACGTTCGGCTGGGACGTCATGATGCAGAGCGACAACAATTTCTCGAAGACCTACAAGCTCCGTGGCTTGAGCGGCACGGATCGCACGAACCAGATCTACCTGACTGGGCTCGGCAAGCGGAATTATTTCGACATGCGGGCGTTTTATTTCGACGTCCAGGATGCCGACCGCACGAACACCGCCGAGAAACAGCAGGCGATCGTCTATCCCTCGCTCGATTATCATTATGTAGCGCCTCAGCCGCTTGCAGGCGGCGAGCTTTCCGCGGACGTCAACCTGACGAATATTTCGCGCACACATGACGACTTTTACACTGTCGACGGCTTCGACCGCTTCCGCGGCCTGAAGGGCCAGACGTCGCGCCTGACCGCCGAACTTCAGTGGAAACGCACCTACGTTACGCCGACCGGCCTGGTGATCACGCCGCTTCTGGCCGCGCGCGGCGACGCTTTCGCGCTGAACATGAACGACCCCACAGGTTACGCCGGCAATTACCTTGACGACAATTCCGCCACCCGTTCGATGCTCACCGCCGGGCTGGAGGTGCGTTATCCCATTCTGATGACGACTGATAACAGCACCCATATCCTCGAGCCGATCGCACAGATCTATGCCCGCCCCGACGAGCAACTCGCCGGCCGGCTGCCGAACGAGGATGCTCAGAGCTTCGTCTTCGACGCGACGTCGCTTTTCGATCGCGACAAGTTCTCAGGCTACGACCGTATTGAAGGCGGCACCCGCGCCAATCTCGGCGTCCAGTATACCGGGACTTTCGACAGCGGTTACAAGCTGCACGGCATATTCGGCCAGTCTTACCAGATCGCCGGCCAGAACTCGTTCGCGACCGATGACCTCGTCAATGTCGGCGCGGATTCGGGCCTCGAAACCGACCGCTCCGATTATGTCGGTCTCGGCGGCGTCGAAACGCCATACGGTGTGTCCGTCGCCGCTTCCTACCGTCTCGACGAGAAGGATTTCGAGTTCCGGCGCGGCGACCTGACAACGGCCTACCAGAACGACACCTTCCAGACGCAGGTGACCTACACCCATCTCAGCGCCCAGCCGGCCTACGGCTTCGCCGAGGACAATGACGAGATCCAGACCAGCAGCAGAGTCAAGTTCAAGGACTATTGGTCGATCTTCGGCGGCATCGCCTGGGATCTGAACAATGATGTGATCAGCCGCCGGACGCTCGGCCTTTCCTATGAGGACGAGTGCACGATCTTCACGATCGCCTATACCGACAGCCGGGATTCCGAGGACGAGTCGGCAAGCGACTGGACAATCGGCGCGCGGCTGACGTTCCGCACGCTCGGCGACATCAAGATCGGCTCCGATAGCCTCTCCAACTAGCAGGCGAACGGCGTAAACATGGCTTCAGGTCATTCTTTCGCCGTAAGCCTGTGCAGGACATTGCCGCCAGCCGATATCTGAGGCATAGGGGATTTGCGCCGTGACGGAGGCGATTTCCGCGTGTCTCGCACTGTGGTAAGGACGCCGCGAACAACGTCACGCGGCGCTAATGGGAGGTCAACAGATGATTGACGCGAAAAAAGCCATAACCGCCTTCCTCGCCGGCGCAGCGCTTGCCTTGATGGGCCTTGCCGGCCCGGCGCTGGCAGCAAGCGAAGTCCAGGCCGTGGTGAACGGCACTGCCATCACCAGCGGCGATGTCGCCAAGCGGCAGGCCTTCCTGCGCCTGCAGCATACGAAGGCCGATGCCAAGACCGCCAAGGAGCAGTTGATCGACGAAACGCTCAAGCGGCAGGAGGTCGCCCGCGTCCGCATGTCGGTTTCGCAGCAGGACGTCGATGCGTCTTTCGCGCGCTTTTCGGCCGGCAACAAGCTTTCCGTCGAACAGATGTCGCAAATCCTCGATCGTGCCGGCGTCGGCGTCGACCATTTCAAAGGCTTCATCGCCGTGCAGATGAGCTGGCCGCGTGTCGTCAATGCGCGTTACGGCTCGACCTCGCGGCTGTCGAATTACGATCTCGTCTCGCGCATGATGCAGAACAACAAGCAGAAGCCGGTGACGACGGAATATATGCTGCAGCAGATCATCTTCGTCATCCCGCAAGCCAAGCGCGCCGCCATCACCGGCAAGCGCAAGGGCGAGGCCGAGGCGTCGCGCTCGAAATTCCCCGGTTGCGACCAGTCAAAGGTCTTTGCCGCAACGATGCGCGATGTCGCCGTGCGCGACCTCGGCCGCATGCTCGCTCCCGAGATCCCGCCGGATTGGAAGCCTCTGGTCGAGCAGGCCAAGGGCAACACGACTGGTACCCGCGTCACCGACAAGGGCGTCGAATATCTGGCGATCTGCAGCCAGCGCCAGGTTTCCGACGACCAGGCCGCTGAAATGGTCTTCCGCCAGGAGGATCTCGACAAGTCCAAGGCCGGCAAGAATGGCCCGCCGGAAAACGAGAACAGCAAGAAATACCTGGATGAACTGCGCAAGAAGGCGCAGATCGCCTATCGCTGACCACGATGGCGATACCGTTCTCACGACCGCTTGCGCTGAGCCAGGGCGACCCTGCCGGCATCGGGCCGGATATCACTCTGATGGCTTGGCTCCGGCGGCGTGAACTCGGCCTGCCGCCTTTTTTCCTGATCGGCGATCCCGATGTCCTGGCCTTGCGAGCCCGCCAGCTCAACCTGGCGGTTTCCATCCGTGAGATCGACAGCGCCGACGAATCTACCGGCTCATTTGCCGATGCGCTGCCCGTCATGAGCGTGCCTGTTGGCATTGAGGTCGTGGCGGGTGAGCCGCATGCGGCAACGGCGAAAGGCACGATCGCGGCGATCGAGAAAGCCGTATCGCTTGTCATCGGCGGCGAGGCGCTCGCAGTCGTCACCAATCCGATCGCCAAGGCCGTGCTCTATGAGGCGGGCTTCCGCTTTCCCGGCCATACCGAATTTCTCGCCGATCTCGCCGCCAGAGCAACCGGCCGGCCGGTGACCCCTGTGATGATGCTGTCCGGACCGAAGCTCAGGGCCATTCCCGTCACCGTTCACATTCCGCTCCGGGACGTGCCGCAGGCGCTGACGGAGGATTTGGTCATGGAAACCTGCCGGATTGCTCACGGAGATCTGAGGCAGCGCTTCGGTATCGATGCGCCGCGGCTGGCGGTTGCCGGCCTCAATCCGCATGCCGGCGAAACCGGAACGATCGGCAGGGAAGACGAGGATCTCATCCGCCCGGCAATCGAGCGCCTGCGCGACGAGGGTATCGACGCCATTGGCCCCCTGCCCGCCGATACGATGTTTCATGACGAGGCGCGGGCGCGGTACGATGTCGCCATCTGCATGTATCACGATCAGGCCCTGATCCCCGCCAAGGCGCTCGGTTTTGACGACAGCGTCAATGTCACGCTCGGACTTCCCTTCGTGCGCACCTCGCCGGATCACGGCACCGCTTTCGGCATTGCAGGCAAAGGGCTGGCGCGCGAGCAGAGCCTCGTTGCGGCGCTGAAGCTCGCCGCGCAGCTCGGCCGCACTTGGGAAAGCCGCCGCTGATGGCAGCACTCGATGGCCTGCCGCCGCTTCGCGACGTCATCCAGCGTCACGGCCTTGATGCGCGCAAGGCGCTCGGGCAGAACTTCCTGCTGGACCTGAACCTGACGCAGAAGATCGCCCGCACGGCGGGCGGGCTCGAAGGGACCACCGTTTTCGAAGTCGGCCCCGGTCCCGGCGGGCTGACGCGGGCGATCCTGGCGCTCGGCGCCAAAAAGGTGATCGCCATCGAACGGGACACACGCTGCCTGCCGGCGCTTGCCGAGATCGCCGACCACTATCCGGGCCGGTTGGAGGTGATCGAAGGCGATGCGCTGAAAACGGATTTCGAGTCCCTGGCGCCGGAAGGCCCGGTCAAGATCATCGCCAACCTGCCCTATAATGTCGGCACGCAGCTGCTGGTCAACTGGCTGCTGCCGAAGGCCTGGCCGCCGTTCTGGCAGTCGCTGACGCTGATGTTTCAGAAGGAAGTCGGCGAGCGTATCGTCGCCGGCGAGGACGACGACCATTACGGCCGGCTCGGCGTGCTCAGTGGCTGGCGGACCGAGGCGCGCATGGCCTTCGACGTGCCGCCGCAAGCCTTCACGCCGCCGCCGAAAGTGACGTCGACGGTGGTGCATCTGACGCCGCGGGAAAATCCCATCCCCTGCTCCGTCGCCAATCTGGAAAAGGTGACCCAGGCCGCCTTCGGCCAGCGCCGCAAGATGCTGCGCCAGAGCCTGAAGCCGCTCGGCGGCGAGAGCCTGCTCGTCAAGGCCGGGATCGATCCGGCCCGGCGGGCGGAGACCCTGTCCGTCGAGGAATTCTGCCTGTTAGCAAATTGCCTTTAATGCATGTCGCCCGGAAGTGTGCAGCGGTTCCGGGACAACGAAATGCATATAAAAAAGGCCAAAGCGCGTCGCATGAATCAAATTTGATGCGCTTTAAAGCGACGGCGTCTCTTCCAGCAATTCGCGGACGAAATCGAACATGCCGTGGCGGCGGTCGCGGCGCAGGCGTTCGGCCTTGACGATCGACTGGACGGCGTCGAAGGCGGTGTTGAGATCGTCGTTGACGATGACATAGTCATACTCGCGCCAGTGGCTGATCTCGGCACGGCTGTTGGCGAGGCGCGTCTGAATGACTTCCTCGGAATCTTCGGCACGGCGGTGCAGCCGCGATTGGAGTTCCGTCATGGTCGGCGGCAGCACGAAGATCGACACGACGTCGGCCGACATCTTCTCCTGCAACTGCTGGGCGCCCTGCCAATCGATATCGAAGAGCATATCGCGGCCCTCGGCCATGGCTTGCTCGACCGGCTCGCGCGGCGTGCCGTAGAAATTGCCATGCACCTCGGCCCATTCGAGCAGGGCGTCGCTGTCGCGCAGCCGCTCGAACTCGCGCACGCTCTTGAAGTGGTAATGCACACCTTCGACCTCGCTCGGGCGGCGCTGGCGCGTGGTGACGCTGACGGAAAGACCGATATGCTTGTCGGTCTCCAGAAGCGTGCGTGCGATGGTGGACTTGCCGGCGCCGGACGGCGACGAAATGACAAGCATCAGACCGCGGCGGGCGATCTGCACGGGCGAGGATTTCGCCGGTTTCATGTCCTACTCCAAATTCTGGACCTGCTCGCGGAACTGGTCGATCACGACTTTCAGTTCGATGCCGGCGGCAGTAACCGCCGAGGCATTCGACTTCGAGCAGATGGTATTCGATTCGCGGTTAAATTCCTGTGCAAGGAAGTCCAGCCGGCGCCCGGCAGGTCCGCCTTTCACCAGGAGATCACGCGCTGCGGCGACATGCGCCTTCAGGCGGTCGATTTCTTCGCGCAGATCCGCCTTGGTCGCCAGCAACGCGGCTTCGGCATGCAGCCTGTCGCGGTCGAGAGCGGCCATGCCGTCCATCAGCAAGGCGACCTGTGCCGCGAGCCGGGAGGCGATCTCCTGCGGCGAGCGCGAGGGATCCGTCTCGATCGTTCGCGTCAGGCCCTCGATCGTTGCGACATGATCGAGAAGAATGCGGGAGAGCGCCGCCCCTTCCTGTTCGCGCATCGCCCGGAGGTCGGCAAGCGCGGCCATGAGGCCGGCGGCAATATCGGCATCCCGGGCGGCCAGCGCCTCCTCGCCGTCCTCGCCCTCGCGGAACTCCACGATGCCGCGCACCAGAAGCAGCGTATCGAGCTTCAGCGGCGCCGGATCGATCACGTCCACCAGCTGCTCGCGCATGGCAAGCACGGCGGCAAGCGCTTGCCTGTTCAGCACCGCCTCGAAACGGTTCTCGTCGGCGGTGACCGAGAGCGAAGCCTGCAGGTTGCCGCGGCTGAAACTTTCGCCGGCAAGGCGGCGGACCTCCGCCTCCATGCGTTCAAGACCGGGCGGCAGGCGCAGGCGCAGGTCGAAGCCCTTGCCGTTGACCGAGCGCAATTCCCATGCCCAGCGCCAGCGGCCGCTCGTTCCCTCTCGCCGCGCAAAACCGGTCATGGACTGCAAAGCCATGCGAGCCTCCGAAATCTTCAGTTGATCTTCTTTTTCTTCGGCGGCGGCGCGACAGTCGCGCCATTCTCGGCCGGCTGCTCTTCCGGCTGGCCATCGACCGCGATGTTCGGATCCGAACCCTTGTCGGCCTCGAGCTTGCGCCAGCGCTTGACGTTGGCATTGTGCTCTTCGAGCGTCGCGGCGAAAACGTGGCCGCCGGTACCGTCGGCGACGAAATAGAGATCCTCGGTTTTCCAAGGGTTGGCGACGGCTTCCAGCGCATCCTTGCCGGGATTGGCGATCGGCGTCGGCGGCAGACCCTTGATGACATAGGTATTATACGGCGTATCCCGCTTCAGGTCCGACTGATAGATCGGCCGGTCGGCCGGCTTCCCCTCGCCCCCGAAGAGCCCGTAGATGATCGTCGGATCGGACTGCAGGCGCATGCCCTTGCCAAGCCGGTTCAGGAAAACGGAAGCGACATGGGCACGTTCGTCGGGAACGCCGGTCTCCTTTTCGACGATGGAGGCGAGTGTGACGAATTCCTCTTTGGATCGCAGCGGCAGCGAGGAATCACGCTTGTCCCAGACCTGATCGACGAGCTTCTGCTGTGCCGCCGCCATCTGTTCGACGATTTCCGAACGCTTGGTGCCGCGCGAGAACTTGTAGGTATCCGGACGCAGGCTGCCTTCGGCCGGCAGCGCAGCCGGCAGGTCGCCTTCCAGCACCGGGTCCTGCAGCATGCGGTCGAACATCTGGCGAACCGTCAGACCTTCGGGGAAGGAAACCGAATAGAGAATGGACTTGCCTGATTTCAGCAGCTCCATGATATCGCTCATGGAGGCTCTCGCCTTGATCTCGTATTCGCCGGCCTTCAGGCTCTCGCCGGCGGAAAGATGTGTCGCCGTCAGATATCGGAAGATGCGGGCGTCGGAGATGATCGCATTGCGCTCGAGGTTGGTAGCGATTTCGGCGAGACCCGCGCCGTTGCGGACGATGAAATTGGTGTTCGTCTGCAGCGGACCCGGGCTCTGATAGGTCGATGTCGCGTAGTAGAAGCCAATGACTGCGACGACGCAGACCAGGACCGCCATCGTCATGATGAAGTTCAGAAAGAGGACGATCTGGCTGCGTGCGTTCCTGGAGCGCTTCGGCGGCTCAGGAACACGTTCCGGACGCAGGGCCTCGTTCGGCGACTTCGGGATGATCGGTCCCTTCTGCGCCTGGCTGTCGTTGCTCTGGTTCGTCGTATCGCTCACCGGCAATCCTCTAAAACTTGGCCCTTATTCCGCTATTTCGCGAAGCAATGCGGCAAAAACAGGTTCTGCCACGGTTCAACGAAGCCGCTGCCGGTCGTTCAACTCCAGCACGCCTCTGCAGCGGGCCTCTTTACTCCCCGTAACGGCGCAGCACGAGCGATGCGTTCGTGCCCCCGAATCCGAACGAATTGGACAGCGCCACGTTGATTTCTCGCTCGCGAGCCTTGTGCGGAACAAGATCGATCGCCGTCTCGCGCTCAGGATTATCGAGATTGAGTGTCGGCGGAGCGATATTGTCACGGATGGCGAGCGTAGCGAAGATCGCCTCGATGGCGCCGGCCGCACCGAGAAGGTGTCCGGTCGCCGACTTGGTCGAGGACATGGAGATCTTCGAGGCCGCGTTGCCGACCAGCCGCTCGACCGCCCCGAGTTCGATCGTGTCGGCCATGGTCGAAGTACCATGGGCGTTGATGTAGTCGATGTCGGCCGGCGTCAGCCCGGCGCGCTTCAGCGCCATCGCCATGCAGCGGCCGGCCCCCTCGCCGTCTTCTGACGGCGCGGTGATGTGATAGGCATCGCCCGACAGGCCGTAGCCGACGATTTCAGCGTAGATCCTGGCGCCGCGCGCCTTGGCATGTTCCAGCTCTTCGAGCACGACGATGCCGGCGCCTTCGCCCATCACGAAGCCGTCGCGGTCGCGGTCATAGGGGCGCGAAGCCTTCTGCGGGTCGTCGTTGTGCTGGGTCGACAGCGCCTTGCAGGCGGCAAAGCCCGCCAGCGAAATGCGGCTGACGGGCGATTCCGTGCCGCCGGCGACCATGACGTCTGCGTCGCCAAGCGCGATCAGCCGCGCGGCATCGCCGATCGCATGCGCGCCGGTCGAGCAGGCGGTGACGACCGAATGATTGGGTCCGCGCAGCTTGTGGCGGATCGAAACCTGACCGGAAACCAGATTGATCAAGCGGCCGGGAATGAAGAATGGGGAGATACGGCGCGGGCCTTTGTCGCGCAGGGTGTAACCCGCCTCGACGATGCCTTCGATGCCGCCGATACCGGAGCCGATCAGCACGCCGGTGGCGATCTGATCCTCATCGCTCTCGGGATGCCAGTTGGCATCGGCAAGCGCCATGTCGGCGGCAGCCATGCCAAAGATGATGAAGGGATCGACCTTGCGCTGTTCCTTCGGCTCCATCCACTGATCGACATTGAAGGTGCCGTCGGCACCGTCGCCGAGCGGAATACGGCAGGCGATCTTGGCGGGAAGGTCATCGACCTCGAATTCGGTGACGAGGCGGGCGCCGTTCTGGCCGGCGAGCAGCCGCGACCACGTCACCTCAGTTCCGCATCCCAAGGGTGATACCATGCCGGTACCTGTGATGACGACACGTCTCATCGCGTGCTTTCCCCCGTCTCTTATGTTCTATGGAGAAATAGGCCGAAAAGAAAAGGGCGGACTCCAGGCCCGCCCTTTCTCAAATATATAGGATCAGGCCTGGGCCTTCTCAATGAACTTCACTGCATCGCCGACCGTCAGGATCGAGTCAGCTGCGTCGTCGGGGATTTCAACGCCGAATTCTTCTTCGAAAGCCATGACAAGTTCGACCGTGTCGAGCGAGTCGGCGCCCAGATCGTCGATAAAGCTGGCGCTCTCGACGACCTTGTCGGCATCGACGCCAAGATGATCAATAACAATTTTCTTTACGCGTTCTGCGATATCGCTCATGTCGGTTTCCTCGACCTTATGTCCTGATCGGAATGCCCTTGCGGCACCCCTACCCTGTTTCAGCCTGCGATGTTTTCAGACATCCTCGGCAAACTCGTTTACCCGGCTTCAGAGATTTCCGAGGCTTGCGAAAAGCCCGCCGGTCCGTCTGCTTTCTCGGGACGACTGTTCACAGTCATGGCCCGCTTAACATGGTTTAAGTCTGCCGCAAAGCCAGAAAATCAACGCTTCGTGATTGCTCAACATGCTATTGGCGGAAATACCCCCATGCCGACGGTTTGTCGTTTCAGATCATCGCCATGCCGCCGTTTACGTGCAGCGTCTGGCCGGTCATGTAGGCAGCCTCGGAGGACGCAAGATAGGCAACCGCCGAGGCGACTTCGCCGCCCGTGCCCATCCGCTTCATCGGGATCGCTCCCATGATCGCCTCCTTCTGCTTGTCGTTCAGCTTGCCGGTCATGGCGCTTTCGATGAAGCCGGGCGCGACACAGTTGACGGTCACGTTGCGAGTGGCAATTTCCTGCGCCAGCGACTTGGTGAAGCCGATCATGCCGGCCTTGGAGGCGCAATAGTTGGCCTGCCCCGGATTGCCGGTGACGCCGACGACCGAGGTGATGTTGATGATGCGGCCATAGCGGCGGCGCATCATCGGGTGCGTCAACTCGCGCGTCAGGCGGAAGGTCGATGTCAGATTGACTTCGAGAACGGCGTCCCAATCCTCGTCGCTCATGCGCACGAAGAGACCGTCCCTGGTGATGCCGGCATTGTTGACGAGAATATCGACGCCATCGAGTTCGGCTTCGGCCTTCTGGCCGAGCGCCTTGACCTCGTCGCGGTCGGACAGGTTGGCCGGGAAGATCTTGACGCGCTCGCCGAGCTCGGCCGCCAACGCTTCCAGCTTCTCGACGCGAGTGCCGTGCAGGCCGACGGTGGCGCCCTGCTTATGAAGAAGGCGGGCGATTTCCTCGCCGATGCCGCCCGATGCGCCGGTGACGAGAGCCTTGCGGCCGGAAAGATCGAGCATGGAAACGTTCCTTATATCTGGAGATATCAATCAGGCCATGAGGGCGACGACGGCCGCGTCGATATCCGCCGGACCGCCGACGGAGATGCCGTTGACTGTTTTGTCGATGCGGCGGGCAAGGCCGGTCAGCACCTTGCCGGAACCGAGTTCATAAAGTGTGCTCACGCCATTGCCGGCGAACCATTCCACCGTCTCGCGCCAGCGGACCTGGCCGGTCACCTGCTCGACCAGGAGGCTCGCGATCTCGTCGGCGCCCGTTACCGGGGCGGCGCGAACATTGGCAATGAGAGGCACCACGGGATCGGACTTGGCAACCGTTGTCAGCGCCGCGCGCATGGCCTCGGCGGCAGGCGCCATCAGCTTGGAATGGAAAGGGGCCGAGACCGGCAGCAGGATGGCGCGCTTGGCGCCCTTGTCGGTTGCAAGCCCGGCGGCCTTTTCGACGGCCGCTTTCTCACCCGAAATGACGATCTGGCCGCCGCCATTGTCGTTGGCGATCTGGCAGGCGCCGGTGGCGGCGGCCTCGTCGCAGACGGCTGCGACGTCGGCATGTTCCAACCCGATGATCGCCGCCATGGCGCCGACGCCGACGGGAACGGCGGCCTGCATGGCATTGCCGCGAATGCGCAGCAGCCGCGCCGTATCGGCGAGCGAAAAGGTGCCGGCGGCGCAAAGTGCGGAATATTCGCCGAGCGAGTGCCCGGCGACAAAGGCGACCTTGGACTTCAGATCCAACCCCTTGGCTTGGAGAACACGGACGACGGCGATCGAGACGGCCATCAACGCCGGCTGGGCGTTTGCCGTCAAGGTCAACGTGTCCTCCGGACCGTTGAACATGACGTCCGAAAGCTTTTCACCGAGCGCCTCGTCGACTTCGTCGAAAACGGCGCGGGCTTCCGCGAAATTCTCGGCCAGATCCTTGCCCATGCCGACGGCTTGACTGCCCTGGCCGGGGAAAGTGAAAGCAATGGTCATTCTGATGTCCCTGATTGCGCCCCTCGAGGCTGTTTTGCCTCCAATTGACATTCTTTCCGGCAGAGTCAAGTGGCGGCACCTTCTGCGCAAAGCCTTTCGCACCGGCGCAAAAGCCCGGCTTTTGCTCTTGCGCTCCGCCAAATCCGGCTTAGATTCGCGCTGAGCTTCCCAAGACTTCCACCTCTCTCCCAAGGTTTTCCCATGAAGTACAAATCGCTAGGCCGGACCGAGATTTCCGTTTCAGAGATCTGCCTCGGCACCATGACCTGGGGCTCGCAGAACAGCGAAAGCGACGCGCATGCGCAGATGAATTATGCCGTCGAGAAAGGCGTCAATTTCTTCGATACCGCCGAGCTCTACCCGACAACCCCGGTTTCGCCTGAAACACAGGGCTGGACCGAAGACTATATCGGCAGCTGGTTCGAAAAGACCGGCAAGCGAAGAGAGATCGTGCTCGCCACCAAGGTCGCCGGCCGCGGCCGCGATTATATACGCGGCGGCGAAGGCGCGGATTCAAAGAATATCCGCCTGGCGCTCGAGGCCAGCTTGAAGCGGCTGAAGACGGATTATGTCGACCTCTACCAGGTGCACTGGCCGAACCGCGGGCATTTCCACTTCCGGCAGAATTGGAGCTACAACCCCTTCAACCAGGATCGCGACAAGGCCGTCGCCAACATGCTCGACATCCTGGAAACGCTGGGGGCACTGGTCAAGGAAGGCAAGATCCGGGCGATCGGCCTTTCCAACGAAACCACTTGGGGCATCCAGAAATACCTGACCCTCTCCGAACAGAAGAGCCTGCCGCGCGTCGCCAGCGTTCAGAACGAGTACAATCTGCTCTACCGTCATTTCGACCTCGATCTCGCCGAGCTCTCGCATTACGAGGATGTCGGGCTTCTCGCCTATTCGCCGCTCGCCGGCGGCATCCTGACCGGCAAATATGTCGATGGTGGCAGGCCGAAGGGGTCGCGCGCTTCGATCAATCCCGATATCGGGGGCCGCCTGCAGCCGCTGCAGGAGCCGGCGACCAAGGCCTATCTGGAAATCGCCGCCCGATACGGTCTCGACCCGTCGGCCATGGCGCTCGCCTTCTGCCTGTCGAGACCCTTCATGGCTTCGGTCATCATCGGCGCAACCTCGATGGAGCAGTTGAAAACCGATCTCGGCGCAGCCGAGCTGAGGCTTTCGGAAGAGGTGCTGGCGGAGATTGCCAAGGTGCACCGGCAGTATCCGCTGACGCTGTGATGACGCGGCCAGGCGCTGCCGATTGGTCCCCGTCGGGCTCGCATGTCCGATTGGGGTTGCCTTTCCGCGAAAAATCCGTATAAGCCGCCCTGTTCGTTAACCCGGTCTTCTGGCTGGTGGCTGAACGGAGGGCCGGTTTGCAAGTCGCAAATCGTTCGGAACGGAAGCGTTCCAGCCTCCCGTGTCTCCGCTCTCGACCGTCTCGGAAACGCTTTTCTTGCCTGGGTCCGCCCTATCAGGAGCAGTCGTTGAGGCTTAGCCGCCGAATATCGGGTTGAACCAAACGCAAGAAAGGCAAAGCTGTCATGGCTCTTTATGAACATGTATTCCTTGCCCGGCAGGATATTTCCGCTCAGCAGGTCGATGCCCTCGTAGAACAGTACAAGGGCGTGATCGAAGCAAACGGCGGCAAGGTCGGGCGTATCGAGAACTGGGGCCTCAAGTCCCTCACCTACCGCATCAAGAAGAACCGTAAGGCGCATTACGCGCTGATGGACATCGATGCTCCGGCTGCTGCGATCCAGGAAATGGAACGCCAGATGCGCATCAGCGAAGACGTTCTTCGCTACATGACCATCGCCGTCGAAAAGCACGAAGAAGGCCCGTCTGCCATGCTGCAGAAGCGCGACCGCGACGACCGCGGCCCGCGTGAAGGCGGCGACCGTGGCCCGCGCCGCGAATTCGGCGACCGTCCGCCGCGCCGTGACGGCGACTTCCAGCGTGGCCCGCGTCCGGATCGCGCTCCCCGCGAAGACCGTGCATAAGGAGATATAAGAATGTCTGAAGCTTCCTCCGCACCGGTCCGCCGCCCGTTCCATCGCCGTCGCAAGACCTGCCCGTTCTCCGGCGCAAACGCACCGCGGATCGACTACAAGGACGTCCGCCTGCTGCAGCGCTACATTTCCGAGCGCGGCAAGATCGTTCCGTCCCGCATCACGGCCGTTTCCCAGAAGAAGCAGCGCGAACTCGCCCAGGCGATCAAGCGCGCCCGTTTCCTCGGCCTGCTGCCGTACGTCGTGGCCTAATAGAATATGTGACCCCCGGATTTCTGATCCGGGGGTTGCCTCCCTTCCGCGATGGGCGCGGATCGGAACGGTTAAAACCCATGTTGAGACGTTTCTGAATTCGATTCAGCAACATCCTCTAACTGCTTGATGAAGCAGGACAGCGACCTTGAAACGACTCGATCTTAAAACGCTGCTGACCGGCGCCCTCGCCGGCTTGACCGCTGCCCTGCTGGTGCTGGGTGCAAGCGTGCAGCCGTCGTTTTTCAGTGCGCTCCTCTATACTGCTTCGGCACTGCCGATCCTGCTTGTCGGGCTCGGCTGGGGCAATGTCGCCGCAATTGTGGCCGTCGTTACCGCAGCCGCGCTCGGCGCGGTGTTCATCTCGCCGTCCTTTGCGCTGATCATGACGCTGGTGACGCTGCTGCCGGCCGGCTGGCTCAGCCACCTCGCCAACCTCGCCCGTCCCGCGTCCGAGCTCGGCGGTCCGGACGACCTGCTCGCCTGGTATCCGCTCTCCGATATCCTGCTGCATCTCTGCGGCCTGGTGACGTTCGCCGTCATCGTCATCGGTGTGATAATCGGCTACGGGCCGGAGATCACCGATCCGATTGTCGATCTGCTGATTACCTCTCTCAAGCAGCAGCAGCCGGAATTCATGCCCGATCCGGCGGCGACCGCGCAGACCAAATCGCTGATCCTGCTGATGCTGCCGGCTTTGCAGGGCGGCATGTGGGTGACGATGCTGTTCGCAGCCTATTATTTCGCGGTGCGCATCGTCGCAGCATCCGGCCGCGGCCTTCGTCCCCGCGAGGACATTCCCTCGTCGCTGCGCATGAACCGCAACTCGATCTTCATCTTCCTCGCCGGGCTTGCCGCCTGCTTCTTCGGCGGCGTTCCGGCGCTGATCGGCGCGACCGTGATCGGCACTTTCGGCGCCGGCTTCATGCTCTCCGGCTTCGCCTCGCTGCATTTCCGCACGCGTGGAAAGGACTGGCGTTTGCCGGCCCTCATTCTCTGCTACCTGGCGTCCATGCTCATGCTGCTGCCAGCTCTGCTCATCCTGGTCGTGGGTCTTAGCGATACGCGCAAGGCGATCGCGCTGACCCCGACGAAAGATGCCGATGCCCCCAAACAACCCGATACGAAAATCTGAAACACAAGAAAGGACAAGAAAATGGAAGTCATCCTTCTCGAACGCATCTCCAAGCTCGGCCAGATGGGCGAAACCGTAAAGGTTCGCGACGGTTTTGCCCGTAACTACCTGCTGCCGCTCGGCAAGGCGCTGCGCGCCAACGCCGCCAACAAGACCCGCTTTGAAGCCGAGCGTGCGACGCTCGAAGCCCGCAACCTCGAGCGCAAGTCGGAAGCCCAGAAGGTCGCCGACGTTCTCGACGGCAAGTCGTTCATCGTCGTGCGCTCCGCCGGCGAAACCGGCCAGCTCTACGGCTCGGTCGCTGCCCGCGACGTCGTCGAGATTCTCGCCGCCGAAGGCTTCAACATCGGCCGCAACCAGGTTCACCTGAACACGCCGATCAAGGCAATCGGCCTGCACAAGGTCGAGCTGCAGCTGCATGCCGAAGTCGAAATCAATATCGAGCTGAACGTTGCCCGTTCCGCCGATGAGGCTGAGCGCCAGGCGAAGGGCGAAGAACTCACCTCGGTCGACGCGATCTACGGTGTCGACGAAGACGCACTGCGTCCGGAAGATTTCTTCGATCCGGAAGCCGACGGCATCGACGAAGACGAAGCATAAGTCGCGCCGGACACGATCCGCGTGAGGGAAGCCCGGCCGTTGCGCCGGGCTTTTTCGTTTCATCCGCTTGATGGGAAACAACCGGGGAGATCACCTTTTACCGGGGGATTTCCTGATGTTTTTGCTGCGTGCCCGATGTCGTCGCGCTATCATGTCCATCTCCGGAACGAATGAGCTGAGTCGGCTCCGTGCCGTGTCCTCAGGGTGACACTCCCGGTATTTCTCGCTTGTGTCGCCCCCGGACTGTGGAGAAGTCGAACAACGTGCACAGCGTTCGGGATTTAGGCGATGCGGGCCTCCGCTCCTTTTGCAGCCCCTTGATTTTCTCCATCCGGAACTGCAAATCCGGAGTTGGAAAAAGACAGAACGGATGATGATGAACGACGCCGCTCGAAAGATTGCAGCTGTTGCTCCCTCGGAGCAGCATTATCGCGAAGCACCCAACAACATCGAAGCCGAGCAGGCGCTTCTGGGTGCAATCCTGATGAACAACGACGCCTACTACCGCGTGTCGGATTTCCTCAAGCCGATCCATCTCTACGAACCGCTGCACCGGAAGATCTTCGAGGTCGCCGGCGACATTATCCGCATGGGCAAGATCGCCAACCCAGTAACGATCAAGACCTTCCTCAAGGCCGACGAAAAGGTCGGCGACATGACGGTTTCACAATATCTTGCGAGCCTGGTCAGCAACGCTGTCACCGTCATCAATGCTGAGGATTACGGAAGGGCGATCTATGACCTGGCGCTGCGCCGGGCGCTGATCACGATCGGCGAAGACGTTGTCAACATCGCCTATGACGCACCGCTCGACATGCCGCCGCAGTCGCAGATCGAGGATACCGAACGTCGTCTTTTCGAACTCGCGGAAAACGGGCGCTATGACGGCGGCTTCCAGTCCTTCAACGATGCGGTGGCGCTGGCGATCGACATGGCGGCCGTCGCCAAGGAACGCGATGGCGGCCTTTCCGGCATTTCCACCGGCATCCACTCGCTGGACGCCAAGATGGGCGGCCTGCAGCGTTCGGACTTGATCATCCTCGCCGGACGCCCGGGCATGGGCAAGACCTCGCTTGCCACCAACATCGCCTACAATATCGCCGCCGCCTACGAGGGCGAGGTGCAGTCGGACGGCAGCATGAAAGCCAGGAATGGCGGCGTCGTCGGCTTCTACTCGCTCGAAATGTCGTCCGAACAGCTCGCCACCCGCATCATCTCCGAGCAGACGGAAGTCTCCTCCTCGAAGATACGCCGCGGCGACATCAACGATGCCGATTTCGAAAAGCTCGTCGCCTGCTCGATGATGATGCAGAAGGTGCCGCTCTATATCGACCAGACCGGCGGTATCTCGATCGCCCAGCTTTCGGCGCGCGCGCGCCGGCTCAAGCGCCAGCGCGGCCTCGACGTGCTGGTGGTCGACTACGTGCAGCTGATGACCGGTTCGGGCAAATCGAGCGACAATCGCGTCCAGGAAATCACCCAGATCACCACCGGCCTGAAGGCGCTCGGCAAGGAGCTCAACGTTCCGATCATCGCGCTGTCGCAGTTGTCACGTCAGGTCGAAAGCCGTGACGACAAGCGGCCGCAGCTTTCCGACCTTCGTGAATCCGGTTCGATCGAGCAGGACGCCGACGTCGTGCTCTTCGTGTTCCGCGAGGAATATTACGTCAAGAACCAGGAGCCGCGCGATCCCCACGATCCGAAATATCCGGAATGGGAAGCGCTGTTCGACAAGGTGAAGGGCACGGCCGACGTCATCATCGCCAAGCAGCGCCACGGGCCGACGGGCACGGTGAAGCTCGCCTTCCAGGCGGAATTCACACGCTTCGCCGATCTCGCTGATCCCTCCTTCATCCAGTATGAAGAGCACTGATCGCCGGCGATGCTGCAGCATCGGGCTTTCCCTGGACAAGATCGACCTTTAATCTGGCCGGAGAATCCTTCTCCGGCCTCTTTTCGATGTGGATCATGAGCGAATTTCTCGACGTCCCCGAAGACGACACCTTTGCCTCGGCAGGCCTGCGGCTGACCGTCGACCTGACCGCGCTGACTGAGAACTGGCGCGACATGGCGCATCGTTCGGGCGCTGCGCGCGCCGCAGCCGTCGTCAAGGCCGACGCCTACGGCCTCGGCATCGAGGATGCCGGCGAAGCGCTCTACACGGCAGGCGCACGGGATTTCTTCGTCGCGACCGTAGATGAGGGCGTGACACTTCGCCTCTATACGCCGGATGCGCGCATCTTCGTGCTGTCAGGCATATGGCCGGGCACGGAACGTCGATTCTTCGACAATGACTTGGTGCCAGTGATTTCCTCCGACGAGCAGCTTGCCTTCTGGATGGCGGTGCTTGCCGATTATGGCGATTACCCTTGCGCGCTGCATGTCGACACCGGCTTCAACCGGCTGGGGCTGCATATCGACGATGCGATCGCGCTTGCCGACGACGTCTCGCGGCCAGCAAGCTTCGCACCGGTGCTTGTCATGAGCCACCTCGCCTGCGGCGATGATCCCACTCACGTCATGAACCGGCAACAGCTCGAATCATTCCGCAGGGTTACCGCCGCCTATGAAGGCATCGATTCAAGTCTTGCGGCCTCGGCCGGCATCTTCCTCGGTGAGGATTACCACTTCGACCTGACCCGGCCGGGCATCGCGCTTTACGGCGGCGAAGCGGTCTGCGGCATGGCGAACCCGATGCGGCCGGTCGCCACCGCGGAAGCGCGCATCATCCAGGTGCGAACCGTCGGGGCCGGTGAGACCGTCAGCTACGGTCGGGCGCTGCAGCTTCGCCGCGACAGCCGGCTAGCGATCGTCTCTGCCGGTTACGCCGACGGTTACATGCGCAGCCAGTCGAGCGGCGGCGTGCCGCTGCGCCAAGCCGTGCCGCAGGGCGGGCAATGCTTCATCGCCGGACACAAGGTCCCGGTCGCCGGCCGGATCACCATGGACCTGACGATCTTCGATGTCACCGACCTGCCCGAAAACGCCGTGCGCGCTGGCGACTATGTCGAGCTGTTCGGAAAGAACATGCCGCTCGACGACGTGGCGCGGGCGGCTGGCACGATCGGATACGAGATTCTGACCAGCATGGGGCTACGCCACGAGCGGCGCTACGTCGCCGAAGAATAAAGCTCGCCCCTCAACGGCTGCTTAGCGCAAGGCGGACACCGAGCGCCACAAAAAGCGCGCCGAGACCGCGGTCGAGCCATAGCCCGACCTTTTGATTGTGCCTGAGCGCATCGGCAAGCCGTCCTCCGACAAGGACGAGCGGCGGCTCGATGAATGCGGCCACAACGATGATGAGGCCACCATGCAGCATGAGCTGCGCCCATGCCGACCCCGCCCCCTCTACGACGAATTGCGGCAAGAAGGCCAGGAAGAATATCGCCACTTTCGGATTGAGGAGCGACACCAGGATTCCCTGCCGGTAGATGCTTGCGGTCGGCAATTCTTCACCGGCCGCCTTGATCAGGCCGCTGCCCCCACCGGCGCGCAAAGCCTGGATGCCCAGCCAGACGAGATAGGCAGCGCCGAGCCATTTGACGGTTGAGAAAGCGACGGCAGAGGCGGCAAGCACGGCTGAAAGGCCCAATGCCGCCATCAGCACATGCAGGCAGGCGCCTGACCAGACGCCGAACAATGCGGAAAAACCCGCGCGTTTCCCTCCTCTCATCGTGTGGCCGAGGATGAAGGCGATGTCGGGGCCCGGCGAGAGGTTGAGCAAAACCGCCGCCGATAGAAATGCAAGCCAGTGCGCGCGCGAATAGTCGAACATCTTCCACCATAGCTGTGATCAGAGGTGAAAAGCATAGGCACGGCGAAGGCTGATGGGGAAATCATTAGTTTTGATCCGTCGCGATAGCCATTATCTCAAGCACGACATGATTCGATGAAGCCCTCGAGTGCTTCATTGTAGAACGCGACTGAAAGAAACATTTGATGGCGAAGGCCAGGACACAATTCATCTGCCAGAGTTGCGGCGCGGTGCATAACCGCTGGGCCGGCAAATGCGACAATTGCGGCGAATGGAACACCATCGTCGAGGAAGACCCGATGGGCGGCATCGGCTCCGGCCCCGGCAAGACGCCGAAGAAGGGCCGGCCGGTGGCGCTGACGGCGCTCTCCGGCGAGATCGAGGAGGCGCCGCGCATCCATACCGCCATGTCGGAACTCGACCGCGCGCTCGGCGGCGGCTTCGTGCGCGGCTCGGCGGTGCTGATCGGCGGCGATCCCGGCATTGGCAAATCGACGCTGCTGATGCAAGCGGCCGCGGCCCTTGCGCGGCGCGGCCACAGGATCATCTACGTCTCTGGCGAGGAAGCGGTGGCGCAGGTTCGCCTCAGGGCGCAGCGCCTTGCGGCAGCCGATACCGACGTGATGCTGGCGGCCGAAACCAATGTCGAGGATATTCTGGCGACGCTCGCCGAGGGCAAACGCCCGGATCTCGTCATCATCGATTCCATCCAGACGCTGTGGAGCGAGCTTGCCGAATCCGCGCCGGGAACGGTGACGCAGGTGCGCACCTGCGTACAGTCGATGATCCGTTTCGCCAAGCAGACGGGTGCGGCGATGGTGCTCGTCGGGCATGTGACCAAGGACGGGCAGATCGCGGGGCCGCGCGTCGTCGAGCACATGGTCGACGCCGTGCTCTATTTCGAAGGCGATCGCGGCCATCACTACCGCATCCTGCGCACGGTCAAGAACCGCTTCGGCCCGACCGACGAGATCGGCGTCTTCGAAATGTCCGACAGAGGTTTGCGCGAAGTCGCCAATCCATCCGAACTCTTTCTCGGCGAGCGCAACGAAAAATCGCCGGGTGCGGCCGTCTTCGCCGGCATGGAAGGCACGCGGCCCGTTCTCGTCGAGGTGCAGGCGCTGGTGGCGCCAACCTCGCTCGGCACGCCTCGCCGTGCCGTGGTCGGCTGGGATTCGGCCCGGCTGTCGATGATCCTGGCGGTGCTGGAGGCCCATTGCGGCGTCAGGCTCGGCCAGCACGACGTCTATCTTAACGTCGCCGGCGGCTACCGCATCTCCGAACCGGCGGCCGATCTCGCGGTCGCCTCGGCGCTCGTTTCGTCGCTCGCCGGTATTGCCCTTCCCGCCGATTGCGTCTATTTCGGCGAAGTCAGCCTGTCGGGCGCCATTCGACCGGTTGCGCACACCGCCCAGCGCCTCAAGGAAGCCGAGAAGCTGGGCTTTTCCACAGCGCTGCTTCCTTCCGCCTCCGCCGAGCTGCCGAAGGGTTCCGGCGGGCGATGGAACGAGGTCGAAAGCCTGCCGGATCTGGTCGCGCGCATCGCCGGATCGAAGGGAGCGCTGCGTGTGGAAGACGAGGTTTGATCCTTTCATTGCCGGGAACGGTGATGATATAGGAAGCACACGATAAGGCACGACACGGCCGCCAAGCGGCAGTCCTGGAGTTGATATTACATGCCCATTACGATTTTCGACGGTATTGTCATCGGCGTCGTGCTCTTCTCCGCCGTACTGGCGATGGTCCGCGGCTTCTCCCGCGAGATTCTTTCGATCGCAAGCTGGGGCGGTTCGGCCGCCGCCGCCTACTACCTCTATCCCTACCTGCTGCCCTATGCGCAGAAATACACCGATGACGCCCGCATCGCGATCGCCGGTTCGGCCGCGGTCGTCTTCCTGATCGCCCTCATCGTCATCTCCTTCATCACCATGAAGATCGCCGATTTCATCATCGACAGCCGCATCGGCGCGCTCGACCGCACGCTCGGCTTCCTGTTCGGCGCGGCGCGCGGCCTGCTGCTGATGGTGGTCGCCGTCGCTTTCTGGAACTGGCTCGTCGATGTCGACCACCGCCCGGCCTGGGTCAACGAGGCCAAGTCGAAGCCCTTCCTGGATTCGATGGTGGTGAAGCTGAAGGCGGTTCTGCCGGAGCAATTTGCCCAGATGATCGAGGCAAGCTTCCGTGATAAGATGCAGTCTCCGGCACAGGGCGGCGAAAGCGCCACGCCGCCGACCACCGATCAGGCTCCGGCGGAAGACGCGCCTGCAGCCGGCACACAGCAGCCGGCGAATTGACACAGTGTTCAAGAGCTTGACCCGCCGTCCGGCAATTGCCATTTGAGCGGGACGTGAAATAAAGGTCCGGCCGGGTATTCAGCTCCGCCGGACCTCAGCCGTTTCAGAGCCGGCGAGCGGGCTTTGGCAGCGGATGTCGTTCAGCATGACGTTATCGGAAAGCTGCCAAGTTTCCGATATATGATACTGGAAATGCCGATCCATTCTTGTGAGAGCAGAGGCCCGCAGAAATGAACCAGTCCCATTCCTTCCCGACCGACGATCCGCTCGACGGAGATACGCTGCATGAGGAATGCGGCGTTTTCGGAATTCTGGGACACCCCGATGCCGCCGCCCTCACGGCTCTCGGCCTGCACGCCCTGCAGCATCGCGGACAGGAAGCAGCCGGCATCGTCTCCTTCGACGGCAAGCGCTTCTATCAGGAGCGCCATATGGGCCTCGTCGGCGACCATTATACCAATCCGATGACGCTCGCCCGCCTCCCCGGCAGCATATCGATCGGCCATACGCGCTACTCCACAACCGGCGAAGTGGCCATGCGCAACGTGCAGCCGCTCTTTGCCGAACTTGAGGAAGGCGGTATCGCCATTGCCCATAACGGCAATTTCACCAATGGCCTGACGCTGCGCCGTCAGATCATCGCCACCGGCGCCATCTGTCAGTCGACCTCCGATACGGAAGTCGTCCTTCATCTCATCGCCCGCTCCCGCCACGCGTCCACCTCCGACCGCTTCATCGATGCGATCCGCCAGATGGAAGGCGGCTATTCGATGCTCGCCATGACGCGCACCAAGCTGATTGCCGCGCGCGACCCGACCGGCATCCGCCCGCTCGTCATGGGCGAACTGGACGGCAAGCCGATCTTCTGCTCGGAAACCTGCGCGCTCGACATTATCGGCGCCAAGTTCATCCGCGATGTCGAAAACGGCGAAGTCATCATCTGCGAAATCCAGCCTGACGGCTCGATCAGCATTGATGCGCGCAAGCCCGGCAAGCCGCAGCCGGAGCGCCTCTGCCTGTTCGAATATGTCTATTTCGCCCGGCCGGATTCGGTCGTCGGCGGCCGCAACGTCTATACGACACGCAAGAACATGGGCATGAACCTTGCCAAGGAAGCGCCGGTCGAGGCCGACGTTGTGGTGCCGGTGCCGGACGGCGGCACACCTGCGGCGCTCGGCTATGCGCAGGAAAGCGGCATTCCCTTCGAGTACGGCATCATCCGCAACCATTATGTCGGCCGCACCTTCATCGAGCCGACGCAGCAGATTCGCGCCTTCGGCGTGAAGCTGAAGCATTCCGCCAACCGGGCGATGATCGAAGGCAAGCGCGTCGTGCTGGTCGATGACTCCATCGTGCGCGGCACAACGTCGCTGAAGATCGTGCAGATGATCCGCGAAGCCGGCGCGCGCGAAGTTCATCTCCGCGTCGCAAGCCCGATGATCTTCTTCCCCGATTTCTACGGCATCGACACGCCCGATGCCGACAAGCTGCTCGCCAACCAGTATGCCGATGTCGAAGCCATGGCCAAATATATCGGCGCGGATTCGCTCGCCTTCCTGTCGATCGACGGACTTTATCGCGCCGTCGGCGGCGAGGACCGCAATCCGGCCCGCCCGCAATTCACCGACCACTACTTCACCGGTGACTACCCGACCCGTCTGCTCGACAAGAACGGCGAGTCTATGGGCAACAAGCTTTCGATGCTTGCCAGCAACGGCTGAGCCGCTTGCCACTTTGACTTTCGCTTCCGAGGGGCCTAATTGCGCCCCTCACCTTCGCAAGCCAATCCGGAACCGGACAGATGAACATCAATCTTGAGGGCAAGATCGCACTCGTCACCGGTGCGTCGCGCGGCATCGGCTATTTCACTGCGCTGGAACTTGCCAAAGCCGGCGCCCATGTCATTGCCTGCGCCCGCACGGTCGGCGGGCTCGAGGATCTCGACGATGCGATCAAGGCGGTCGGCGGCAATGCAACGCTGGTGCCCTTCGACCTCGCCGATATGAACGCGATCGATGCGCTCGGCGGCTCGATCTTCGAGCGCTGGGGCAAGCTCGACATCCTCGTCGCCAATGCCGGCGTACTCGGCGTCATCTCGCCGATCGGCCATATCGAGGCGAAGGTGTTCGAAAAGGTCATGACCATCAACGTGACGGCGACATGGCGGCTGATCCGCTCGGTCGATCCGCTGCTCGCCCGCTCCGATGCCGGCCGCGCCGTCATCCTGTCGTCCGGGGCCGCGCACAAATGCCGTCCCTTCTGGAGCGCCTATTCCGCCTCCAAAGCTGCCGTCGAGGCGCTCGCCCGCACCTGGGCCGGCGAGACGCAATCGACGCCGCTGCGCGTCACCAGCGTCGATCCGGGCGCGACCCGCACGGCGATGCGGGCCCAGGCCGTGCCCGGTGAAGATCCCCAGACGCTGCCGCATCCTTCCGAGGTCGCCAAGGCGATCCTGCCGCTGCTCGGTCCCGGCGTGACCGAGACGGGCAAGCTGTTCATTGTCCGCGAGAACAAGCTGGCCGATTACCGCCTGCCGGAATAGACCGACGCCTCAATTGGCAACGGCCGGGAATAAGTGAGCAAAGCCTGCTTCCGACGGGCAGAGCGCATTGAGATCCACCGCCCCCTGAATGCCGTTCACCATGCCGTTGTCGGCAAATTGCCAGATCGACCAACGACCGCAGCCTTCCTGCGCCGGCTCCTTGAATACGCTTCGCAGCCAAAGGTAATGCTCGGGGAAGCGGGCCTCATTGCCTTTCAGATATTGATCGAAGAATTCCTGGGTCACGTAAAAGATCGGCTTTTCCGGAAAGGTGCCTTTCAGCTCGGTGACGAAGGCACTCACTTCCGTCGCCACTTCCTCGAGCGTCGGGACCTTGTTGCAATTGCCGACAAACTCCAGATCAACGGCGATCGGCAGTGTTCCCGGCGCCTTCGGCACGGTCGCCAGGACATTCTGCGCCTGATCCCTGCCCGGGCGGCAGAATGTGAAGAAATGATAGGCGCCTCTGACCACTCCGGCATCTCCGGCATTCTGCCAGTTCTCGGCAAACTTTGAATCCCTGTGATCGCCGCCTTCAGTCGCCTTCATGATCGCGAAACGCACGTTCGGCTGCGCGGCCACCGTCTTCCAATCGATATCGCCCTGGTGATGGCTGACATCGATGCCCTGGATCGGATAACGAGCTAAGGTTGGATTGTTGAAGCGAAGCATGCCGAAATCGTAAGCGAAATATGCGACGGATGCGACCATTAGAATTGCGGTCGCTCCAATCGTCCACCGAACCACGGTCCCCACTCATTCCTCCCATATTTTCAGTAGCTTCCCAGCTGGCTATGCGCGATTTGCGTCGGGAGAATGGCGGCCAAAGCCCGCGCGCTCGTTCTTGCAAAAGGATTACCGACGCGTCGTTCCAGTTGCCGCCGGATCATTCCTCGCCCCCTTGACCAAACGTCATTCGCGCGCCATAAAACGCGGCATGAAAACGGTTATCTGCATTATCTGCGGAAAGATTATTCGCTAGCGCAAGCGCTGGCCTGGCCGTTTTCATCTCCCAAATAGTCAAGATGCGAAACGCCCCGGCCCGCCGGTTGCGATATTTTCTGATCGTGCATCTGGGAGAGTGAAATGGGCGGCACGCCGGAACTGAAGCTGTACAACACGCTGACGCGGGAGAAATCGGTGTTTGCGCCGATCGATGCCGAGAATGTCCGCATGTATGTCTGCGGCCCGACCGTCTATGATTTCGCCCATATCGGCAATGCCCGGCCGGTCATCGTTTTCGACGTGCTGTTCCGGCTGTTGCGCCATGTCTATGGCGAAAACCATGTCACCTATGCCCGCAACATCACCGACGTCGACGACAAGATCAATGCGCGGGCGCTGAGAGATCATCCCGGCCTGCCGCTGAACGATGCGATCCGCGCGGTCACCGAAAAGACCGAGACGCAGTTTCACGCCGACGTCGCTGAGCTCGGCTGCCTGGAGCCGAACGTCGAGCCGCGCGCCACCGACAATATCGCTGAGATGACCGAGATTATCGAGAAGCTGATCTCCAACGGTCATGCCTATGTCGCAGCCGGCGAAGTGCTGTTCGACACCAAATCGATGGCGGATTACGGCCAGCTTTCGAAGCGCCCGCTCGACGAGCAGCAGGCCGGCGCCCGCGTCGCCGTCGACGCGCACAAGAAGAACCCCGGCGATTTCGTGCTCTGGAAACTGTCTAGCCATAACGAGCCCGGCTGGGAGAGCCCCTGGGGCCGCGGCCGGCCCGGCTGGCATATCGAATGCTCGGCGATGAGCCGGCGTTATCTCGGCGATGTCTTCGATATTCACGGCGGCGGGCTGGATCTGATCTTCCCGCACCATGAAAACGAGATCGCCCAGTCGCGCTGCGCCCACGGCACCGAGGTGATGGCGAATGTCTGGATGCATAACGGCTTCGTGCAGGTCGAAGGCCGCAAGATGTCGAAGTCCGAGGGCAATTTCGTCACCATCCACGATCTGCTGCACACTGAGGTCTTCGGCGGCCGCAAATGGCCGGGCGAGGTGCTGCGCCTTGCCATGCTGATGACGCATTACCGCGAGCCGATCGATTTTTCGATCAAGCGGCTGGAAGAGGCCGAACGCCTGCTCGCCAAATGGCCGGCGACGGAGCCCGGCGACGCCAAGCCGGACGAGGCCGTCATGAACGCGCTGGCCGACGATCTCAATACCGTCGCGGCGGTGCAGGCGCTGCATGCGCTGGCGCAGGCCGCCCATACCGATGCCGCCGCCGGCGCCACCTTCGCCGCAACGGCCGCCCTCCTCGGGGTGCTGCCGAAGAAAGCCGAGATTGACGAAGCCGTCGCCGCGGCGGTCGACGCGCTGGTCGCCATGCGTCTTGAAATGCTGAAGGCGAAGAATTTTGCCGAAGCCGACAATATCCGCGACGAACTGACGGCAAAAGGCATCCAGCTGAAGGACGGCAAGGATCCGGTGACCGGCGAGCGGGTGACGACGTGGGAGGTGAAGCGGTGAGAGTGGTGTGTTGGGATAAGACCCCTCCCCAACCCCTCCCCACAAGGGGGAGGGGCTACGGCGCCGCACTGCTCCGAAGCGACTTCACCGCAATTGCAAACATTCGAGACGTAAACGAAGACGGCGCCACGAGAGAGCCCTCCCCCTTGTGGGGAGGGTTGGGAGGGGCTTTCTCTTTCTCATCGACGTCGCTGCAGGAGGACCTGCCATGACCACCTATACCGGCGGCTGCCAATGCGGTGCGATCCGCTTTCGTGTCAGCGGCGAACTCAAGGATTCGTCGATCTGTCATTGCCGCATGTGCCAGAAGGCGTTCGGGGCTTATTATGCGCCGCTCGTCTCGGTGCGCGGCGCCGATTTCCAATGGACACGCGGCGAGCGAAAGAAGTTCCGCTCTTCCAATTTCGTCGAGCGTGGTTTCTGCGGTGACTGCGGCACGCCGCTGACCTATGAAGCGCCAGACGGAATGGCGATTGCGGCGGGCGCCTTCGACGATCCGTCGTGCCTGCCGCCGACCATTCAATGGGGCGTGGAAGGCAAGATCGGCTTCGTCGATCACCTGCACGAACTGCCGGGAGAGCGGACCGAGGCCGATCTGACGGCAGGCTCCTTCCTGCACGAACTCGTTTCCTATCAACATCCCGACCATGACACGCAGGTCTGGCCACCGGAGGATCGCGCTTGAGCGAAATGAAGCAGCAGGCCGGCGGATGCCAATGCGGCGCGGTTCGTTATCGCGCGCGCGGCGAACTCGGCTATCCCCATGTCTGCCATTGCCGCATGTGCCAGAAGGCCGCCGGCAATTATTTCCTGCCGCTTGCCGCCGCCATGCGCGAGGATTTCGAGCTGACGCGCGGCGCACCGAAATGGTTCCGGTCTTCGGATCTGGTGCGGCGCGGCTTCTGCGGCGATTGCGGCACGCCGCTCTTCTACGATATTCCGGAAGCGGATTTCATCAACATCGCGCTGGGCTCACTCGATGATCCCGATGCGGTTCGGCCGGTGATGCAATCCAATACCGGCCGCAAGATGTCCTGGTTTCACACGCTGGACGGCCTGCCGGTGGAGCCGCAGCCTGAAACGCCCGACCGCGAGAACGCGATTGCAGCAAGCAACCATCAGCACCCCGACCACGATACGAAAAGCTGGCCATTCGGAGAACACCTATGACGGATAGGATAAGAACAGGCGGATGCCAGTGCGGCGCCGTGCGCTTCCGCATCTCAGGCAAGCTGGGGCGACCCTCTATCTGCCATTGCCGCATGTGCCAGAAGCAGTTCGGCGGCTTCTTTTCCGCGCTGGTCACCGCACCCGAGGAGGGAATGGAGTGGACCCGCGGCGAGCCGAGCTACTTTCAGTCCTCCGTCAATATAGACCGCGGCTTCTGCAGCGATTGCGGCACGCCGATGACCTATCGTCATCCTGGTGGCCTGGAGCTTGCGATCGGCACCTTCGACGACCGCAGCGATCTCGCGCCGCAAATCCAGGTCAACTACGATGCCCGCCTGCCCTGGGTCGAGACGATCTTCGAAGCCCCAGTGCATAAGGACCCGGATTTCTATACCCGACAGGAGGCGATCATCTCGTTTCAGCATCCCGATCATGACACCCAAGTCTGGCCCGCGAAAGGCGTGAAGATATGACCGAGATACTGCGCACCCTCTATCCCGAAATCGAAGCCTATGCCTCCGGCCATCTCGATGTGGGCGACGGCCATGTGATCTACTGGGAACGTTCGGGAACGCCCGGCGCCAAGCCCGCCGTCTTCCTGCATGGCGGCCCGGGCGGCGGCTTCTCACCCGCCCATCGCCGGTTGTTCGATCCCGCTCTCTACGACGTCTTGCTGTTCGACCAGCGCGGCTGCGGCCGGTCGACGCCGCATGCTGAGCTCAATGCCAATACGACCTGGCACCTCGTCGCCGACATCGAGCGGCTGCGCGAGATGGCCGGCGTCGAGACCTGGCAGGTATTCGGCGGCTCCTGGGGTTCGACGCTGGCGCTCGCCTATGCCGAGACCCATCCCGAGCGGGTGTCCGAGCTCATTGTGCGCGGCATTTATACGCTGACCAAGGCGGAACTCGACTGGTACTATCAGTTCGGCGTCTCGGAGATGTTCCCCGACAAGTGGGAGCGCTTCATCGCTCCGATCCCGCCGGAAGAGCGGCATGAGATGATGCAGGCCTATCATCGCCGCCTGACGCATGCGGACAGAAGCGTGCGCCTTGCGGCCGCGCAGGCCTGGAGCATCTGGGAAGGCGAAACGATCACGCTGCTGCCGGAACCCTCGACGAGCGGCAAGTTCGAGGAGCCGGAATTCGCCTATGCCTTCGCCCGCATCGAGAACCACTTCTTCGTCAATGCCGGCTGGATGGACGAAGGACAGCTGATCCGCGACGCCGGCAAGCTCAAGGATATTCCCGGCGTCATCGTGCATGGCCGCTACGACATGCCCTGCCCAGCCAAATATGCCTGGCTGCTGCACAAGGCCTGGCCAAAGGCGGAGTTCCATCTGATCGAAGGCGCCGGCCATGCCTATTCGGAGCCCGGGATTCTCGATCGGCTGATCCGGGCGACGGACAAGTTTGCAGGGAAGACGGACTGATTGCCCTAACAGGGCAGCCCCTCACCCTAGCCCTCTCCCCGCGCGCGGGGAGAGGGGACGTGCCTTGCGAAACGGTGCGGCATGTCCCTTCTTCCCGTCAGAACGGGGAGAGGTGGCGGCAGCCGGATGAGAGGCAGCATACGCATTCCAACAACGCCCGCCCGCCGGGAGGAAACGACATGAAAGAACGCATCTACCTCTTCGACACGACGCTCCGGGACGGGCAGCAGACGCCTGGCATTGATTTTTCCGTCGAGGACAAGATTGCGATCGCCGCCATGCTGGACGAGTTCGGCTGCGATTATATCGAGGGCGGCTATCCCGGCGCCAATCCGACCGATACCGCCTTTTTCAGCGAGAAGCGCACCAGCCAGGCGAGCTTCGTCGCCTTCGGCATGACGAAGCGGGCGGGCATTTCGGTCTCCAACGATCCGGGCCTTGCCGGGCTGCTGCAGGCGAAATCCGACGCCATCTGTTTCGTCGCCAAGAGCTGGGATTACCATGTCGCGGTGGCGCTCGGCTGCACCAACGAGGAAAATCTCGAATGCATCGCCGAAAGCGTCAAGGCGGCGGTCGGCGCCGGCAAGGAGGCGATCGTCGATTGCGAGCACTTCTTCGATGGTTTCAAGGCCAACCCGGCCTATGCGCTCGCCTGCGCCAAGATCGCCTTTGACAGTGGCGCCCGCTGGGTCGTGCTCTGCGACACCAATGGCGGCACGCAGCCGCCGGAGGTGCGCGCCATCGTCGAGGCGGTGATCGCAGCCGGCGTGCCCGGCCGCTGTCTCGGCATCCATGCCCACAACGACACCGGCCAGGCGGTCGCCAATTCATTGGCTGCGGTCGAAGCCGGCGTCCGGCAGATCCAGGGCACGTTGAACGGCATCGGCGAGCGCTGCGGCAATGCCAATCTGGTGACGCTGATCCCGACCCTGGCACTGAAGAGCGCCTACAACACACGTTTCGAAACGGCGATCGACGAGGAGCGGCTGCTCAACCTCACGCGGCTCTCGCATGCCTTCGACGAGCTGCTCAACCGCTCGCCCGACCACCAGATGCCCTATGTCGGCGCTTCCGCCTTCGCCACCAAGGCCGGCATCCACGCATCGGCGCTGCTGAAGGATCCGAAGACTTATGAACATGTGGCGCCGGAAAGCGTCGGCAATTTCCGCAAGGTCATGGTCTCCGACCAGGGCGGCAAGGCGAACTTCATCAATGCGCTGAAGCGGCGCGGCATCACCGTCGCCAAGGACGATCCGAAGCTCGACCTCTTGATCTCGATCGTCAAGGAACGGGAATCCATCGGCTATGCCTATGAGGGCGCCGATGCGAGCTTCGAGCTGCTGGCGCATCGCACGCTCGGCACCATCCCGGAATTCTTCACCATCGAAGGCTTCCGGGTGATGATCGAGCGCCGCTTCGACAGTCTCGGCCGCGTGAAAATCGTCTCGGAGGCGGTGGTCAAGATCACCATCGACGGCCAGACGCTGATGTCGGTTGCCGATGCCGAAGGCCCGGTCAACGCGCTCGACCTGGCGCTGCGCAAGGATTTCGGCAAATACCAGCACGAGATCGACGATCTGGTGCTTGCCGATTTCAAGGTGCGTATCCTCAACGGCGGCACGGAGGCGATCACCCGCGTGCTGATCGAATCCACCGACAGCGACGGCGTGCGCTGGTGGACGGTCGGCGTCTCGGAGAACATCATCGACGCCTCGTTCCAGGCGCTGATGGATTCCGTCATCTATAAGCTGATGAAGAACCGGCAGCTGGCGGGCAAGATCGCGGCGGAATGAATCTTTTCCGCCGGTTCGGCGGCGCTGCCGGCGCCGCCGGCCTTTCGGCCGCTGAGGTCCGGGCTGATCGTCCGCTCGTGTTCGTCATCGCCTGGTCTTTGCTAAATGCTCTCACCATTCATTCAACGAAATGAATTGGCCTATTCACGGCGCTTAAGCTAGGCCGGATCAGAAGAAGAACAAAGATGGAAACACCCGATGTCGACCGATGCATCCGTTCCCTTGGCCAAGAACGAAGATAGTCCGCGCGGTTTCGCTTTCGCGCTGACAGCCTATCTGCTCTGGGGCTTCCTGCCGTTCTACATGAAGGCGGTGGCGCATATCTCTCCGGCCGAAGTCATCGCCCACCGCATCGTCTGGTCGCTGCCGCTGGCCGGCATCGTGCTGATCGTGCTCGGACGCACCGGAGATATAAGCGCAGCATTGCGTTCGCCGCGCATGCTGGCGATGGCGGCGCTGACGGCGGCGCTGATCACCGTCAACTGGGGCACCTATGTCTGGGCGATCGGCGCCGGCCATTCGCTCGACGCGGCACTCGGCTATTTCATCAATCCGCTGTTCAGCATCTTCCTCGGCGCGGTGTTGCTGAAGGAAAAGCTGCAGCCGCTGCAGATCGCGGCGATCGCGCTTGCCGCACTTGCCGTTGCCATTCTCGCCTTCGACAGCGGCGGCATTCCGTGGGTGGCGCTGACGCTGGCGGTCAGCTGGGGTTTTTACGCCTTGCTCCGCAAGACGTTGCCGCTCGGCCCCAATCAGGGTTTCTTCCTGGAAGTGCTGATCCTGAGCGTGCCCGCCCTCCTCTACATCCTCTATCTCGAACTCGGCAGCGGACAGGGGCACTTCTACCGCACCGGCTTTGCCGACACGACCCTGCTGCTCGGCTGCGGTGTCGTCACTGCCGTGCCGCTGATGATCTATGCCAATGGCGCCAAGCTGCTGAAGCTCTCGACGATCGGTATCATGCAGTATATCGCGCCGACGATGATCTTCCTGATCGCCGTGTTCGCCTTTCAAGAGCCGCTCGGCACGGCGCGCATGATCGCCTTCCCGCTGATCTGGGCGGGGCTGTTCTTCTATAGTTGGTCGATGCTGAAGGCCGGCCGCGGGCGCTAAATCTCGCGCCCCACCTACATCTTCGAGATTACCGCGTCCTCGCCGTCGCGATCGGCGGCGAGCTGGGCCGCCTGGGTCATGATCGCCGGGATGATGCCGGAAACGTCGTCGACAATGAGCGGCTGCACCCGGTGGGCGGTGTGCAGGAAACCTTCGTCGGTCATATGACGCATCAGCTCCATCATCGGGTCCCAGAAACCGTTGATGTTGGCAAAGACCATCGGCTTCTCGTGGCGGCCGAGCTGGGCCCAGGTCATGATCTCGACGATTTCCTCCAGCGTGCCGATGCCGCCCGGCAGCGCGACGAAGGCATCGGAGCGCTCGAACATCGTATGTTTGCGCGCATGCATGTCAGGGGTTACAATGAGTTCGTTGAGCTGACCGAGCGAATGGCGAGTCGCTTCCATATCGATCAGGAACTCCGGGATGATCCCCGTGACCTGACCGCCGCCTGAAAGCACCCCGCTTGCAACCGCGCCCATGATGCCTTTGGTACCCCCGCCATAGACGAGGCGCAGGCCGTATTCGGCGATCTCTCTTCCGAGAGCGCGCCCGGCCGCCATGTGGGAAGGATCGCGTCCCGGCCTCGAGCCGCAGTAAACGCAGATGGATCGAATCGATACAGATTGTTCGGTCATGGAGGCGAAACAACTATTTCATTTCAATGCAGTCAAGAAAATTGACTGAAAAGCAGCATGCCTAGCTTGCCTAATTGCTTTGAATGCTTGTGAAAAGCAACGGGAATCGCTAGCAATTTTCGGTACTACGGCAAATTGCCGCCTTGGGAGACATAATGATGAAGAACCGTGCCGGCTTGCTGGCCCTTGCAGTGCTCGTAATCGCAACCCTACTGATGGTATTCGTAGTCATGCCGCGCATCGGCGGCGATGCATCCAAGGTCGGCGACGCCATCAACCAGGCGAGCACGGAGCTCAAGAACACGGTTAACGAAGCGGCAAAGACCTCGCGCTCCACTGCCGGCGACGCGGCTGCGGTCTCCGATCAGCTGGGCCGTCTTTCGGCCGACGCCGGTGCGGCGCTCGGCGCGCTCAAGGCGCTGTTTGCCGATGGCAAAGGCCCGGCCATCGATGTCTTCACCGCCGCTAAGACGAAGGCCATCAACGCGCTCACCGCAATCGCCGGCTTCACCATTCCCGACGGCGTCGATCCCGCAACGCAAGCCGTTGTCACGAAGGCCAAGGAAGGTGGCGCCAAGGCGCTCGCCATCGTGCAGTCGCTGCCGGAAAGCCGCACCGATGCGCTTGCCGCAATCGCCAGGGCTGAGGCGGCACTGACCGGCGCGCCCGAGCCCGCCGCGGCGGCAGCGAATGCCGGCCCGAAACTTCCCGCCTTCGACGTCCTGCGTGTCGAGCCTGACGGTTCGACCGTTATCGCCGGTTCCGCCGAGCCGAACGGCAAGCTCGAAGTGCTTGACGGCGAAAAGGTGGTGACGACGGCCGATATCGGCCCGAGCGGCGATTTCGCCGCCGTCCTCGACGATCCGCTTCCGGCCGGCGACCACCAGCTCGTGCTCAAGGTGACGGGCAAGGATGGCAAGACTACGCTTTCCGAAGAAGTCGCAACCGTTTCCGTGCCGAAGGATGGCAATGCCGCCAATCTGCTCGCCATGGTCTCCAAGCCCGGCACCGCAAGCCGCATCATCACGGCGCCGACGGGCGGAACCGAAGTCGCCGACGCCTCCAATCCAATGGCGCCGCCTGCCGACACGACCGCGGCCGGCGAAACCGCTGCCGCTGCAGCGGGCGCTCCTACCGCACCAGCTGTAGCGCCGGGTGAGCTGGCGCTGCAGACCCCTGGCCTGCCCGCCGCCGGCGGTGGCACGGATGGGGCGCCGGCCGTTCCGGGTGCGGCCGGAACCGACAAGGCCACTGCGCCCGATGTGATGGTCAACGCCGTCGAAATCGAGGGTAACAAGATATTCATTGCCGGTACGGCGCGCGCCAACGCCAAGGTTCTCGGTTATGCCGACGACAACCTTGTCGGCCAGGATACTGCCGGCCCCGACGGCCATTTCGTCATCGAAGGCGTTGCGACCCTCTCGGTCGGCGACCATAAGATCCGCGTCGACGTCGTCGATCCCACGGGCAAGGTGATTGTGCGCGCCGCGGTGAACTTCAATCGCCCGGCGGGCGACCAGGTGAGGGTTGCCGCTCAAGTCGGCCCCACCGATGCAAATGGCGCTTCTCCGATGGTGCCGCTCGACGAAGGCGAACTCGGCAAGCTCAAGACCGAAGTCGGCAAGGCGTTCGGCCTGCTGAAGGGACTGTTTGCCGATGGCAAGCTGCCCGGCGCCGAACAACTTGCCGCGGCACGCTCGGCAACGGAATTCGCTTTGCGCTCAGTCGCCGACTTCCGCCCGGCGGCCGATGCGTCCGACCCGTTCAAGCAAGCCTCCGGCGCGGCCTCGCAGACTGCTTCCAATGCCTTGAAAATGCTGCAGGGGCTGCCGCAGGACGCGAAGTCGGTCGGCGCCGCGCTCGACGGGCTCGGCGCGCTGATCGCCGAACTCACCACAGCACCCGCGCCGGCTGCACCCGCGTCGACAACACCGGCTGCAAACGAGGCTGCCGGCAACCAGCCGAGGACGATCGAACAGGCGCCGCTGACGGCCAACAACGCGGCGGTCATCATTCGCCGCGGCGACACGCTGTGGCAGATCTCGCGCCGGACCTATGGCCTCGGCGTGCGCTATACGACGATCTACATCGCCAACGAGGACAAGATCATCAATCCCGACCGCATCCGCCCCGGCCAGATTTTCGGCCTGCCGAAGGATGCCTTGCCGAATGCCGAGGAGTTGCACCGCAAACGCCTTTCCAACCGGCAACTCTAAACATCACAGAAGAACCTGATCGGGCCGGGCGGGATAACCGCCCGGCCTCATGCATGTCGCCCGCAAGGGTGCAGTGGTTTCGGGACAACGACATGCATAAAAACAAAGGGCTAAAGCACGTCGCCTGAATCAAATTTGATGCGACGCGCTTTAGCTTTTCCTGAACCCCGCATTTGTTGTATTCATCCGCCCGGCACCCTATCTGGCAGTGATTGGGAAGCGCTCGAGCAAGTCCCATTCGCGCTTTGCCGGCATCGACCCACACGACCGCGGCAATCCCGACCGGGCTGGAGACACGCATGGCAAACGGCAAGACTGTCTCGGAATCCCACCTGCTGCGCACGCTTCTCAACCTCTGGCCCTACATGTGGCCGGCCGGCCGGCCCGACCTCAGGATGCGCGTCGTCTGGGCCTCGGTCTATCTGCTGATCTCCAAATTCGTCCTGCTGCTCGTCCCCTATTTCTTCAAATGGTCGACCGATGCACTGAACGGCAGGATGGATCTGGCCGGTTCGGTGCCGCCGCTGCTTGCCGGCGCCATCGCGCTTGTTATCGCCTATAACGTCACCCGGCTGATCCAGCTCGGCCTCAACCAGCTGCGCGACGCGCTGTTTGCCAGCGTCGGGCAGCATGCGGTTCGTCAGCTCGCCTACAGGACCTTCGTGCACATGCATGAGCTGTCGCTGCGCTTCCATCTGGAACGCAAGACCGGCGGTCTCTCGCGCATCATCGAGCGCGGCACCAAGGGCATAGAGACGATCGTGCGCTTCACGATCCTCAATTCGGTCCCGACCGTCATCGAATTCCTGCTGACTGCCGCGATCTTCTGGTGGGGTTACGGTTTTTCCTATCTCGCCGTCACCGCCTTCACCGTCTGGGCCTATATCTGGTTCACCATCCGTGCATCCGACTGGCGCATCGCCATCCGCCGGTCGATGAACGACAGCGATACCGACGCCAACACCAAGGCGATCGACTCCCTCCTCAATTTCGAAACCGTCAAATATTTCGGCAACGAGGAGATGGAGGCCAAACGCTTCGACAAATCGATGGAGCGCTACGAGAAGGCGGCGACCGATGTCTGGACCTCGCTCGGCTGGCTGAACTTCGGCCAGGGCGTCATCTTCGGTATCGGCACGACGATCATGCTGGTGCTGTCGGCACTGGCCGTGCAGCGCGGCGAGCAGACGGTCGGCGATTTCGTCTTCGTCAATTCGATGCTGCTGCAGCTTTCCGCGCCGCTCAACTTCATCGGCTTCGTCTACCGTGAAATCCGCCAGGGACTGACGGATATCGAGCAGATGTTCGACCTCCTGGAGGTGAAAGCCGAAGTCAAGGACGCGCCCGATGCAACTGAGCTTCGGATCGGCCAGGGCGCTATTGCCTTCAAGGACGTGCACTTCGCCTATGATGCAGCCCGCCCGATCCTCAAGGGTATTTCCTTCGAAGTGCCGGCCGGCAAGACGGTCGCCGTCGTCGGCCCTTCGGGTGCGGGCAAATCGACACTGTCGCGGCTGCTCTATCGTTTCTACGATATTCAGAGCGGCACGATCACGGTCGACGGCCAGGACATCCGCACGGTGACGCAGAAGAGCCTGCGCTCGGTGATAGGCATGGTGCCGCAGGATACCGTGCTCTTCAACGACACCGTCGCCTACAATATCCGCTACGGCCGCACGTCGGCCAGCGACGGCGAGGTCTTTGCCGCGGCCGAGGTGGCGCAGATCGCCCATTTCATCGAAACGCTGCCAGAAGGTTTCGAAACTAAAGTCGGCGAGCGCGGGCTCAAGCTTTCGGGCGGCGAGAAGCAGCGGGTGGCGATCGCCCGCACCATCCTCAAGGCGCCGCCGATCCTGATCCTCGACGAGGCGACATCGGCGCTCGACACGACGACGGAACGGGAAATCCAGACGGCGCTCGATGTGGTTTCAAAGAACCGGACGACGCTGGTCATCGCCCACCGGCTGTCCACCGTCATCGGCGCCGACGAGATCATCGTGCTGAAAAGCGGCGAGATCGCCGAGCGCGGAACGCATGCCGCCTTGCTTGATAAAAACGGTCTCTATGCCTCGATGTGGAACCGCCAGCGCGAGGCTACACAGGCCGAGGAGCTCCTGAAACAGGTGCGCGAAAGCGACGATATGGGCGTGATCGCGCGTCTTGCGCCGGCGAACTGATTGGGGAACCAGACGCCGGTACAGGCTTTTGTTGTTCAGAACCGCGGCGGGCGAACGGGGGCCGAGGCCGCAGCATTGCCCCGGAGGCGGTTTTTCGCTAACCAGCAAAAAACGACAACGCAAGGAGACCGGCAGCCATGAGCCTGTTCAACACGGTTCGCAACACGATCGTCCCCGTGCACAAGGAGGGTTATCCCTTCGTGGCCGCCTTCTTCGTCGCCTCGCTGATCCTCGGATGGATCTTTGAGCCGCTCTTCTGGATCGGCATGATTTTCACGCTGTGGTGCGCCTATTTCTTCCGCGATCCCGAGCGCGTGACCCCGCAGGACGACGATCTGGTGATCTCTCCGGCCGACGGCAGGGTCTCGGCGATCCAGATGGTCACCCCGCCGGCCGAGCTCGACCTCGGCTCCGAGCCGATGCTGCGCATCTCGGTGTTCATGAACGTCTTCAACTGCCATGTGAACCGGGCGCCGATGCGCGGGCGCATCGTCAGCATCAACTATCGCTCCGGCAGCTTCGTCAACGCCGAACTCGACAAGGCGAGCGAAGACAATGAGCGTAACGGGCTGGTGATCGAAACCCGTCACGGCCAGATCGGTGTCGTCCAGATCGCCGGGCTCGTGGCAAGGCGGATCCTCTGCTGGACAAACCCCAACGAGCCGGTCGATGCCGGCGAGCGCTTCGGGCTGATCCGCTTCGGATCTCGACTCGACGTCTTCCTGCCCGCCGGTGCAGCACCGCGGGTCTCGCTCGGCCAGACGGCGATTGCCGGGGAAACTGTCATCGCCGAATTCGCCTCGGCCAAGGGTCCCGTCATCAGCCGCCGCAGCTAGCTCTAGATTGGAACGCGATATGAAAACGCCTTTTCCACCTTTCGAGCCCAATGGTCCGGATGATTCTGCCCGCGGCCCGCGTCTGCGCGAAATCCCGCTCCGCCTCGTCTTTCCGAATCTCATCACCATTCTGGCAATCTGCGCCGGGCTGACCGGCATCCGGCTTGCTTTCGAAAATCGTTATGAGCTCGCCGTCTCCATGGTGCTCGTCGCCGCGTTCCTCGACGGCATCGACGGGCGGGTGGCGCGGCTGATGAAGGCGACCTCGAAGTTTGGCGCACAGATGGATTCGCTTGCCGACATCGTCAATTTCGGCGTCGCACCCGCCCTCGTCGTCTATGTCTTCGCGCTCGACCAGGCGCGCTCGCTCGGCTGGATCGCGGCGCTGATCTATGCGATCGCCGCCGGACTGCGCCTTGCCCGTTTCAATGTCATGGCCGAAAGCGAAAACAAGGCGAGCTGGCAGTCGGAATATTTCGTCGGCGTGCCGGCGCCGGCCGGCGCCATGCTCGTGCTGCTGCCGGTCTATCTCGGCTTCCTTGGGATCGCGACCGACCGCACCTTCGCCTTCGTCTCGTCGATCTACACCGTATTTATCGCCTTCCTGCTGATCAGCCGGCTGCCGGTCTGGTCGGGCAAATCGGAGGGCAACCGGATGCGGCGCGATCTCGTGCTGCCGATGATGCTTGGCGTCGTACTCTATGTGGCTCTGCTGATGAGCTACACCTGGGAGGTGATGGTGTTTACCGTTGCCGCCTATCTCGTGTCGCTTCCCTTCGGCGCGCGGAAATGGCGGCGGAAATATGGGACGCTGACGATCGAGGAGCCCGGCGTCGGCGACGACGATATCGGCCGTCACATCTGACCTCTAAGCATTTCCTGGCCTCTCTCCCCTGGAAGTGCTTCTCCCCTTGTTCTCGCCTATTCCCGGAAAACGTGCGCTTCTTCCGGGAAAGCCATGAGCTTTCCCGGGGAAAACGGCTGCGCAGTTTTTTTGGAACCGCTTCCTTCAGTAAGTATTAACCAACGTAGGCTTCAGTTAAGCCTCGCGAATTATGGTGGGCGTTCACAAATCCTGATAAGCGACGTCGCCGATTTGTCGCTATTTCTAGCGAAACTGCAAAAATAAAATACCCAGGGAAGAACCACGTAAAGGAGAGTATCCGTGACTTCGAAGAATAGCAGTACCGGTGAACAGCAGACGGCCAAGCCGGACCTCGCCGCCAACTATCGCCCCGTCGGCCTGAAGGCCGTTGCCGCGGCATCGCTGATGGCGAAGAACAAGCCCGAGAGCGTCAAGAAATCCGCTTGAAGCGCCGAGCTTCGAACTGCCGTCACCTGCGCTTCACCTTCCAGTTTCCGGCATGCCGTTGGCCCAAGACTGCGGCATGTTTCTAAAGCGTCGTGATCTTGCGGATTCGTTTCTTGCGCTATGGGTCTTGTTCTCAGGCATGTCGTTGCCGCAAAACCGCAACACGCTTTTGCGCGACATGCCCCCGACATCGCGAACGAGCCGAACAGGCCGCCGTGCCATATGCGGCCGATAGCTTTTCAGAAAAAGCTGAGCTGGCCGTCATTCGGCCTTTGCTTCTCGGCTGCCTTGAGCGGCCGCTCGATGACGGCCGGCTCCTGCAGATCGGGCCCCATATTGGCGACCTTGTTGACCTTGTCGGAGACCGGTACGGCCTCGAAGAAATCGTCCTGAACGGGCTGCGTCAGGTCGGCCACCTCACGCGGTTCCTGCGTCCTGCAATCGAGCCAGCGCGAGAAGTCCTCCGGCTTGACGACGACAGGCATGCGGTCGTGGATCGCCGAGATGCCCGCATTGGCCGACGTCGTCAGGATCGCGCCGGTATCGACTTCCGAGCCATCGGCCGAGGACCAGGTTTCCATCAGCCCGGCAAAGGCGACGATCCCGCCGTGGCGCGGCCTGATCCAATAGGCCTGCGGCTTGCCGCCGCTTTCTTTCGGCGGACGATGCCATTCATAAAAACCCGAAGCCGGAATCAGCACGCGGCGGTGACGCATCGCCGCCCGAAACGAGGCTTTGCCGATCGCAGTCTCAGCGCGGGCATTGATCAGCAGCGGAAATTCCTTCGGGTCCTTGACCCAGGCCGGGGTAAAACCCCAGCGCACCAGCACCGCGCGCCGGTCGGCCAGGTTGCTGCCTCGCTCCCTGCCCTCACCTGCGATGACGACGAGGATCGGCTGCGTCGGGGCGATGTTGTAGCGCACCGGAAAATCGTCGAGATCGACACCGGAGAGGAAATTGCGCAGCTCTGCGCTGGAATTTGTCAGGGCGAAACGTCCACACATCGGTCTGTCTTTGCACCCGGTCCGAGTCCGGTCAAGGCACCCTGAGCATGCCGCGCAAAACTGTACAGGGTTTCACGACAAGAACATGCCGCGACCAAAGAGCGACCGCGTTGCGCTTGCGCGACATGCTTCAGCCCCTCGGCCCAAAAAGAATGACGCTCGCCCCGGCAAGGCAGATCAATCCGCCGCCGATATCATAACGATCGGGCACACGGCCCTCGACCAGCCACTGCCAGAAGAGCGAAGCGAGAATATAGATGCCGCCATAGGCCGCAAAGGTTCGGCCGGCGGCGTCGCTCGGGACCAGCGTCAGCAGCCAGGCGAAAATCGCGAGCGAGATCATGCCGGGCGCCAGCCACCAGAGGGGCTTTTCGAGCCTCAGCCACGCCCAGAAGGCGAAGCAGCCGGCAATCTCAAGAACCGCGGCAAAGGCGTAGATGATATAGGTCACGCAAAGGCCTTTCGAAAATCTGAGATCTTTGTTGCACACATGTCGTCACCTCGGGAACCGCGGCACCGGCTTTCGAGCCTTGTCTTCCGAACCGGCCCACACGAAAATTGGGGAAGCCAGGCAGCAGTTGCATGCAACAATCGGTCCAATAGAATGGATCGTCACAACGAGAGCAGTCTAATGATCTCCACCGCCAAAGCCGCCTCCTCCGCCATTCTCGAACGTGACGGACGATTCCTGCTGGTGTTGCGACGCAACCCGCCTTCCGCCGACATGTATGCCTTCCCCGGTGGGCGCGCCGAGCCGGGCGAAACGCCGGAGCAGACGGCGCTGCGGGAATTCCGCGAGGAAACCGGCATCTCGGCGCATAATCCGCAGCTGTTTTCGACCTATGACCTGAAGACCCATGGGCCGGACGGCAGCATCAAGAGCCATTTCTTCCTGTCGGTCTTTCGTGTCGAGGCCGACCGAGACATGGTGGCGGAAGCCGCAGACGATGCAGCGGCGCTGGGCTGGTACACGGTGGATGAGATTCGGCGACTGCCCGTGCCGCAAAGCGTGCTCGAATGCGCGGAACGGCTGGCACAGGATGATTATCGGCTAACCGGCCGATAATCATCCTGTTCGGAATTAAGTTTAGAGGGCGGCGAATAGAAGTGGAAAATTTCAAGCGCGCCTTGTTGCCGTCACGCTCAACGTATCAACTGGAAGCATGATTCCCGTTCGACGCGTTGTCCTGTCCCTGCTCGTGCTCGCCGGCCCCACCATGGCTCAGGGCAAGAACACGCCGCCTCCAGAGGAGGAGGAGATTGCCCCGCCGGCCGCGATCGTACCTTACGACGACAAGCTGGCGCGGCTCGCCGAAGTGCTGGGTTCGGTGCATTATCTGAGGACCCTCTGTAAGGCGGCGGGCGGTGATGAGTGGCGAAAGGGCATGCAGCAGCTGCTCGATTCGGAGGCCGGCAACGAACCGCCACGCAAGGAAAGGCTCACGGCAGCCTTCAATCGCGGCTATCGCGCCTTCGCCTCGGTCTATACGGATTGCACCCCGGCGGCCATCGTGGCAGAAGAGCGCTACCGTAACGAAGGTGCAACACTTGCCACAGAAATTACCTCGCGCTTTGGAAATTGACGTTTAATTAACCTGTTTTCGCATGCGGACGTGTCGTTTTGGGAAAAGGCTGTTAGTGTTGTTAACGGTGCAGTAAGAGATGAGAAGTTCTGAGGAAAAGACAATGGAAGCAAGCCTCAACGAGATCGACGACATGATCGTCCACGAAAAGATGCAGGCGGCTCTGGAGTACCAGAACGAGGCTTGGGCCGACGGCATGGCCGACGGGATCGAGCCTGAGATCATTGCTGATGCCGCCATCGCGCATGCACTGCGCGAGACCATTAGATTGCATGGGGAAAGCAGCGCCGAAGCTCTGCTCGATTCGCTGCGCGACCGTATGCTTGCCGGCGAATTCTCCGCCAACCGCACCCTGCAATAATTATTATCAGAGAGTTCGATGCGCATCGGTAAAGAGAAAGTTTCGCGAATTCCGCTCGCGCCGGTGATGCTTGTATTCAGCCTTGCCGTCGGCAGCCTCGCCCTTGCGCCCTCTGCCTACGCGCTTTCCGAACTGCACAAGATCCCCGGCCGGCCGAACGATCAGGCGGCACAGGGAAGCGCCCAGGGGCAGAGCCAGCCGCAGGGCGGTACCACCCCCGGCGTTCCCATGGCCGACCCGCTGGTCAACAGCCAGAACAGCCAGGGCGTCGACAAAACGCCGGGCACACAGGACAGTTCCAAGCCCGTCGAGGTGATCCACGACATCAGCAAGGCGCCCGAGCCGGTGCGCAAGATGCGCCAGCAGATCGTCGAGGCGGCCGCCTCCGGCGATCTCGAACGGCTGCGGCCGCTGATGGGCGCCGGCGCAGAGCAGACGCAGGTGACCGTCGGCGAGCCTACAGACGATCCGATCGGCACGCTGAAGGATCTTTCCGGCGATCCCGATGGGGACGAAATCCTTGCCATCATGCTCGACATCGTCTCGACAGGCTTCGTGCATGTCGGCCAGGGCACAGCCGAAGAGATGTATGTCTGGCCCTATTTCGCCGAGAAAGACTTGAAGTCGCTGACGCCGCCGGAGCGCGTCGAACTGCTGCGCATCGTCACCGCCGGCGATCTGTCCGACATGCAGGAATTCGGCGGATATAATTTCTACCGCCTCGGCATTACGCCCGACGGCAAATGGAAATTCTTCACGGCAGGCGACTGACGCCTCACGCAAGCCGCATGGCGCTTGCGATCCACCTCCTGAAGTCATACCTCTGAGCGATGATCAACGCGACAGGTTCCGCCATGCCAGCCGTATTCCTGAAAGACCGCTCATTGCTCTCCGTCGGCGGCGCGGACGCTCAATCCTTCCTGCAGAACCTGATCACCACCGATATCACCTCGCTTGCTTCAGACGAGGCGCGGCCCGGGGCGCTGCTGACGCCGCAGGGCAAGATCCTGTTCGACTTCATGATCTGGCAGGACGGCGACGGCTATGTGATCGAGACGAACGCCGACCAGCGCGACGGGCTCTTGAAGCGGCTGACGATGTACAGGCTTCGGGCCGCAGTCACGCTTGCGCTCGTCGCCGAAGAAGGCGTCAGCGTTTGCTGGGGCGAAGATGAGGATGGCATCAGAGACGCCGAGAGCGTTGGGGACAGCCGAGGCGTCCGGGACAGCCGCTTCGCCAAGGCCGGTATTGCGCTGACCCGCCGGCCGGGACGGCATGGTGACGGCGCTGAGGCGCTCTACGACGCGTTGCGAATCGCCCACGGCATTGCGATATCGGGATCGGACTTCGCGCTGCAGGATGCCTTTCCGCATGACGTGCTGTTGGATCTGAACGGCGGCCTCTCCTTCAAGAAAGGCTGCTATGTCGGACAGGAGGTGGTTTCGCGCATGCAGCACCGCGGCACCGCGCGCCGGCGCGTCGTCACGGTATCCGCCGCAGCGGCTCTGCCGGGCACGGGCACCGAGATCACTGCTGCCGGCAAGCCTGTGGGCACACTCGGTTCCGTCGCAGGCGGCAGCGGACTTGCGATCGTGCGAATCGACCGCGCCGGCGCCGCGATGGCGGAAGGCACGCCGCTGCTGGCCGGCGAGACGCCGGTTGCTCTCGCCCTACCGCAATGGTCCGGCCTTGTCTTCCCCACCAGCAGCGACGAGGCCAGCGCTTGACGACTAAGGCTCCGCGCGCCTGGCAACGCATGCTGTCCGGGCGCAGGCTCGACCTGCTCGACCCCTCGCCGCTCGATGTCGAACTCGCCGACATCGCCCATGGGCTCGCGCGCGTCGCCCGCTGGAACGGCCAGACATCGGGCGATCATGCTTTTTCGGTGGCGCAGCACAGTCTCGTCGTCGAAGATATTTTCCGCCGTTTCAACAATGCCCGGCCGGAGGAGTGCCTGATGGCGCTGCTGCACGACGCCCCGGAATATGTGATCGGAGACATGATCTCGCCGTTCAAATCGGTGGTCGGCGGCGGCTACAAGACGGTAGAAATGCGGTTGGAGGCGGCCGTGCACCTGCGCTTCGGCCTGCCGCCGCACCCCACGCGCGACCTCAAGGACCGGATCAAGAGGGCCGACGCGATTGCCGCCTATTTCGAGGCGACGGTGCTTGCCGGTTTCACGCCGGCCGAAGCGCAAAAATTCTTCGGTCAGCCGCGCGGCATCAGCAGGGAAATGCTGATGATCGAACCGCTTCCGGCAGTGGAAGCGCAGCGGCTGTTCTGCGAGCGTTTCGCTGCGATCGAGGCCGAGCGGGAGGTGGGATCGTGAGCATCATCGTCGTCTCGCCGCTGTCACGCATCGCCGAAATGGCGGTGCGCCACAAGGCACGTGACATGATCAGCTTGATCGCCAAAGAACAGGCTTTTCACCGGCCGGGCGTGATCGCGCCCGAGCGTCACCTGACGCTTGCGATGAACGATATCGCGTTCAAGGGCACCGGCGGTCTCGTGGCGCCTGATGAAACGCATGTGCAGGCGCTTATCGAGTTTGCCGCATCGTGGCGGCAGGAGACGCCGCTGCTCATCCATTGCTGGATGGGTGTGTCGCGCTCGCCGGCGGCCGCCTTGATCGCCGCCCTGTCGCTCGCACCGGATCAGAGCGAGGAAGGGCTTGCCCTGCGGCTGCGCGCCGCCTCACCTTTTGCGACCCCGAATACCCGGCTGATCGAGATCGGCGACACCTTGCTTGACCGCCGCGGCCGGCTGGTCGCGGCCGTCCGGGCCATCGGGCGCGGCGCCGACGCCGACGGCAATGCGCCGTTTTTGCTTGCGATTCGGGACGCCGCCTGCGGTTGACGCTGCGGCGGCCTGCTCCATCTTGCCTTGGACCACGCACAATCCGCAGGGCCAAATCATGGAACAACACGCAGCCGACGTCCTTCTTGCCACCCGCACGGCACTCAGCCAGGCAAGCGCGCTCGCCGTCCAGTATTCCTTCTCCATCCTCGGAGCGGTGATCCTGCTCATCGTCGGTTGGACGCTGGCAGGCTTCGTCAGCCGCTGGGCCTATGAAGGCCTGTCGCGCATCCATGGCATCGACGAGACATTGGCGCGCTTCTTCACCAATGTCATCCGCTATGCGCTGCTGATCCTGGTGTTCATCACCGTGCTCGGCCAATTCGGCGTCCAGACCGCCTCGATCATCGCCGCTCTCGGCGCAGCCGGCCTGGCGATCGGGCTGGCGCTGCAAGGGACGCTGCAGAATATTGCGGCCGGCATCATGCTGCTGATCCTCAGACCGTTCCGCGTCGGCGAATATATCGAGACCAGCAGCGTGGCCGGCACGGTGCGCGAGATCGGGCTGTTTGCGACAGAACTCAGAACCGGCGACGGGCTCTATCGGCTGGCGCCGAATTCGACGCTCTGGAATACGCCGATTACCAACTTCAGCCGCGAACCGACGCGGCAGAACGACCTGAAGGTCAGCATTTCTCGGGAGGATGATCTTGATTTGGCGATGGAGTCGTTGATGGGCATTGCCGAAGACAATCCCAGGGTGCTGCCGTCACCGGCACCCAGCGTTTTCATCGACAGCCTCGGTGACAGCACAATATCGGTAACGCTGCGCTACTGGGCAAAGACCGGTGACTGGTGGCAGGTCAGCCGGGACATGGTGAAGCGGGTAAAACTTGCCTTCGACGAAAAGGACGATTCGGCCGCTTTGCGCGACGATGCAAATTCCGCGCCGGGAAAGAGGTCCAACGGCACCGCTCCGGCCGAAAAGCAGACGCGGCAGTGAAACATTGCTGCGCGGGGCGGTCGTCGGCCTATTGAACAACGCCGCAGGCAAGTCTCTCCCCGGCGTCCCCGGAGGGCTGGCTGCGATAATCGTCCGAATTGGCATGCACCATCAATGCGCGGCCGCGGATGCCGTCCTTCTTGCCGTCGAGCGTGACCATGCCGTCGAATATCTGGGCTCTCAACACGCCGTCCTGTCCGACATATTGATTGGGCATATCGCCGGGATGGGGTCCCTTGGCCGCCAGAATCCCGTGCTCGGCCGAGCTCGGGTTGAAATGACCGCCTGCCGATTCGTGATGCGTTGCCGCATCGCAGCGACCGGTCTCGTGAACATGAAAGGCCACCCATTTATTCGCCGGCAGCCCCGATATCTCCACTTCGATCAGCACGCCTCCATTGGCAGCGGCGGTCAGCTGGGCGCGGCCGGTCTCCTTGCCGTCCTTGCCGACGAAATTGGCGACCGCGGTCTGCTTGTCCTGAGCGCCCGCCGGCAAGGCAATCGCAAGCAGGCTCACGGCGGCGATGATGCGCATGGCTTTCATGGAGATCTCCTTCCCTCCGGTTGTCCTTCTGAACGTGCCAGCCCGGAAGGTGTTCCTCTGCGGACCATCCAACGAAAAAGCCGACCAACGGGCCGGCTTGCTGATGATCTGGTTCTAGACACCGTCAGGCGACGGCGTCAAAATCGAACTGGCCGTAGGTGTTGCGGTAAAGATCATCGCCTTGATCGCCGGTGGCAGGCGCGGTCTGCTGCAATGGATAGGGAACGGCGATGCTGCTCGTCGTGGCGGTGTCGCGCGTGTCCATCATCAGCGCAATCAGGCTGCCGGAAAATTTCGGCTGTGTATCGCCGGCCGCGTCGTCTTCCAGCAGCTGCTTGATGATACCGGGCTTGTGGTCGGCGGCACGTTCGCCGCGGCTGAGCACGCCGTCACCATTGGAATCGAGCCGCGAAAGTGTGGCAAGATATGCGTATGAAGTATCTGAAACGGATGTAGTTTGGGTCATACAAACCTCCATTCACCGCCTTTTGCCGGTGGTGTTTGTACGCAATACGAGAGCGAAAGATAACGAGTGACTCGGTGGTTAAACTGATTTGCGCAGTGCGTCAATAAGTTGTTAACTTCTCATTAATGAAGATTGACAGCCATTAACGAATGGCAGCCAACTTGGCTCTTCGCCGGCAGCCTCCGCGATATTTCAGCGGTTTTTGATATAAAAACCCCCGTTCGAGCCGCGTATACGCCTGCTGCACTGCAACCGAATATTAATTCGGCAGCTCCAGAATAATCTGCGGTTTTGCCACCAGCGTTTGTAGAAATCGAATCCATGTTTGTCTTTGAGGGTCCGATATTTTGAGGCACGTACGTCAATGGCGGGCGGTTTTTGCCGTGGCCGTTCTCCAAGACGCTTCCCATGAAAGCTGAAGCGCTCTTCTGGCGGCAATGCACAGAGGCTGTCATGGCCGACGGATCCATCGACGCGCAGCGTCTGATGGAGCTGGTGATCGCAACCTATCGCGGCCATGAAAGCGACTATGACGCAATCGAGAAGGGCGCGGAAAAGCTGCTGAAGGAAAACCAGTCTCTGAGAGGCAATCTTTCGGCCCTCAGCCAGGCGTTCGACGGACAGAAAAAGCTCTTCGAGATCGTCCTCAACAACCTGCCGCTCGGCCTCAGCGTCTTCGACGCCGACCAGCGGCTGACACTCTACAATAGCCGCTTCCACCAGCTCTTCGGGCTGACGCCGGAGGATATCGCGGCGGGCGCAACGATTACCGAGCTTATTGGAAAAATGCGCGGCAGCGAGAGCGCCGTCTCACCCAGCGGCCGGCGAACCGGCCGACGTGCCTCCGCCAAGGCGGGGAGCAGCAGCATCCGCCGGCGCGAATGGCTGATGAATGACGGCCGCATTATTCAAAGCGTGGTGAAGATCCTCTCCGACGGCAGCAACATCGCCATCCATGCCGACGTGACGGAGGATCGAAAGGCAGCAGAGCGTATCGCCTATCTCGCCCATCACGACCTCCTGACGGATCTTCCCAATCGCATCTATTTCCGCGAGCAGGTCGATGCCACGCTTGCGGAACGCAAGCCGGACGAGCAGATTGCCCTCGTCCACCTCAATCTCGACCGCTTCAAATCGATCAATAATACGATCGGGGTGTCGGTTGGCGACAAGATCCTGCAGCAGGTCGCCGAGCGCATCCGAGCCTCGGCCGGCTCGGAAAATACTCTGGCGCGACTCGGCTCAGACGAATTCGCCATCCTGCAGGCGGGTAAGCAGCAGCCCTGGAATGTGACGGCCTTGGCCGACCGGATCCGCCGCGCGCTTTCCGAACCATTCCTGCACGGCGAAAAAAGGGTGGAGCTCAGCGTCTCCATGGGCATCGCAATCGCTCCCAGGGATGGCGAAGAAACGGATATCCTTTTGAAAAATGCCGGCGTGGCGCTGTTGCATGCCAAAGCCGACGGCCGCAAGGGCGAGCGCTTTTTCACCCGCGAGATGGATGCGCAGATGCAGTTGCGCCATGCTCTCGAGGCAGATCTTCGCGCCGCCGTCGAAAAGGAAGAATTCGAGCTGCACTACCAGCCGCTCTACGACCTTTCCAAGCGGCGGATCTGTGGTTTCGAAGCGCTGATCCGCTGGAACCACCCGATCCGCGGCCGCGTATCGCCGATGGATTTCATCCCGCTTGCCGAGGAGGTCGGGCTCGTCGTCGATATTGGCCGCTGGGTTTTGCGCCGGGCCTGCAGCGATGCGGCGCAATGGCCGGAAGGAATCAAGGTGGCGGTCAATGTTTCGGCGATCCAGTTCAGCAGCAGCGATCTGAGGCAGGATGTCAGCGAAGCGCTTGCCGCCGCTGCGCTATCGCCGTCACGGCTCGAACTCGAAATCACCGAGAGCGTGCTGATGGAGAACCTCAGCGAGGTGCTGCCGATCCTGCACGCACTGAAGGAGCGCGGTATCCGCATCTCGATGGACGACTTCGGAACCGGATACTCCTCTCTGAGCTATCTCTCGAGCTTTCCCTTCGACAAGATCAAGATCGACAAATCCTTCGTCAATGACATCGTCGACAATAAGGAAGCGTATGCGATCATGCGCGCAATCATCCTGCTCGGCGATGCGCTCGGCATGCGCGTCACTGTCGAAGGCGTCGAGACGGCCGCCCAGCTGGCGCTGCTCGAATGCGAGGAATGCGACGAGATCCAGGGCTATCACATTAGTCCGCCGCGCCCCGCTCGAGACGTGCCGCACCTTCTCTCCATACCGCCGAAGAGCGACGGTGCGACGGACTTCTCCTGAGGACAGCGCTGAGCTCCTCATGATTGCGACTCGCATGGCAAGCCGCTACACCGGCTCTGTGTTCTGCAACTCTTCGTAGCCGGGCCACGTCCCGGAAGCCGCATCCGCTTTCGGTGCTCTATGGACAATTTTCCCGATAACAGGTGGCGCAATGTTCAAGGCCGAAGCCTTCTCCCCTCATGAGACGCTCGCAGCGGCGCTGATTGCGCACGCAACCGAAGGCGACGACGGCTCACACGATCTCGCCCATATCCTGCGCGTCTTCAGAAACGCCATGCGCATCCATGCGGGCGAAGGCGGAGATGGACGCATCCTCGCTGCTGCGGTGCTGCTGCACGACTGCGTCGCGGTTGAGAAGAATTCGCCCTTGCGGGCCAAAGCATCGGCGCTGGCGGCGGAAAAAGCCTCAGTGATCCTGGCCGAACTCGGCTGGAGTGCAGCGGATATCGGCACCGTCGGCCATGCAATCACCGCTCACAGTTTCTCCGCCGGGGTGACGCCTCGGACGATCGAGGCGAAGATCCTGCAGGATGCCGACCGGCTGGACGCGATCGGCATGGTCGGCGCCGCACGCTGCTTCTATATCGGCGGGCGAATGGGATCCGGGCTCTATGATCCGTTCGACCCGGCGGCAACGAACCGTCCCCTCGACGACAAGCGTTATGCCATTGACCATTTCCAGACGAAGCTGTTCAAACTGGCGGAAGGGTTCCAGACCGAGACCGGCCGCCGGCTGGCGGCCGCGCGTGACAAAAGTCTGCGTGATTTTCTCTCGGCATTCATGGACGAAATTTAGGAGTACGGCATGCGTGTCAGCGACCTCTTCATCTACCCGCTCAAGAGCGCTCGGGCCATTGCGCTGCCCGCCGCCGATATTGACGCCTATGGGCTTCCCGGCGACCGGCGAGCGATGATCACCGACCCGCACGGCCACTTCATCACCCAGCGCGAACTGCCGGACCTCGCGCGCATCGAAATACGGCCGGAGGCCGGCGCCTTTCGGCTGCTGATGCAAGGCAAGCCTGAGATATCGGTGCCGGCACCCCGGCCTGAAATCCGCATGGATGTGAGCGTGTGGAAATCGACCGTCAGCGCCGCCGTCGCCGATGCAGAGAGCAATCGCCAGCTTTCCGAATGGCTCGGCCGCGAGGTGCGGCTGGTATTTTTCGACGGACAGGCACAGCGGACGGCGAATGCCGAATGGGCCGGCGAAGGCACCCCCGTGAGCTTTACCGACGGCTATCAGATCCTGGTGACGACGACCGGTTCGCTGCGGGCGCTGAACGACGATCTCGCCGCCCATGGCGAAGGCAGCGTCGGCATGGAGCGCTTCCGACCGAACATCGTCATAGACACCGACGAGGCCTGGCCGGAGGACCGCTGGGCGGCGATCGAGATCGCCGGCATTCGCTTCGATCTCGTCAAACCCTGCTCGCGCTGCATCATGACGACGCAGGACCAGCTGACCGGGTCACGCGAGCTGGCAAACCCGATGCCGGCTATGGGCCGCATCCGCATGTCGGCCGACCGCCGCGTGCCCGGCCCGTTGTTCGGCTGGAACGTCACGCCACGCGGCAGCGGCAGGATCACGATCGGCGACGCGGTCCGCGTCGTCGAAGAAAGGCCGGAGGCATGGGCGTTGAAGGTTCGTGACCGGCGGTAGGGCGGCCACATCCGCCCTCATTCCTGTGCCTGTCACAGGAATCCAGTGCGCCCAAGTCCTTGGGCGCGGGAGAGTCTTCTTCAAACTCGCATTGGGTAATTCACCGCGCAGAGGAGAGGTGGCTGGATTCCTGTGACGAGCACAGGAATGAGGGAGCTTGGGGAAGTCCCCACCTCTCACGGATGCCCGAGCGCGGCGTCGATCTCCGCCATAACCCCGGCCGACAGCGGGCCCTTTTCCAGGGCGCCGGCATTTTCCTCCACCTGGGCGACGGTGCGGAAGCCCGGAATGGGGAACGTGCGCGGCGACCTTGCCCACAACCAGGCGAGCGCCCCCTGCGTCAGCGTGCGACCGCCTGATTTGAGAAGGTCGCGGACGGCATCGAGCCTTGCGGCAAATTCCGGGGCCATGCGCCCGTCTTTAAAATAGACCATCCAGTCGAGCGCAGCGCCGCGGACATCCTTGGCGCCGACCGCCTTGTCGGCAGTGAACTTGCCGGTCAACAGTCCCATGGCCAGGGGGCCGCGATTGATCGAGATTAGGCCTTTCTGCTCGACCACCGCGATCATCTCCGGCACCGGCTCGAAGACATTCATCGTATGCTGGATCGAGACAAAGCCCTTTCGCCCGGCATGGCGGGCGGCGCGATCGGGATGATCGGTGCTCCAGCCGAAGGCATCGATCTTGCCTTCGGCGCGCAGCGCTTCCAGCGTATCGAAGACGGCATCCGATTGTTCCAGCGGAAAATCATTAAGGTGAAACTGCAGGAGATCCAGGCGGTCGCGCTTGAGACGGCGCAGCGATGTCTCGACGGAGCGGCGGATGAAAGCCTCATCGGCGAAGGCGCCGATTGCCTGCTTCGTATCGGGATCGGTGGCGAAACCGAATTTGGTGGCGACGATGATGTCGCCACGATTGCCGATTGCCCGACCAAGCACCTCCTCCGAATGGCCGGCGCCGTAGTTCGAGGCGGTGTCGAAGAAACGGATGCCAAGCTCGACGGCACGATGAATTGCTTCCACCGATTCGTCGTCATCGACCTCACCCCAGCCAAGCGGCGTGTCGCCGGCGAAGAAAGGGCCGCCGATTGCCCAGCATCCCATGCCGAGGCGCGGAATTTCGCGGCCGTCCCAAAGCGTGATCGTCGTCGGTGATGCGGTCTTGGTCAGCATGAGATTCCTCCATGGTTGGCAGTCTTCAAGACATAGGAAGGGCTCCCAGGCGGGTAAACCACCAAATCCGGAGGATGTTTTGCAGCAGTAAAAAATGAGCTCAGGCCGAGACGCCGTTCGGACCGGAAAGCGTCCGCAGGGTTGGATTGAGCGCCTTGAGGGCGGCCTGGACGAAGCCGTCACGCGCTGCCGCAGCCTCCATGCCGCGCGGTTCATAAACGTGGCGGTGCAGGAAGAACCCCGTCAGACGGAATGCGGCTGCAAGACTGTCGAAGTCGGCCGCGTGATTGCCGTCGACCCCGAGGAAGGGCGGCAGGAGCAGCATCTTGTCCGCCCACGGCGCACCGGCGCTGCGGCTGACGGCGCGGCCGGATTTCGGCGAGACATAGGCGAGATCGGAACGGGCGCCGGTCGCGGCGCATTCGGCAAGGTCGAGACCGAAGCCGAGATCGTTTAGCACCGCCAGTTCGAAACGCACGAAGAGTTCGCCGGCATCGGCTGGATTGTGCAGATGGTCGAGGATGACCTCCAGCGCATCGAAAAGGTGCGGATGCGGGTCGCGCTCCGGCAGCAGGCGCAGCAGCGCACCCATCGCCTGGACGCCATAGACGGCAGTCGCCGTTTCCATCAGGCGCGCGGCGCGCAGCGTCACCGGCTCGACGCGGAACTCACCGAGATGTTCGTCAAGCCGGGCACGCCAAATGACTTCCACCGCATTGCCCGGCTGCAGCACCGGCTGCATGGCGCGAGAGCGGCCGGAACGCACCAGGCCGAGATGGCGGCCGCGATCACGCGTCATAACTTCGACGATGACGCTCGTCTCACCGTGACGCTTGACGCCCAGAATGATCGCGTGGTCCTGCCACTGCATCGAAAAAAGTCCCTGCGGCTGCCGATTCCATCCTACCGCATAATTCCCGACATCGAAATCGAATTAAGGAATCATGCAGTAATTCAGAGCGTTACAGCGTGCTTTCGGCGTCCGGCAGGGTCAAGCCGCAGCCGGAAGAAGCCTCTGCAGGAATTCGCCCATCGCCTTCTCGTCGAAAGGTTTCACCAGAAGCGGTATATGCTGCAGGTCGGGCGGGAAATCGCGTGTATCGGAATAGCCGCTGACGAAGCCGAAGGGGATGCCGACATCGAGAAGATGGCGGGCAAATCCGAAGCTCATGCCCTCGCCGAGATTAACGTCGAGCAGGGCGAAGTCATAGCTTTGCGCAGCAATCGCCGCCCTCGCCTGTTCCAGGCTGCCGACGATATCGATGCCGTCGACGCCGGACAGGCGCAGAATATCCTCCGCCTCCATGGCGATGATCAGACTGTCCTCAAGAACCAGAACACGGTTTGCGCTCATGATTCCATGCCCCTCGTCGGGCGCATGTCGCAGCGCCCCGGCCGTTTCGCCAACATCATTGCCCTCCGGTGCCCCGCATGGCACGCTATCGGTGAATTCCGCCACCATTTCTGAATAAACCATTTTTCTGTCCGGCCAATAAGAATCAAATCGGAGGAAAAGACGACGGCCGACCTTATTTTCCCGGATGCTAATGCGCATTTAAAAAAGACATAGGTGGACAGGCTGTGCGTTTCCGCACGCAACAATGCTGCCATCTGTCGGATTGCAGTGACGCGCAGGCCCGATTTTCAAGTCACTCCTCGCGCGTCTGGTCCTTTGCCCATGTCCCTGTCGCAAAACCACCGCGCACCTTTGCGCAACATGCTTCAGATGAAGGGGCGCTTGCCCTCTCCAAGCCCTTCCCAGCCGGCGATCGCCATCAATTCCTCGCCGTTCAGCACCTCGCAGCCGCGCTCCTGCCAGCGGATCAATCCCCTTTCGCTAAGCTTCCTCAAGGTTTTGTTGGTGTGGACGATCGAAAGCCCGAGGGTGTCGGCGATGTGCTGCTGGGTGATGGGGATGAATTTGCGACCGTTGAAAAGATCGAGCTTCCTGCCGCGCTCATACAGGAATGCGAGCAGATAGGCCGCTCTTTCCAGTGCTGTGCGGCGGCCGATGCTGAGGAGATGTTCATCCAATATCCGCTCCTCGCGCGCGGCGATCCAGGTGATGTCGAAGGCGAGCGAGGGGTGCTTGTTATAGAGCGTCATCAGCCTGTCGCGCTCGAAAACGCAGAGGGAAACCGGCGAAAGCGCTTCGATGGAATGCTGCATCTCGCCGGCGATCGTTCCCTGCAGGCCGATCAGGTCGCCCGGCATGATGTAATTCAAGATCTGGCGGCGGCCGTCTTCCAGCATCTTGTAGCGGAAGCCCCACCCGGAAAGCACGGTGAAAAGATGGGCGCTGTGGGCGCCCTCGACGAGGATGGTGGAACCGGCATCGACCGCTAGCTCTCCGCGCTTGAAGCGGGAGACGAATTCCAGCTCGTCGCGGCTGAACTCCCTGAAATTCGGCAGGGGCCGCAAGGGACACAGCTCGCAAGGGGTTTTGAAGGAATTGATGGGTCTCGACAATGCCATACCTGCCCTCGCGGCCGCGGAAACCGGCCACCCCTCATCGACGCACCGGCGAGCGGGGAATGCGCAAAGCCATGGATTCGTTCCGCAACGAAGCGATTTTTTCCATGGAAACAAAGGGCTGGCTCCTGCCCGACGAAATCCTTGCCGCTGCTATTTCGGAAAATCGAGACCCATTTCACGGAACCGCTCGGGATCATCGCCCCAATTCTCGCGGACCTTGACGAACAGGAAGAGGTGAACCTGCTGTTCGAGAATCTCCGACAACTCCTTGCGGGAGGCCGTCGAGATCGCCTTGATGGTTTCGCCGCCCTTGCCGAGAGCGATCTTCTTCTGGCTGTCGCGCTCGACATAGATCACCTGCTCGATGCGCACCGAGCCGTCCTTACGCTCTTCCCACTTCTCCGTTTCGACATGCGAGGAATAGGGAAGCTCCTGGTGCAGGCGCAGAAACAGCTTTTCGCGGGTGATCTCGGCGGCGAGCTGACGCATCGGCAGATCGGAGATCTGGTCTTCCGGATAGTACCACGGCCCCTCCGGCAGCGTCGCGGCCAGATAGTCCATGACGTCGTCGCAGCCGGAACCGTTTTCGGCCGAGATCATGAAGGTGCGCTCGAAAGCGATCTTGTCGTTGGCGCTCGCGGCCAGCGCCAGCAGATCCTCGCGATTGACGCGGTCGATCTTGTTCAGCACCAGGATTTTCGGCTGCCGGACTTCCTTGAGGCCTTCGAGGATGGCTTCGGCATCGCCGCGCAGGCCGCGTTCGCTGTCGATCAACAGCATGATCAGATCGGCATCCTTGGCGCCGCCCCAGGCCGAGGTCACCATGGCGCGGTCGAGCCGGCGGCGCGGCTTGAAGATGCCCGGGGTATCCATGAAGACGATCTGGGCATTGTCGTGGATGGCAATGCCGCGCACGATCGCGCGCGTCGTCTGCACCTTGTGGCTGACGATCGAGACTTTGGCGCCGACGAGGCGATTGACCAGCGTCGATTTGCCGGCATTGGTAGGGCCGATCAGGGCGACGAAGCCCGAATGCGTCGGACCATGGGTTTCTGCAGCAGCTTCAGCCGCGATATCTTCTTCTTGTGTCATTGTCCCGTCAGTTTCCGGCAGGCGATTGCTGCCAAATGCCTTCGCGCTCGAGCATCTTGGTCGCCGCCACCTGTTCGGCGGCACGCTTCGACCGCTCTACGCCGGTTTCCGGCTTTATGCCAGCAACTTCCACCGTCACCTTGAAGCGCGGATCATGATCCGGTCCGCTGCGTTCATCAACCCGGTAGATCGGCGTAACGCCAAACTTCGCGTGTGACCATTCCTGCAGTTCGGTCTTGGCGTCGCGCTTGGCGCCATCGGCCCTGACCGCCCTGCCCTGCCAATAACGCAGGATGAAACGCCGCGCGACCTCGAGGCCTCCGTCGAGATAGATCGCCGCGATCAGACTTTCGACGACATCGGCGCGCACGTTCATCATGCGCTTGCCGGTCAGTTTCTTCACATCGGCGCCGGTGCGGATATAGAGGTGAAGGTTGAGTTCGTCGGCGACCGCAGCGCAGGTTTCGGCGCTGACGAGCTGGTTGAGACGAACCGAGAGCTCGCCTTCGCCCGCCGTGCCGAAGGTGCGGAACAAGAGTTCGGCAATGCAGAGCCCGAGGACCCTGTCGCCGAGGAACTCCAGCCGTTCGTAATTGCCGCCCTTTTCCGTCCGGGCGCTGGCATGGGTCAGCGCGCGATCCAGGCGTGCCTTTTCGACGAAGTCATAACCGATCAGGCTTTCAAGCTTTGCGCGGTCTGCCGCGGAAAGCGTCGGCGCCTTGCTCATTCAACAACCTTGAAAAGACGGTCCCAGCGCATGTTGGTCGGCCACTTCCAGATTTCGCGGAACGACGTGTCGTTGCCGAGCGAGAAGAAGATGACGCTGGCGCGGCCGACAAGATTTTCAGCCGGCACGAAGCCGACATCAAAGCGGCTGTCGAGCGAATTGTCGCGGTTGTCGCCCATCATGAAATAATGGCCTTCCGGCACGATGAATTCACGGGTGTTGTCACCGCGCGAGACCGGAGACTGGTCGAGCGTGTCGTAGGTCTTGCCGTTATCAAGCGTTTCGCGGAATACCGGCACGTCCTCACCCGGATCTAGCTTGTAATCCGAGGTGAAGGTGCCGTCCGCCACCTTCGGAACCGGCTTGCCGTTGACGTAGAGCACACCGTCGGTGACCTGGATACGGTCGCCGGGCAGGCCGATGCAGCGCTTGATGTAGTCGATATCGGGATTCGGCGGAAAACGGAAGACGACGATATCGCCGCGCTTCGGATCGGATCCGAACAGGCGTCCATTGGAGATATCCGGCGAGAAGGGCAGCGAATATTTCGAATAGCCGTAAGCGAACTTGTTGACGAAGATGTAGTCACCGACGAGCAGCGTCGGCATCATCGAACCGGACGGGATGGTAAAGGGCTGGAACAGCACCGTTCGAATCACCATCGCCAAAATCAGCGCCTGGATGATGACTTTGATATTTTCCCAGAGGGCGTTCGGCTTGGCTTCGACTTTATCGGACACGCAGTCTTATTCCTTTAAGACGCCGCGACGGCGCAATTCTTTATGTGCTTCTCTCTAGCGGCTTCGGCCGGTTGCGGCAATGGCGACAAGATCAAAAGCGACGAGAGGTCGCGATCAAGCGCCCCCGGGGTCACGATCAACATTCCCGAGATCACTATCAGAGGCTCTCGGGCAACGCCTCGATAATAACGAAGGCCTGCGCCAAGGGATAATCATCGGTTATTGTCAAATGAATGGCGGCCCTGTGACCGGCGGGCAGCATCGACTCGAGGATCACGGCGGCCCCACCGGACAGAACCATGGTCGGCTTGCCGCTCGGCAGGTTGACGACGCCCATGTCCTTCCAGAAGACACCCTGGGCAAGGCCGGTGCCGAGTGCCTTGGAACAGGCCTCCTTGGCGGCGAAACGCTTGGCATAGGATTCGGCACGATTTGCCCGGCGGTCGGAACGGGCGCGCTCGATCTCGGTGAAACAGCGATGGGTGAAGCGCTCACCGAAGCGCTCGATCGATTTTTCGACACGGCGAATGTCGATCAGATCGCTGCCAATGCCGATGATCATCCCAGATCCTTCCGTCGCTTAAGCATTCTGCACGGATTTCATACGCTCGGCATGTCGCTGGCCGGCCCCGCCAGACGCAATCGCGCCCGCTCCGTCAGGCGCGTGCGGCGGCGCGTCTGAAACCCCTTCACGGTGTAGAACGTCAGCGCATAGAGCGCAACGGAGGTCACGGCGGCCGGTGGAATGGCGCCGATCAACATCGGCTCCAGCACCGGCTTCCATAATTCGGAGAAGTTCAGCTTGTGAAACAGGGCGGCGAGATCCACCGCCTGCCCCGCCAGATGATCCTCGCGGTTCAACAGCAGATGGCCGATCTCCCAGGTGATGCCCCAGATGAAGGGATAGGTCAGCGGATTGCCGAAGGCGGCGCAGCCGAGGGCGGCGGCCACCATATTGCCGGAGAGGAAATAGCTGATGACGAAAGCCATGATGAAATGCACGCCGACGAACGGCGTCCACGAGACGAAGGCGCCCGCGGCGACGCCGGCTGCAACCGCATGCGGCGAAGCGCTCAGGCGCAGGATGCGCATTGTCAGATAACGGATCGGGCGAAGGAAACCTTTTCGGGGCCATAGAAGCTCCCGCATCTTTTCCTTGAAGCCAGCAGGCTTGCGACGGCGAAACAACATGGCGGCTATTTAGTGCAGCGCACAGCACCGTGACAAGAGCGGCAAATGATACCACCCGAAAAACAACCGCTCAATTTTCTCTGCAGGGCAGCGCCTTCATGCCGAGGGGCGTTCGTAACGCAACGTCCCCCACTCATCCAAGTATAAATATGCTGTTAGCGGCTGCGGAACAGACCGCGATCGACCTGACGCTGACGAAACTCGAGATCGATACGATCGAACGAGCCGTTCAGATAGGCCATTTCACGTTCCTGTGTGGTCGGCGCGCGAAGTGCCCGAGCGATTTTCCTGATAGGATCAAACATTTCTTGTCTCATCTTCTGTTTACGTTTTCGATGACCAGAAGATAGTCCCGACAAAGGTTAATTACCACCACCGCAACATGGAGACAGCCATGCATTGAGCGCATACATTGCCACTTCGATGCGCGATTTCGACCTTGAAACGGTCATAAAATGTGCAATTCCCGGTCAGCTCCGCGACGGCTTGACAACAGCCTACTCGTAGAGCCGCCGGACCGTGGCGATGCAGTCGAGTTCCTTCATCTGGGCGAGCAGCTGGTTGAGCTGACGCAGATCCCAGACCTCGACCTCGAGCATCATTTCGGTGAAATCGGCGGCCACCCGTACGGTGTTCAGCAGGCGGATATTGACGTCAAGACCTGCAACCGTCTGGGCGACCTTGGCAAGCGTGCCGGGCTCGTTCAATCCATTCACCATGATGCGCGCCATGAAGCGAGACTTGTTGGCCTCGTCGAGGTCCCAGCGGACGTCGATCCACCGGTCGGGCTGATCATCGAAACGCTGCAGGCTTGGCGACTGGATCGGATAGATGGTGATACCATTGCTCTGATCCATGATGCCGACGATGCGATCGCCGGGCACGGCGCCGGTGGAGGCGAACTTGACGTCGACATTGCCGGACAGACCGCGGATCGGGCCGATATCGACATCGGCGTCGAGTTCGGAATGGCCGCCCTCGGCTCCGGCCTTGGTCTTGCCGGGGATCTTGAAGATCATGCCGGCGGCACTGCGGACGTTGAACCAGCCGTCGTCGCCGGAAGGCTTGATGGTGACGCGCTCGTCCTGGTGGTCGGGATAGACGGCGCGAAGCACGTCGAGCGAGGACATCTCGCCGCGGCCGACCGCGGCGATCGCGTCCTCGACATCCTTCTGGCCGAGACGGTGCAACGCCGGCTTCATCGCCTCGCGCGAGAAGATTTTGCCGGCTCTGTTGAAGGTGCGCTCGAGAATGCGGTGGCCGAGCCCGGCATATTGCTTGCGGATCGCCATGCGGGTGGCGCGGCGGATGGCGGCGCGCGCCTTGCCGGTGACGACGATTTCTTCCCAGGCGGCCGGCGGAACCTGCACGCCGGAGCGGATGATCTCGACCTCGTCGCCGTTTGCCAGCCGCGTCACCAGCGGCATGATGCGGCCGTTGATCTTGGCGCCGACCGTGGTGTCGCCGATATTGGTGTGCACCGCATAGGCGAAGTCGATCGGCGTGGCGCCGCGCGGCAGAGCAATCAGCTTGCCCTTCGGCGTGAAGCAGAAGACCTGATCCTGGAAAAGCTCGAGCTTGGTGTGCTCCAGAAATTCTTCCGGGCTGTCGCCCTCGGCGAGCGCCTCGATCGTGTGGCGCAGCCAGGAATAGGCGTTGGATTCGCGCGAAAGGATGTCGCCGTCGGCATTGCTGGCGCCGTCCTTATAGAGCGTATGGGCGGCGATGCCGAATTCGGCGATCTCGTGCATGCGCTTGGTGCGGATCTGCAGTTCGATACGCTGGCTGGAGGGACCGACGATTGTGGTGTGCAGCGAGCGGTAGTCGTTCTGCTTGGGCGTCGAGATATAGTCCTTGAAGCGGCCGGGCACGACGCGCCAGCGCGTGTGGACGATGCCGAGCGCACGATAACAGGAGGGAATATCCTCGACGATCAAACGAAAACCGTAGACGTCTGATAGCTGCTCGAAGGACAGCGACTTCGACTGCATCTTGCGAAAGACGGAATAGGGCTTCTTCTGCCGGCCCTTGACATAGGCGGAGGTCAGGCCGCTGGCGACTAGCAGATCGCGCAATTCGGCCTCGATCTTCTTGACGATGCCCTCGTTGCGCTTGGAGAGCTCTTCCAGCCTTTTCGTGACGGTTTCGTAGGCCTCCGGGTTCATGTGCCGGAAGGAAAGCTCCTCCAGTTCCTCGCGCATGTCCTGCATGCCCATGCGGCCGGCGAGCGGCGCATAGATTTCCATCGTCTCCTCGGAGATGCGGGCCCGCTTGTCGGCCGACATGTGATCGAGGGTGCGCATATTGTGCAGACGATCGGCAAGCTTGACGAGCAGCACGCGTACATCGTCGGAAATGGCCAGCAGCAGCTTGCGCAGGTTTTCCGCCTGCTTGGCCTTCTTGGTGACGAGATCGAGCTTCTTGATCTTCGTCAGCCCCTCGACCAGGCGGCCGATATCCTCGCCGAAGAGTTCGTCGATCTCGGCGCGCGTCGCCGTCGTATCCTCGATCGTGTCGTGCAGAAGGGCGACTGCGATCGTCGATTCATCGAGATGCATATCGGTGAGGATGGCGGCGACCTCGAGCGGATGGGAAATATAGGGATCGCCGCTCGCGCGTTTTTGCTGGCCATGCTTCTGCATGGCGTAAACGTAGGCCTTGTTCAGTAGTGCTTCATTGGCATCGGCCTTGTATTGCTGAACCCGCTCCACGAGCTCGTACTGCCGCATCATTCCAAAGCCACTCCGACAAAAATAAAAGCGCGCCAATCAACGATTGGCGCACACGTGGGCAATAATATGCCTAAGCAATAAAGGCGCAAGATTGACGATTGGTAATCGCCGCTCTTTTCCGGATCAGATCCGGCCGACGCGCTTAATAATCGTCGCTCTTTTCCGGCGGCACCAGGCCTTCGATGCCGGCAAGCAGCTCTTCTTCCGACATCTGGTCGAAAGTAATCGTCTCCGGCAGGTCGTCCTGCTCCTCGCTGTCGGCTGCGGCAACACCGTCGGCGGCGATCATGCTGGCCGGATCGGGCTCGGGCTCGTCGACTTCGACATGCTTTTGCAGCGAATGGATCAGATCTTCCTTGAGATCGTCGGGCGAAAGGGTCTCGTCGGCGATTTCGCGCAGGGCGACGACAGGATTCTTGTCATTGTCGCGATCGATGGTGATCGAGGCACCCTGGGAAATCAGCCGGGCGCGGTGGCTGGCGAGCAGAACCAGCTCGAAGCGGTTCTCTACCTTGTCAATGCAATCTTCAACTGTGACACGGGCCATTGCCTGTCCTTTACGGTCGTCATTTCGGGATTAGCACGCCCGATACAATTAAAACCGGGCAAATACAAGTTTTTCGTTCCGGCTCCCTCGTCTTTATCCGGGGCTGAGCTAAATTTCCATGGAGAACGTCACAATTCTACCGACGGTTGCTTGGAATATGACGAATCGTGCCCTAAATCTGTCTTATATGAACAGTTGGTAAAGTAAGGATCAAATCAAAAATCACAATAAGTCACTGTATTTATTGAAATTTGATGCCCTGCGAATTTCTTTTTCTCTCATTAGGAATTGGTAAGCGATGTTTGACCCACGCGAAAAAATTGCACTCTTTATCGACGGCGCCAACCTCTACGCTGCATCCAAGAGCCTCGGTTTCGACATAGATTACCGCAAGCTGTTGAAAGCATTCCAGAAACGTGGCTATCTCCTGCGCGCCTATTATTATACGGCCTTGATCGAGGATCAGGAGTACTCATCGATCCGTCCCCTGATCGACTGGCTCGATTACAACGGCTACAAAGTCGTCACCAAACCCGCCAAGGAATTTACCGATTCCATGGGCAGACGGAAGATCAAGGGCAACATGGACATCGAGCTCGCGATCGACGCCATGGAACAATCCGAAACCGTCGACCACCTCGTCATCTTCTCCGGCGACGGCGACTTCACCAACCTGGTCGAGGCGCTCCAGCGCAGAGGCCGCAAGGTCTCGGTGATCTCGACGATGGCGACCCAGCCGCCGATGATCGCCGACGACCTGCGCCGCCAGGCCGATCATTTCATCGATCTCTTGTCCTTGAAGGCTGAGATCGGTCGCGATCCGTCGGAGCGAGCGCCGCGTCCGGCCGAAGTCGCCCCGGCCAGCGATTTCGAGGAATGATCGCAGGCGCCGCGAGCCGATCAGCTGCGGCGTGGTGGGTTAGCCATTATCCTTCAGCAAACGGCTCTTCTGGCGATTCCAATCGCGCTCCTTCTCGGATTCGCGCTTGTCGTGCAGTTTCTTGCCCTTGGCGAGCGCCAACTCCATCTTCGCCCGACCCCGATCGTTGAAATAGATCTTCAGCGGGATCAGCGTCATGCCCTCGCGGTTGACGGCCGAGCGCAGGCGATGGATTTCACGGCCCGACAGCAAGAGCTTGCGGCGCCGGCGCGGTTCGTGATTGAAGCGGTTGGCCTGCAGATATTCCGGCAGGTAGGAATTGATCAGCCAGATCTCGCCGCCCTCATCCGAGGCATAGGATTCGGCGATATTGGCCTTGCCTTCGCGCAGCGACTTGACCTCGGTGCCCGTCAGCACGAGGCCTGCCTCGTAGGTGTCGATGATCTCGTAGTTGAAGCGGGCCTTGCGGTTTTCGGCCACGACCTTGTTCACCACGCGCTGGCTGCCTTTGGGGGCCATGACGATATTCCCTTCGAGGCGCGCGAAAGGCCGCACCCTCATTGTTTGCCCTTTATGTAGGGGAACGATCCGGCCTTGTGAAGACAGCCGATCTTCTCAGTTGAGCAGCCCCGCATGACGCATGGCGGCATCGATCGCTGCTTCGGTTGCCGGTTCCAGCGTCGACAGCAGCGGCGAACGGACGTTGCGGCTCATGCGGCCGAGCTTGGAGAGGCCGTATTTGGCGCCGCAGAGACCGGGTTCAAGGAAGATCGCCTTGTGCAGCGGCATCAGCCGGTCCTGATATTCCAGCGCTCGGGCGTATTCGCCGGCCAGCGTTGCCGCCTGAAAATCGGCGCAGAGGCGCGGGGCGACATTGGCCGTTACCGAGATGCAGCCGACGCCGCCATGGGCGTTGAAGCCGAGCGCCGTGGCGTCCTCGCCGGACAATTGCCGGAAATCCTTGCCGCAGGTGATGCGCTGCTCGGAGACACGCTCGATCTTGCCCGTCGCATCCTTGACGCCGACGATATTCGAGTGCGCCTTGACGAGCGCGCCCATCGTTTCCGGCGTCATGTCGACCACCGAGCGGCCCGGGATATTGTAGATATAGATCGGCAGGGCGACAGCGTCGGCGATCGCGGAAAAATGCGCGATCAAGCCCTTCTGCGTCGGCTTGTTGTAATAGGGCGTGACGACCAGCACCGCATCGGCGCCGACCTTTTCGGCATGCTGGGCAAGCTCGATCGCCTCACGCGTATTGTTCGAACCGGCGCCGGCCATGACGGGAACGCGTTTTGCGGCCACTTCGATGCAGAGTTCCACGACCCGCTTGTGTTCGGCATGCGACAGCGTCGGCGATTCGCCTGTCGTGCCGACCGGAACGAGACCGCCGCTGCCTTCCTTGATCTGCCAGTCGACATGGGCGGCGAAGCTGTCTTCGTCGATCAGTCCGGCATCGGTGAAGGGGGTGACGAGGGCGGGAATGGACCCATTGAACATGCAAAGCTCCTCACGACCAAATCCTTGCTTCGGCCGCATTCCATGAATAAGAGTTGCGCACCATAGAGCGCCGAAATCATCGCGACAAGCGCGTAGAGTTCGGTTTAGGGGAAATTCCGATAGCAGATGTGAATGAATTTTACCTGGTGCGGTAAGGTTTCGTTAAGATGCCTCCAGCCAAATGGGTAGGGCGTGTTTTCGTTGCGAGATCCCGGATGAAGAAAGCTGTCTTGATTCTGACCGCCTTCGGCTTCGTTGCCGCCGCGTGGGGCAGCGTTGCGTCGCCGCTTGCCGGCGAAAACCCTCCGACGCCCGGCATCAAGCCGATCGGCTTCGTTCCTAAGACATCGATACCGGAGGCGCTGACCACCGGCGCCATCCCGCGCAATCCGGGCGCAGCAACTGTCGCCAGTGATCTGAAAACCGGTCTCGACGCGCTTACCGCCAAAAATCCGCAACTGGCTCTGTCGATCCGCGACAGGATGCCGGAGGGGACGCTCGACCGTCATATCCTCACCTGGGCGATCGCCGTGTCCGGGTTGAAGGGGGTTCCTTCCTATGAGATCGCCGGTGCTGCGCAGGAGCTCAAGGGATGGCCCGGTCTTTCGCGGCTGCGGGCCTATTCCGAACGGGCGCTCTACGACGAAAACCCCGCCCCACCAGCCGTACTTGCCGCCTTCGGCGATACCGCGCCCGAGACGATGCAGGGCGCCGTCATTCTCGGGCGGGCGCTGATTGCCTCAGGCAAGCAGGCGCAGGCAGGAAAATATATCCGCAAGCTCTGGCGCAGCGAGGCGCTCGACAAAGCGAGCGAAGACAAGATCCTCCTCGAGTTTTCCGCCCTGCTGACGCCAGCCGACCACAAGGCGCGCATGGACTACCTGATGTATCGCGGCCGGGTGGCGCAGGCCAAGCGCTTCGGCGACATGGGCGAGGCGCAGTCGCTCTACAAGGCCTGGGCCGCGGTCGACGCCAAGGCCGCCAACGCCGGCGCGCTCATCAATAGCGTCGAGGCGAAATGGCGCGGCGATGCCGGCCTGCTGTTTGCGAAGATCGAATATCTGCGCAAGCAGGATAAATATGCCGAAGCGGCGGCGCTCCTGGAGAAGATGCCGCGTGAGCCGGGAGAACTCGTCAACTCAGCAGAATGGTGGAACGAGCAGCGGATCGTCAGCCGCGGTCTCGTCGATCAGGGACAATTCAAGCCGGCCTACCGCATCGTCGCAAACTCGGCGGCAAGCAGCCCGACAGATATTGTCGAGGCCGAGTTCCATGCCGGATGGTATGCGCTGCGCGGTCTGCGGGATCCGACAACGGCGGAAAGACATTTCCGCAAGATTCTGGCGACGTCGAACGGACCGATCTCGGTGTCCCGCGCCTGGTATTGGCTCGGGCGGGCAGCCGAGGCCGGCGGCCCCGGCAGTTCAGGCGAATTCTACGGCAAGGCCGCGAATTTTCCCGGCACCTTCTACGGCCAGCTCGCGGCAGAAAAGCTGGGACGGAAGACGCTCAATGTCACCTATCCGGCGCCGAGCACGGCCGACCGCCAGCACTTTCAGGCCCGCGAAGCCGTGCAGGCGATCAGCCGGCTCGAGGCGGCAGGTCACGGATGGCGGGCCGACAGTCTCTATCTCGCGCTTGCCGACCAGCTGCAGAGCCCGGGTGAACTAGCGGTCCTCGCCGCACAGGCCGAGCAATCGGGCAATCACCATCTGTCGCTGCAGATCGGCAAGATCGCCTATGGCCGCGGCATCGACGTCGCAGCGCTTGCCTTTCCCGTCGGCGTGATCCCGGCGAATGCCAATATATCAGGCTCCGGCAAGGCGCTCGCCTATGCCATCGCCCGGCAGGAAAGCGCCTTCAACCCCGCCGCCGTTTCGGCAGCGAATGCGCGCGGTCTGCTGCAGCTACTGCCCGGCACGGCCCAGGCGGTGGCCAAGCGCCACAACATCACCTTTTCGAAAGACAAGCTGACGGCTGATGCCGGCTACAACGCAACGCTTGGCGCGCATTATCTCGGCGAGCAGATCGAGGCCTTCGGCGGCTCCTATATCCTCACCTTCATCGCCTATAATGCCGGGCCGAAGCGGGTACCGGAATGGATCGGCCGCTACGGCGACCCACGCGGCAGGTCGATCGACGAGATCGTCGACTGGATCGAGCGCATCCCCTTCCCCGAGACGCGCAACTACGTGCAGCGGGTGATGGAGAATTACGAAGTCTACAAGGCTCGACTCGGCCAGCCGACGGATATCGAGCGCGACCTGATCGGTGGACGCAGCGCCTCCTGAAGCCATTTGGCGCGGCTTCAAATTCAGGCTACATCTGCGGGCTCAGATGGGCCTTGAGGTGCGGTGGCGGACATGGATGCAGACGGGTTCCAGGAACGATATTATTCTTCTGCCGATGGGCTGACGCTTTATGCCCGCGACTACCGGCCCGAGGGGCCGGCCGCCGCCGAACGGCTGCCGGTGATCTGCCTGCCCGGCCTGACCCGCAATAGCCGCGATTTTCACCCGCTTGCGCTGCGTCTCTGCCGCGACGAGACAGGCCCACGCCGGGTGATCGCGCTCGATTCGCGCGGGCGCGGAAACTCCGCATGGGATGAGAACAAGGCCAATTACAATATCGCCGTCGAAGCCGGCGACATTATTGCCGCCTGCGCGGTATTCGGCATCGAGCGGGCGATTTTCATCGGCACATCACGTGGCGGACTGATCCTGCATTTGATCGCAGCGACACGGCCGGATCTTCTCGAAGCCGTGATCTTGAACGACATCGGCCCTGCGATCGAGGCCGGAGGGTTGCTACTCATTCGCGACTATTTGAACAGCGGCAGGAAGCCGGCCGACTGGAGAGAGGCGGCCGATATACTGCAGGAGAATCACGGTGCCTCGTTTACCGCGCTTGCAGGGGAAGACTGGCGCGAGATGGCGCTTGCGCTTTATCGCGACATCGGCGGAAGACCGGTCGCCGACTTCGATCCGGCGATCGCCGAGGCGCTGCGATCGGTAGATTTCAGCCAGCCGCCCCCCGAGCTCTGGGAGCAATTCGAAAGCCTGAGCCGTTTTCCGCTGATGCTGATCCGCGGCGAAAATACCGCTCTGATCTCAAAGGAGACGGTCGAGGAAATGGTCCGCCGGCATCCGAGTCTGATCCTGCATGCTGCTCAGGGACAAGGACACGCGCCCCTGCTCCATCTTGGCAATATCCCTGCTGCAATAGGAGCGTTCCTCGCCAGCTGCCGATAGCTGATGGAGACCTCTCAGCTACAGCCGCACACCTCTAGAGATGCGCAAGGGAGCCACAAGCTTGCAAGCCGACGTGCTTTCCGAAACGGGCTCCGCTTTTCGGGCCGATGCGCCAGCCGCCTCCACGCCATTCGTACAAACACAAAAAGCCCGGCTCGAGAGCCGGGCTTTCCTGATTGACCGAAGTCACATCAGATTAGAACGAGCGCTGCAGGCGGAAGTAGCCAGCCGTCGCGTCGTCGTCGTTTTCCGGATCGAGGTACTGAACCGAAGCCTTGGCGTAGAAGTTGTCGACGATCTGGTAATCAACCGTCAGACCAACCTTCCAAGCGTCGTCATCGCTGAAGTCGTCGCCAGCAACGTAGTAGTTGCTGTAGTACTGGACGCCAGGAGTGATCTTGAGCTTGTCGGTTGCCTTGATAGCGTATTCGGCAGCGATAGCCCATTCAGCCTTGGTGTAGTAGGAGCTCGGGCCGGAAGCGTATACGGCAGCGAGGCCGAGCGTACCGGGACCGATGTCAACCGTACCCATTGCACGGACAGCGCCTTCTTCGTTGTCGACGTCATAGCCGGCAGTGATCTGGTAGCTGAACGCACCAGCCTTGCCGCCGAGACCGACGGCTACGCCGACGTTGTTCGGCTCTTCGTCAGACTTGTAGAACCCGTCTTCGAGTTCGTCGACGCTGATGCCAGCGTAGAAGGTGCCGCTTTCGTACTGATAACGGATGGAGTTATGCAGCGTGACCGGCGAGCCGATATCGTCGGTTTCGCCCGAGAGGCCGTCGTCCCACCAGCTGTAGAACAGACCAGCGCGGAAGCCGGCGATGTCGAGGTAAGCGGAGTCGAGCTTGGCGCTCTGATCCGAAGCGTTGTCAGCATTGAACTGCATGACGATAACGCCGGTCAGCGGACCATATTCGGTGTCGCTCTTGGCCGTGAACTGAACCTGGCCGCGCGTACGAGCATCCCAGTCCGAGTCGTTGCTGTCCGAACCGTTGAGCGGCTGATCACCAACGTCAACCTGGAAACGGATGTAACCGTTGATCTTGAGGCAGGTTTCGGTGCCGGGGATGTAGAAGTAGCCGGTGCCGTAAGCGTCGCAGACGCGAACGTATTCAACCGGTTCCGGCTCGGCAGCAACGATAGCGTCAGCAGCCTGAGCACCGGAAACTACTGCGAGAGCAGCAGCGGAGCCGAGAAGAAGGCTCTTGATGTTCATAAATGACCTCCAATTCAAAGTTTCGATCGGGTTTGGGATCTTTCGCTGAGCAGCGTTCCCTGCCCCATCCCCGTGTTTCAAGAAGTGGACGATCCGTCGCCCTTGCTTCCGAGGGTGAAAATACAAGACGGCGGCCGTCACGCAATCACCAACTTACTCCAAAGAGAGGTTTGGGGGAGCCTTCCCCGCATTCTGTTGCTGAAAGGACACAAGTCGGGCACCCGGCCTCGATTTCCTTTATGCTTTGTTAAGAAAAGTCTTATTTTGCGGGTGCTTAGTAGAGATCGACAAAAGGGCTGGACATGCGCCTTCCGACACATTCGTGACGTTTTTCTGACAAAATCTGATCATTGCGGGAGACATCCGGATCGCTGGAAGCGTAACCGGCCGGTCACCGATCCGCTTTCGCAGGTCGCCGAGACAGGAACGCGGGAAGTGATTCCCCGCCAACGATTCTCTCTTCGAAGGGAAGAGATTTCTCCGCCGCGCGACTGCGAGACATCGCCAATCAGGCGACCACGATTCCCGCCGAAGGGTTAAGACACGACATGCGCTGCGGAAATCGAAATGGCGGAGAAGATGCCCGCCAACATTTTGAATTTACTGTCTTTATTGGCAACATTCCTTGTCTTTTCCAAATCTTGCGGCAATATTTGTAACCATGTTGGCCCTGTCGTCCTTGTTAGCAGCGCGACGGATTAGGAAAACGGTTAGGAAAGAAATGGCGCGCCACAAGCTCACCGAGACAAAGATCAAGGCTGCGCTCAAGGCCGGGAAAACAGACAAGCTAGGTGACGGCGACGGGCTGTGGCTATACGTCCAGGCGGGCGGCACCGCATCTTGGGTGTTCATTTGGATACGGCATAAATTACGTCGCGAACTTGGGCTCGGGTCGTACAGCAGCGGCGTTCGGCATGTCACGCTCGCAGACGCACGGGATAAGGCCGAAGCGGTACGCGGCATTCTCGGGCGCGGCGGTGATCCGTTCAAGGAATTGCCGGAGCGCATCGCCGCTGTGAAACCAAAGACGTTCGGCGAGGTCTGCGACGATCTCCTCGCAGCGAAGGAAACCACCTTCCGCAACGAAAAGCATAGGGCGCAATGGCGGATGACCTTGAAGGTTTACGCAAAGCCGCTGCGCAAGATACCTGTGACCGATGTCTCGACCGACGACGTCGTTCGCGTGCTTCGCCCGTTATGGCAGGAGAAGCATGAAACCGCCTCACGGCTGCGCGGCCGGATCGAGAAGGTTCTCGACTATGCCAAGGCGCTCAAGCTGCGCGATGGCGAGAACCCCGCGCGGTGGAAAGGCCATCTCGACCACATTCTCGGTGCACGGCAAAAACTGAAACGCGGTCACCATGCAGCAATGCCTTTCGCAGACGTGCCGTCATTCGTAGTGAAACTGAGCGAAGCGGAAGGACTCGGCGCTCGTGCGCTGGAACTGTGCATCCTGACAGCGACCCGTTCCGGCGAGGTGCTGAACGCGCGCTGGTCGGAGATCGACTTTGACGCAGCCACTTGGACGGTCCCGGCAGAGCGGATGAAGGCCGGGAAAGAACACGTCGTACCGCTTTCCGCTCGCGCCCTGGCGATATTGAAAGCGCTGCACGAGAGGCGGCTTTCCGATTTCGTATTTCCCGGTCAGGCGCCCCGGAAGCCAATCTCCGGTATGGCAATGGCAATGACCATGCGCCGCTTGGAGGTCGGCAGTTTCACAGTGCACGGCTTCCGATCTGCCTTCCGCGACTGGTGTGGCGACGCGACCAACTTCCCGCGAGACGTGGCCGAGGCTGCGCTGGCGCACGTCATCCAAGGCGTCGAGGCGGCCTATCGGCGCGGTTCGGCATTGGCGAAACGGCGGAAGCTCATGGAAGCATGGGCGGCCTACTGCTCGAACGCCAAGGGCGGCGACAACGTGCTGACGATGAAGCGGCGGAAGGGTGGGGTCGACCGTGACGCAGCCCATTGATGCTGAGAAAGCAATTGAACTGGTGCGGCGGCAACTGGAGCGCCTTTTGCCGCGCGAACTGACGGCGTCGCAACGGGGCCAGGGACGAGAAGACTTGGAAAAATCGCGGCGCTCGGGGATTGTCCAACCGGATGGCAATACCGGCCGGTGGCTTCGGCGCCCGGACAATGGCGACCCCGTCTACTTTCAGGCACGCCTTCTCGATTCGGACAAACTGGACGATCTGTTAAAAGCCGCCGTCGCTGGCGATAAAGAGGCCGATGACCAAGTGACCGCTATTGCCATCTGGCTCCTGGAAACAGGACAACCCTTGCCATCCTCTTTTAGTGAGTTTCTGATCAGCCTGTTGCGCAAGAGGTTGCCGAAGGTGCGTGGAAACCGCGCTCGGGATTTCCAATACTGCATGGCGGTACGCATGTTGCAGGACCACGGTTTCAGCCCGACCAGAAACCGTGCCCTGCATGGTGACCCTGACGCGACCGAATCCGGCTGCTCGATCCTGTCCAAGGCGCTCGCCGGAATGGGAACCCATGTTCCGGAGCGGACGCTTGAGAGGATATGGGAACAATATTCTGACATGCGTTAGACCGTACCCAATTTCGTCAATGCAATTTTGGTACGACTGCCGACTTCGACGGGCATATTTAGTCAGCTGCTAACCCGAGCGGCTTTGTTGAACTAGCCGTTCCAAACGCGGAGTGGCAAAATGGAAAAAGCTCTCAAACGGCACCAAGGCCGGATCGGCGACCTCTGTGCGGACCGAGGCCGCCAAGCCACAAATCTTGGCTTCGGATCCGAAATCGCTAAACTTAAAATCGAGGTCGACAACCTCAAGGCAAACCGTTCGACGGCTCCGCCCACTTTCGACGTGCCTGTCCTGATTTCCCTTAATGACGCCTGCAAGCTGATCAGCCTGTCCCGCACAGCCGTCAATCGGTGGCGCTCGCTCGGGCTGTTTCCCGCTGCCGTCGCCCTCGGCGACAAACGCATCGCGTTTGTCCGCGCTGAGGTCGAACAATGGGTGCGTGATCGAATAGCTGAGCGTGATCAGGCATCACGCACGGCCACCAACTCCGCCACTTAAACAGAGCCGCCACGCTGACGACGCGCGGCGGCTCTATTGGGACTTGCAGGCATCGGAAAGTGCCCCAAAATTTAGTCCCATCGAGTTCAACGCGCAAGATCGCGGCGTCCACCTTGAGGTGAACGTTATGCATCGCGAAATTTCGAAAACCACCGCTCCCAAGCAGCCAGATGACGATGACATCGCGCCGCTCAAGGCGCGGATCGCCGAATTGGAAGCCGAAGTTACCGACCTTGAAGATGAGGTCAGTGATCTGGAGATCGAACTGGAGGCAGTGCCCGATCCCGACTTACTCGCGGATATCCGGTCCGACCTCGAACAGGGCGATGTTGAATATGCGCTGGTCCGGATCGGCCGGGCGATTGGATGGTGCTGACATGGACGCCGACGGCCTCTACGGTCAGACATGCATCCCTCTGCCGGCCTGGCGGCCACCGCACGACACGACGGGTATGTCACATGCCGACGTTGCAGCATGGTGCCTTGAGCACGGCGCGGGCAGGCTGTCCCGCAGCGAGCGCGGAAGCCTCTACGCCCTGTCGAGATTGTCTGACCCGCTAACGCCCAAGCAGCGCGAATGGCTTGCGGACCTCCATGAACGCCTAAGTCAACGGACCTAGCGAGGGGCACGTGATGAAAAAGTTCGCCGCTTGGAAACTTGATTTGCTCGACCGCATGTCGGCCGACCCCCGCTTGTCGCCGACTGATTTCAGAGTAGCTTTTCGCCTGCTCCACTACATGGACGCAGCTACCGGCGATTGCTTTCCTGCGCAACAAACAATCATCGCCGATACCGGACTGGGTGAGCGTGCCGTGCGTTACGCGCTTACGAGCCTATGCGCCTGCGGCTGGTTAAAGATCGAACGAACCGGATCGAGAAGGCGCGGGCGGGCTCAAAACCACTACTGTTTTCCGGGCCGTGACTACCGGCACGCTGATGCCGGTAAAGAGGCGGCGACCACCGGCACACCGGCACGTGACTACCGGCACCCGATTGCCGGTGCCTCCCTTGTTGAACACGTTGGAGTAGAGAACACGGAAAAGAGAGAGGCGCGCAGGCGCACCACCGCCCCCGAGCGCGGCACCCGTCTCCCGGAAAACTTCAGCCCTGATCGTTCTGTAGCCCTGGCCGAAGGCATGACGGTCGAAGAAGCGCAACGAAGCGCCCTCAACTTCCTCGACTACTGGAAAGCCAAGCCGGGTGCCGCAGGCCGGAAACTCGACTGGGGTGCGGCTTGGCGAATTTGGGCCCGGAAGGATGCCGCCGACGGAAAGCGCAAAGGAACAGACCGCCGACAGCGTCCACCCCACATCGCAGAGCAAGCTTTCGAAGAGGCACGCCAGGCCCATGAGAGAGAACAGCAAGGAGGACTTTCCGATGACGGCGTCGAACCTACCGGCATCCCGGCCCGATATATCTCGCGCGGCTTCCGACACTGAAAAGCTTGTCGTGCTGACCCGCCTGCTCGCGGCTTACCCATGCCGCATGCCGAGCGATTTCCGGCTCGTGAGGCCGGCCTACATGCAAGGGCTGGAAGGGGTCGGTAAGTGGGCACTATTCGAGGCCGAACGCCGGATCAATCAGAATGCCTTGGGTCACCCCTTCATGCCGACGCCGGCCGAATTGCGGCGCGAAATCGACCGCGCGATGGAACCGTTTCGCGAAAGAGAGCGGCGGGCCGCCGAAGAAAAGCGGCGCTACAAATGGGACGAGGACGGCAAGCCGCGCGCCCTGCCGGCGCCGAAAGGCGATCCGGAGGCCATTGCCAAGTGGCGCGCCATGCGGAACGCTCAGAAGGCTGAAGCAGCCCTGAAGGCGGAAAGCGCTCCCGTCGATCCGGCACTGTTCGCCGACCGGGACGAACGAAAAAAACGAACATCAGCCGAGGCGGTTTCCGATTTCGTTTCGCGGCAGCATCGACGGCATTTTCATTCCTCGGAGACGGATCAGGAATGACGGATGCGATCAATCAGATCGACCAGCTTATTGAAGCCGCGCGCCGGCACCTCGACGGGCTGCTGGTGCTGCGATCCTCCGTTGCCAGCAAGCCGGGATCAGAGGTGGAATCGTTCACCGACCATGACTTCGCGCCTTGCAATCTGATCGAATTGCCGCTCGCCGCTCAGCGCTTTGAGGTCTCAAAAGACAAGCTGCGGCGATGGTGCCGGGACTACGGCATCGGTGTTCTGCAAGGCGGTCGTTGGCGTGTCTCGATCCCGCGACTTCGACGGCATCTCGACCAGAGCTAGCGCGTCTTTGCGCTCCATCTTCGCGTTGATCCGGCCATCAGCGACGGCGGCGGCGAAGGTGGGGTTATCGAGCTTGGTCAGCTCATAAAGTGAATACCACGACGCCGGTAGGTGTTGAGCATGCTTAACATCTCGGATGCGATCATCGGCAGAAACGGCTTCAGCGCTGCGTGCGCGTTTTGCGCGTTTGGAGGGGTTGGTGATGCGCGTTTCGTTCTGCACCCTTGGCTCAAACGTCGAGGAGTTCGATCATCATGCCGAATCCGCACGCTGAGCACGCCGGCACCATTCTGGCCCTCGTCAGAGCCTTGGCCATCTGCGAGAGGACGGGCGAGCCGCCCGGCGACATAGCAGACCGTCTCCGAATGCCAGCGCCGGCACAACGAATTCTAAAGGCGGCGGTCGGCGCCGGGAGCCTTGGCGATCCGCAGTGGGCCGGGCAACTGGCCGACATGGCCGCTGCGAGCACCGCGTTCTTGCAAGGACTGGGCGGCCGGTCAGCCTTCGCCTCTCTCCTCGACCAAGCCATTCTCACACGCGCGCCGCTTCGGTCCCGCGTCGGCGCGATCAGCGAGGGCGTCGTCGGCGCCGTCAATGGAGAAGGTGAAGCCCGGCCGGTCTCGCGTATGACGCTGAGCGGCGACTCGCTCCTGCCGCAACAGGCCGACGCAATCATCGTCCTGAGCCGGGAGGTGATCGAAAATTCATCGGCCGCGTCTCAGGCGTTCGTCTCCCGGCAGCTCCGCCGCGCGGTCGCAAAGGCGCTTGATGTCGGCTTCTTCGACCGGCTCATCACCAGCAGCACGCCGACGTTCACTGCAACCGACGATCACGCCGCAGACCTGAAACAGATGTTGAACGCGACAAATTCCGGCGAAGGCAGGTTGGCTTGGATCGCCGCGCCCGACGTCGCGAACAGCATTGCCTTGCTCAACGACCCTCGCGGCACGGCGAGCCCGGAAGGCGTAAGCGAATTTTTGGGCCTGCCCCACGCCGTCTCGCCCGGCCTCGCCGCCGGCACGCTCGTTCTCCTCGACGGTGACCGCGTCCTCGCCGACATCGAAAGCCTCGGGGTAGATATCTCGCGCTTCGCGACGCTTCAGATGGACGATGCGCCGACCATGGACGCCGTCACGCCGACGGCAACGGCCACGGTCTCGCTTTGGCAGACGAACACCGTCGGCGTGAAGGTCTCCGCCTTGTTCGGCGCCGTTGCCGGCACGCCGGACGCTATCGCCGTCCTGACGGACATCGAATGGCCGGCGCTGGCGTCGGGTTGATCGGAGGATACGCAGATGAGCTTTGACGGCAAACAATTCGGCGCCGAGATCGTCCAGATCGTGAAGGATCACCTGGAACGGAACCTGTCCCCAATAGCGGCCCGTCTCGACGCGCTGGAAGCCCGCCTCGTGCTTCTTGAAGCTCAGACCGGCACGACCAAGGCCAAGCCGACTATCCGCATCGCAGCAGGCTCGGGGCCGGCGAGATGATGACGGTCGATGACGTCTTGCAGATCGATGTGGTGCTCACCGAGGACCACCTGAATGTCGGCTTCTATGCGTGGGGAGCCGAAGACGAAACGATCTTCTGGTCGATCTCGTTGCCGATGATGGTCGAGGAGGCCGCTTTCGACGACATGGTGCCGGAGTGGGTAGAGCTAGGCTGGTTGCTGCTCAAGCGGCAGACTGATTGAGTCCCAGGCCGGCAAATCGTGCGCATGCGCACCATTTCCGGGGGGGTGTGCAAAGCCAAAATGGCCGCCGTCAAAAGACCCGCGCGCAATCTCACGGCCGGATTTTTTTCTCGCCGGCAGAAATCGTCCACGGAGGTTTTTCCCGCCTGTGATGGAAAACCAGAAACGCAGCCCCGGACGACCTCCGCACATCCCCAGTGCAACCGACCGCCGTGTCGTTGAGCTGCTGGCTTCAAAGGGAGCGCGGCAGGGGGAAATCTGCTACGTCCTCGCCATCAGCGAGAAGACGCTGCGGCGGGCCTACAGAGCGGAGTTACGCCGAGGCGCATCTAAGTTCGAATGCGCGCTCGCTCTGCGGCTCTACGACCTTGCCGGCGGCAACAGCGCCGTTTCCTTGAAAGCGACCTTCTTCCTACTCCGGGCACGGTTCGGGTGGTCACCATATTTGCCACCGCCATCATCACGTAGCTGATGTAGGCGCGTTCTCCATCATAGGAATTCGGGCTGCACTTCAGAAATGGTTTTTAGCGACCAGCATGAGCGACAGCATCGAAGCGGTCACTGACCACAACCGGATAACCCCGAAAAGATGCTGGGACTGATCGATGCGCTGCGATCCAATTTTGATCAGCGGCGACTACGATCCGATCTCCACCTGCATCATGCCACGCGAAGACGCTTCCCCGGCCGCTCGGAAGAGATAGGGACTTTGCCAGCGCGACAGCGGCATCTACGGCCTTGGTTTGGCGGCTATACATGGTGTCCAGACACAATCTCCAAAGACAGCTTATCCATTATCTCGGGCAGAGGTAAAATGAATGATAAGCCTCTTTGTTCATTCCCAGCGAAGACCAAGCCTACCGCAACTTTGTTCCCATTACCATCGTCCGCCACTACCAGCGATCCGGAGTCTCCTGGTTTGGAAAAGGGCTGCTCGTTGCCTCCGATGACGATGTATACGCTCTCGAAGTAGACATTTTTCCGCACCCCGTATTCAGCAACTTGGTAATGCACCGGAACCGGAGAAGCCGACTGCGCGACAATTAGTCCGGACGTCCGACCCGTCGTGCGCCCGACCTTCTCGACTTGCATTCCGGGCAACGGCGCCGCGACGACCGCCGGCGTGTCGAAAGCCATGCCTTGCATGGAGGTTACCTTGGACGCATCAGAAAGCCGAAAGATGCTCACATCCCAGTTGACCTCGATTGCGATGTTCTCCGGAATGCCGTCGTTGATAGGAAGGAGTCGGTGATGACGTCCAATTGTGAATGGATCGCAGGCATCCTCGGTGGCATCAAGCGGGCCTGGGGCTAGGATTGGCAACCCCGGCATCGCATTATTACATGCACCGGCGACGTGATTGTTCGTCATACCGAAAAGATCGCCGTGCTGATCTCTCACGATCAATCCGAAGGTGCCGGCTCCGATACAGTGAGCGGGGAAGATGGAGGAGCCACAGGTATAGCGCCCTTGATGCAGGTTGAATGGCCTCGGCGTCTCCGGAGGGGGTGGGTTCCCTTTAACCCGCGCGATCCCGCCCTGAATGTATTCAATCGTGAAACCAGCCGAATGGAACGGGAGGATTTTCTCATCGGTCTTGCTAACCTTCCCGTTGGTGAAGATTACGACCTTCTTCTGCGGTTCGCTGAATCCGACGAGGTTGATCGCCTTCTTTCGGAGAATTTCCTCAACCGCTTGCGCTCGAAAGGCATCCCCGTTCGCAACAAATTGGACGTCAGCCCCATCAACAGCGTCCTCAAGGGGGACTTTAGTGAATAGATTATGCCGCTTCGCCCACGAAAGTACATTCTCAGCCAATTCTTTGGCCGTCTGCGGAGCAGTGTTGCCCGCCTGAATAATCGCTTGCATTGATTTTCCCTCGCCTGAGTCGCAACGTTGGCGAGATATACAACCAAGTCAAGTATCGGCCGGAGCACTCGGAGCGCAGCCGTGAATTCTTCGGTGGGGACATTGGCGACGCGGATGGCGGTGACCTGTTGGTCTTTCGACATCCCGGCGGCTTCGCCCGCTTCGCGCCGGGAAATCAAAGTGGGTGCATCCCGACTTTGTTTTGCGGCATTGCCCGGTCGAGCGTCGAATTCCTTCAGCAGCTCACCCGCGCGCTTTATGGCTCGCGACCGAATCCGCATCGCGTAGTTTTCAAGCGTCTTGTCGTCGGCTTGCCGGGCATAGGAGGCAAGTGTTCCGGCGGCGGTACAAGGGGCGCCGGTTTGATGAAGGTTCGTGGGGCTTCGTCACTGAAAACATTATCAGTGACCCGCGTCATATCGGCGCGCGCCTTCGTTACGAACGGCTGTGATACTTTGCAACGCCGGGCGATCTCCCGGTCTGACTACTGCCGCCATTCCGCGTCCATGAGCAGGCGCCGAACTGACCGGCAAAACCGAAAGCCTTCGGGATTTACCGCGTGAGGTGCTTTACCCACTGGCCGGCGGATGAGGGCGACAAGGCGCCTCGATCAGATGCGGCAAGCGCAGAAGGAGACGGTCGGGCTCTCGAAAGGTGGCGATCGCGCCGGGCGCGGACGATCGATAGCTGGGGTTTCCGATACCCCACCTATTCGGCCAACGCTCGCCGAAGCCGGGATCGATAAGAACCTCGCCAAAGAAGGCCGGCGAGTTACGGCGGCAAGAGGAAAAGCGCGGCAAAGGTGAAAGATCAAATACCCCCGTTGGGGGACATTTGCCGCCATCAAACGCCGAACGCCGCAAGGAACTCGGCCTATCCAAAAAGCAGGATGAGCGCTGGCAAAAGCTGGCGCTGGTTCCCCAGGAGCAATTCGAAGCGGCCCTCGCCGCGCCCGGCGTGCCCGCAGAAGCACATTCCCCGGCGCCGGGCATTTCTCCCCGGCCTGACCCATGAAGCGCGCTGTCGGCGCGCCCTGGCGGCAGGCGGGGCATCAGCGCCGCGTTGCCAACCGCCAGAGTTCAGCGAGATCGTCCAGCCCCATCCTGAGCATATCCGCCGCTGTGAGCCGTTCCCGTTTTCCTTCGAAAATTTCAGTCAGCGCAAACCCCTCGCCGGCGACGGCGGAGACCAGCCCGTACAAGCGGACGCCGAGGAGAGCCCGACATCGAGCCAGCTCCTTGCCCGCGTTCACCTCCCGCTCGGTGATCGGGTCGGGCGCCTTGCCACCGTCGACATGTTCCCGGCCATAATCGATCGCCGAGGCAACTTTGCCACCCATCGATTCCCAGAGCCGTCGGAACCGATCCGCAGCGGCCACCTGAGCAGCATCGAGAACACCTCTCGCCGCCATCGTCGTGATGGCGCTTTCCCGGACGTTTATCATTGCGACGACGTCGCGAGGGTTCGTCGCATCGGCCGGATGGGCGCGGGAATGAAAGGGATTCGCCACGAGGACGGGGCGGAGCTTTAATTTCTTGGATGGCGCGGGCATGCCGGGGAGAATGCCAGATCGGTGGGAGAACGAAAAGCCGCCATAACATTTTTCGTTAGGAACAAGATTAGGAAAGAAGCGATCAAAACGTGAATTTGTATAATAAATTCAAATAGTTATATGAAGTTAATGGCGGAGAAGATGGGATTCGAACCCACGATACGCTTTTGACGTATACTCCCTTAGCAGGGGAGCGCCTTCGACCACTCGGCCACCTCTCCGGTGCGGCCTAACTATGGTGACCGGTCTGTGAATGCAAGGGCTTTTTGAGTTTTCATCAGAAGAAATGCAGCGGCCGGCATTTCCATCGGGTCGGACAACGGGGCGTTGCTGCCCGCCCATGATCGGCATGATTCGATCGCGCCTCTCTTCAATAGGAGAAAGGCTCTACCGCCAAGCGCTCAGGGAGAGCACCGCCGTTTCTCGTCTCTCCTCTTATGCGCAATCGCGAAACGCATAGCGGCCGCGCGACCGCATTCGTGCCGCTGCAGGGAATAGGCGATAAGCCGATACCAGCTCAGCCAAGCAGGCTCTTGAGATCGGCGGAGGGGTCGGCGAGAATCGATCGGTCGGGGTTGGTTCCGGATTCCAGCAGCTTCTTGCCGGTCACATAGGCTTTCGCGTCGTTGATCGCGTCGACGGCAATCAGCCGGCCTTCCCTGAAATACCAGACCGAATGGGCGCCCTCGCGGGCGCCGGGGCGCAGCAACGTATCGTCATAACCGAGATTAAAGCCGGCGATCTGCAGTTTGACGTCATATTGGTCGGACCAGAACCACGGTTTCGGATCATAAGGCTCGCTGCCGCCGGCGATGACGGCTGCCGCCGCTTCGGCCTGGTCGACAGCATTCTGCACCGATTCAAGCCGGATGCGACCGCCTTGCCAGGGAAGAGCCGCGCAATCGCCAGCCGCAAAAATCGCCGAATCGGAGGTGCGGGCGAATTCATCGACGATGATGCCGTTGGCGACTTCGAGCCCGGCTTCCTTGGCAAGCTGATCGTTCGGCACGACGCCGATGCCGACGACGACGAAATCGACGTCGATGACCGAGCCGTCGGAAAGAGCGGCGCCGGAAACACGGCCATCCTTGCCGATCAGATGCTTGAGCCCGGTCTTCTCGCGAATCACCACGTCGTGACCCTCATGAATCGCGCGCATGATGTCGGCCGTCTCCTTCGCCGCAACGCGCTGCAGAATGCGGTCGGCCATCTCGATAACGGTGACCTCGAGGCCGAGATGGCGGGCAACGGCTGCCGCCTCCAGGCCGATATAACCGCCGCCGATGATGAGGACGCGACGGCCGGGCCGCATCTCGTCGGCGAGCAGGTCGGCGTCGCGCTTGTCGCGGGCGACATAGACGCCTTCGAGATCGCCGCCGATTGCCGCGGGCAGCCGGCGCGGCGTCGAGCCGGTGGTCAGCGCCAGCGTGCCGTAGTCGAGAATAGAGCCGTCCTGCAGCAGCACCTGCTTGCTGTCCGGCTTGATCTCCTCGACCCAGGTGGAAAGGCGAAGGTCGACGTCATTGTCGGCATACCAGTGCTGGTCGCGAAACAGCAGGCGGTCGAAACTCATTTCGCCGAGCAGATATTTCTTCGAAAGCGGCGGGCGCTGATAGGGAGCTACATCCTCGGCGCCGATGAGAGTGATCGGGCGCGGATCCTTCAAAGCGCGCAACTTGGCCGCCAGGGCAAAACCTGCTTGTCCAGCGCCGATGATCACCAATCTGTCCGTCACGATCTCACTCCTGAAACTAGGCTCGACACTCTCGCCAAGGCCTATCCCCTGCCCTATGCGCCGTCAACGGAAGCGGCCTCTTACATAGGGCCGATCTCGATCCAGCGACGCTCGTGGAAGGATTGTGCCATGGCATGCACCGACTTCTCTATCCTGAGACCGTCTTTAAATGTCACGATCGACGACGGTTCGCCCGAGATCGCCCGGATCAGCTCGCGGCATTCGATGATCTTGAGATCATTGAAGCCGAGGCCATGGCCAGGCGCCGGAATAAAGCGATCATACGGCCGATGGGCGGGTGCCGCCAGTATCTTGCGAAAACCCTGTTCGGAGCCGCGGCCACCGGCCTGATAGAGCTCGAATTCGTTCATCCGTTCCTGATCGTAGAGGATCGCGCCTTTCGAGCCGTAAATCTGCAGAGCGATGCGGCCCTTGCGTCCCCAGGCGGCGCGATTGGCCATCAACACGGCAGAGATGCCGCCGCCAAGCCGCATCAGCACGTTGGCCGCGTCGTGATTTTCGACGGCGCGGCGGCCACCGGCGCTGAGCGGACGATCGGCATAGGGCTTGACCATGTCTGTAATGACGGCCTCGACGTGGCCGAAAAGATACCAGAGCAGCGACAGCGGGTGCACGGCGAAATCGTCAAGCGCACCATAGCCGGCGGCAAGCTCGCTCTTCCAATAAAAGAAGACGTCGGGATCAGCCATGAAATCCTCATCCATTTCGACGCGGACATGATTGACCGTACCGATGGCGCCCTCGCCCAGGAGCGTCCTGATGTGCTGCATGACCGGGTTCTGGATATAGTTATAGCCAAGGACGGCAACCTTGCCGGAGCGCTCCGCCGTTTCCAGCATCCGCTCGGCATCGGCATAGGCCGGCGCCATCGGCTTTTCGCACCAGACATGCTTGCCGGCTTCGAGGGCTGCAATCGCCATCTCGGCGTGGAACTGATTGGGAGTGGTGACGGAAACGACGTCGACCTCTGGATCGGCGATCAGCGCCCGCCAGTCTGCGGTCGACTTCTCGAAGCCGAATTCGGAGGCGCGCGCCTCAGCAAGCCCGGCATTGGCTTCAGCCAGATGCACGAGCCGCGGACGCTCGACATCGCCGAACACGGTCTTCACCGCATTCCAGGCCAGCGCGTGGCACTTGCCCATATAACCCGTGCCGATCAAACCGATGCCAAGTGGCTTCATTTCCGTCTCCTCCAGGACTGCGCGCGATTTTTGGAATATTTGGATCATTTTGACAAGAGAGGGTTCACCGGCATTTCCGCATCCCTTCCCTGCCGAATTGTTTAAAAGCCTTGATTTACAGGCGATTAAAAACAATTAGGCGTGTCGCTTGAAATCGTCTATGCTCGACAATATGGAATATTTGTTTCATCCCGTGAGCCGCAAGCATGGATAATGACCCCCAGAGGCAGGCGCGTGTGCCGCGCGATTTCGAAAGCCTGCGCAGCACTATCATTGAGCGCAAGGCGAGCATGCCGAAGCGGCTGGCGCAGGTCGCCGCCTTCGCGCTCGGCAATCCCGACGAAATCGCCTTCGGCACGACGGCCAGCATCGCCGCTGCCTCCGACGTCCAGCCCTCGACGCTAGTGCGCCTGGCGCATCATCTGGGCTATGAAGGCTTTTCCGATCTGCAGAGCATCTTCCGCGAAAGGCTGCGCGACCGGACACTGAGTTATGAAGAACGGCTCGTCACGCTGGAGCAGGCGAGCGGCGACGACGAGGACGCCAATCTGCTGTCCGGCTTCATCGCCGCGGCAAGCCAGTCGGTCAACCGACTGGCGGCGACGGTGCAGAGCGATACGTTCACGAAAGCGGTGGATATTCTGGCCGCCGCCGAAACGATCTATCTGATCGCCAAACGGCGTTCCTACCCGCTGACGGCGCATATGACCTATGCTTTTGCCAAGCTCAACATCCGCCACCAGATCGTCGCCTCCCCGAACGGGGTCGACCCTGAAATGGTGCAGTTCGCAACGCCCAAGGATGCGGCAATCGCCGCGAGCTTCTCTCCTTACGCGGCCGACAGCCTCAGCCAGAGCCAGGAGCTTGCCGACCGCGGCGTCCCGATCATCGCCATCACCGATTCGGCCTTCTCGCCGCTTGCCGCCTGCGCCACGCACTGGTTCGAGGTGGCGGAGGCCGATTTCGCCGGCTTCCGCTCGCTTTCGGCCTCGATGGCGCTCACCATGGCGCTGCCGGTGGCCATCGCCGAGCGGCGACGCAAGCTTCAGCACGCAAAAGCGGGAAAAGCGAAAATGGAATAAACATTCCGAATTGACAAAATATCGGAACCAATGTTTCATTATTGGCAATTCGCAGGCACTGGAAGCCGCGCAAATCTAGCGGGAGGACATCATGGTACAATCGAATCCGGGTTCACAGCCGGAGCCGGCGCTTGATGTAATCACGATCGGCCGTTCCTCGGTCGATCTTTACGGCCAGCAGATCGGGTCACGACTGGAGGATATCGGCTCCTTCGCCAAATCAGTCGGCGGCTGCCCGTCCAACATCGCCATCGGCACGGCGCGGCTCGGTCTCAAATCCGGCCTCATCACCCGCGTCGGCGACGAGCAGATGGGGCGCTTCATCCGCGAGCAGGCGGCCCGCGAAGGTGTCGCGACCGACGGCATCATCACCGACAAGGAGCGGCTGACGGCGCTGGTGCTGCTTGCGGTGGAGGCCGAGGGCGTATCGCCGATGATCTTCTATCGCTCCGACTGCGCCGACATGGCGCTCGACGAAAGCGATATCGACGAGAATTTCATCAGATCGTCGCGCGCCGTCCTGGTGTCCGGCACGCATTTTTCCAGGCCGAACACCGAAGCGGCGCAGCGCAAGGCGATCCGCATCGCCAAGGCAAACGGCCGCAAGGTAATCTTTGACATCGACTACCGGCCGAACCTCTGGGGCCTTGCCGGCCATGCGGAAGGTTTCGAGCGCTATGTGAAATCCGACCGCGTTTCATCGAAGATGAAGGAGACGCTGCCGGATTGCGATCTCATCGTCGGCACCGAAGAGGAAATCCTGATCGCCTCCGGCGCTGACGACGTGCTCGGCGCGCTGAAGGAGATTCGCCGCCTGACGCCGGCGACGATCGTGCTGAAGCGCGGCGCCATGGGCTGCATCGTCTATGACGGGCCGATCGCCGACGACCTAGAAGCCGGCATCGTCGGCCAGGGTTTCCCGATCGAAGTCTTCAATGTGCTCGGCGCCGGCGATGCCTTCATGTCCGGCTTCCTGCGCGGCTTCCTGCGCGACGAACCACTGAAGACCTGCGCCACCTGGGCCAATGCCTGCGGCGCTTTCGCCGTCTCGCGTCTGCTCTGCTCGCCGGAATATCCGACCTGGGCGGAACTCGACTTCTTCCTGAAGACGGGCAGCAAATACCGGGCGCTGCGCAAGGACGAGGCGATCAACCATATTCATTGGGCATCGACCCGGCGCGGCGAAATTCCGCAGCTGATGGCGCTGGCGATCGACCATCGTTCGCAGCTCGTCAGCGTCGCCGATGAGCTCGGCGTCGGCCATGAGAAGATCGTCGCCTTCAAGCGGCTGGCGGTCTCGGCGGCAGCGCGCGTTTCGAACGGCCGTGACGGCTACGGCATGCTGATCGACGAACGTTTCGGCCGCGACGCCTTCTTCGATGCGGCGACTAAGAATTTTTCGTGGATCGGCCGGCCGGTGGAATTGCCGGGCTCGAAGCCGCTGCGCTTCGAATTTAGCCAGGATATCGGCTCCCAGCTGGTGGAATGGCCGCTCGGCCACTGCATTAAGTGCCTGTGCTTCTATCATCCCGACGATCCGGCCGAATTGAAGAGCGAGCAGCAGGAGAAGCTGCGCACGCTGTTCGAAGCCGCCCGCAAGGTCGGCCGCGAGCTGCTGGTGGAGATCATCGCCGGCAAGAACGGACCGCTTACCGACGATACGATCGCAACCGCGCTCGAAGAACTTTATGCGCTCGGCATCAAGCCGGACTGGTGGAAGCTGGAGCCGCAAGCCTCCGGCGAAGCCTGGAAGAAGATCGACGCGGTGATTGCCAAAAATGATCCATGGTGCCGCGGTATCGTGCTGCTCGGGCTCGAGGCACCCGCCGAGGAGCTGATCTCCTGCTTCGAGGCGACGCTGGCGGCTCCTTCGGTGAAGGGCTTCGCCGTCGGCAGGACGATCTTTGCCGACGCGGCGCGCGCCTGGCTTTCGGGTGCCATGAACGACGAGGAGGCGATCGCCGACATGGCCGGCCGCTTCCGGCAACTGACAGAGGCGTGGCTGAAGACGCGCGGGCTGAACTGAGAATTGAGAAGAAGACCCCTCCCCAACCCTCCCCACAAGGGGGAGGGACTTAATCTGAGGCATCGCCTCACACCGTGAGCAACGTCCTGCGGATGAAACCGCGCGGTGTGAATGGAAAGAGCCGAACAGGTTAGTCCCTCTCCCTTGTGGGAGGGCTTGGGGAGGGAAAAAGATAAAGAGTTAAAACTCCGGGAGACCCCGATGGGCAAGACGATTCGGTTGACGATGGCGCAGGCCGTCGCGCATTTCCTCAAAAAGCAGATGACGGTTGTCGACGGCCGGAAGGTACCGATCTTCGGCGGCGTCTGGGCGATCTTCGGTCACGGCAATGTCGCCGGCATCGGCGAGGCGCTTTATCAGGTGCGCGAGGAATTGACGACCTATCGCGCCCATAACGAACAGGGCATGGCGCATGCCGCGATCGCCTATGCCAAGGCGAATTTCCGCACGCGCTTCATGGCCTGCACGACCTCGATCGGTCCCGGCGCGCTGAACATGGTGACGGCGGCCGGTGTCGCGCATGTCAACCGCATTCCGGTTCTCTTGCTGCCCGGCGACGTCTTCGCCAACCGCGCGCCGGATCCCGTGCTGCAGCAGATCGAGGATTTCGGCGACGGCACAGTGTCCGCCAATGACGCCTTCCGACCGGTATCGCGCTATTTCGACCGCATCACCCGGCCCGAGCAAATCATTTCGGCGCTGAAGCGCGCCATGCAGGTGCTGACCGATCCGCTGGATTGCGGTCCGGTGACTTTGTCGCTCTGCCAGGATGTCCAGGCGGAAGCCTTCGATTATCCGGAGAGCCTGTTTGAGGAAAAGGTCTGGACGACCCGCCGGCCGCAGCCAGATGCGGATGAGCTCGCCAATGCGATCGCGCTGATCAAAGCCTCGCAGAAGCCGGTGATCGTTGCCGGCGGCGGTGTGCTTTATTCGCAGGCGACGCAGGAGCTTGCCGCCTTCGCCGAGGCCCACGCCATTCCGGTCGTCGTCACCCAGGCCGGCAAGTCGTCAATCGACGAGACCCATCCGCTGGCGCTCGGCTCGGTCGGAGTCACCGGCACATCGGCAGCGAATGCGATCGCCGAAGAGACGGACCTCGTCATCGCCGTCGGCACACGCTGCCAGGATTTCACCACCGGCTCCTGGGCACTATTCAAGAATGACAGCCTGAAGATGATCGGGCTCAATATCGCCGCCTACGACGCGGTGAAGCATGACAGCCACCCTGTTGTGGCCGATGCCCGCGAAGGGCTGAAGGCGCTTTCGGCGGGCCTTTCCGGCTGGAAAGCACCGGCGGCGTTGGCTGAGAAGGCCGCGGCCGAGAAGAAAATCTGGATGGAAGCTGCGGCGAAGGCGATGGCGACGACCAATGCCGCCCTGCCCTCCGACGCCCAGGTGATCGGCGCGGTGGTGCGCACGATCGGCGGCGAGAATACGACGCTGCTTTGCGCCGCCGGCGGCCTGCCCGGCGAATTGCACAAGCTCTGGCCGGCGACGGCGCCCGGCAGCTATCACATGGAATACGGCTTTTCCTGCATGGGTTACGAGATCGCGGGCGGCCTCGGCGCCAAGATGGCGCGTCCCGAACGCGATGTCGTCGTCATGGTCGGCGACGGCTCCTACATGATGATGAATTCCGAGATCGCAACCTCGGTGATGCTCGGCCTCAAGCTCAACATCGTCGTGCTCGACAATCGCGGCTATGGCTGCATCAACCGGCTGCAGATGGGAACAGGCGGCGCCAACTTCAACAATCTGCTGAAGGACTCCTACCACGAGGTGATGCCGGAGATCGATTTCCGCGCACATGCCGAAAGCATGGGGGCCATCGCCGTCAAGGTCGGCTCAATCGCGGAGCTGGAGCAGGCGATCGCCAGCTCGAAGAAGAACGACCGAACCTCGGTCTTCGTCATCGACACCGATCCCTTGATCACCACGGAAGCCGGCGGCCACTGGTGGGATGTCGCGGTGCCCGAGGTCAGCCCACGCGAAGAGGTCAACAAGGCGCGCAAGGGCTATGTCGAAGCCCGCGCTTCCCAGCGCATCGGTTAACGAGGTTACCGCTATTTTCCGGAGGAGCGCACCCGCTCCTCCCGATGTCATTTAAGGAGAATATGATGAAGGCCAAACTCGGCATGTCGCCCATCGCCTGGTGGAACGACGACCTTCCCGAACTCAGCGACGATGTGTCCCTGGAGGAATGCCTGCGGCAGTCGCGCAGCGCCGGCTTTACCGGCATGGAGCAAGGGCGCCGTTTCCCCAGCAACCCGGAAGAAATGCTGCCCATCCTGCGCGCCGCCGACGTGACGCTGTGCGGCGGCTGGTTCTCCGGCACGCTGGTCGATGAGGAGCTTGCGGCCAACAAGGACCGCATCGCGCCGATGATCGAACTGTTCAAGGCGGTCAATGCGCCCTGCATCGTCTATGGCGAAGTCGGCCGCTCCATCCAGGGCGACCGCTCCAAGCCGCTCGCGACCAAGCCGCGCCTCGCCGACGACGAGATGAAGGCCTATGCGCGCCGGGTCACCGAGTTCGGCGAATGGTGCGCCGAGCAGGGCATGCCTCTTTCCTACCACCACCACATGGCGGCCGTCGTGGAAACCGAGCCGGAACTCGACGCCTTCATGCGCAATTCCGGCGAAGGCATTCCGCTGCTGCTCGATGCCGGGCATCTCGCTTTTGCCGGCGGCGACGTGCTGCGCGCCATCGACAATCACCATGCCCGAATCAATCATGTCCACGTCAAGGACATTCGCCAATCAGTGGTGGATGGGCTCGACCGCAGCCGGCAGTCCTTCCTCGACGCGGTGGCGCTCGGCGCCTTCACCGTGCCGGGCGACGGTTCGCTCGATTTCGGCGCCATCGTCCAGCGATTCGCCGACCACGGCTATGAAGGCTGGTTCGTCGTCGAAGCCGAACAGGATCCGCGCAAGGCGCCGCCGCAGAAGATGGCTGAGATCGGCCATGCCGAACTGATGCGGGTGATGACGGCGGCTGGTTATACCGTGGAGACCGAAGGTTTTCCTAAGGGATAACGGGTGCAAAAGACCCGGGGCTTAAGAGCATCGTCGGGCAAGAAGCCCCCTCATCCGCCCTTCGGGCACCTTCTCCCCGCTGGGGAGAAGGGGAATAGAGACGGCGCGGCATATCCCTTCTCCCCTGGGGGAGAAGGTGGCGGCAGCCGGATGAGGGGGCCGCACCCCACAATTTATGAGGAGAAACACCAATGCCAAACCTCAAGGTGAAACCATCCGGCACGCATGGCCGCGTCACGCATGTCACCCCTGAGAATGCCGGCTGGACCTATGTCGGCTTCGATCTGAATCGCTTGAAGCCGGGCGAGACGGTTTCTGGAGAGACCGGAGATCGGGAAGTGTGCCTCGTCTGGGTCACCGGCAAGGGCCAGGCGTCGGCCGGCACCAGGGATTTCGGCACGCTCGGCGAGCGGATGAGCCCCTTCGACGGCGCGCCGCATGCGCTCTACATCCCGATGGAATCGACATGGTCGGTGACGGCGGAGACCGATCTGGAGCTGGCCGTCTGCTCGGCGCCCGGCGGCGGGACCTACCAGGCGAAGGAAATTCCGCCCGGCACGCATCCGCAGGTGACGCGCGGCAAGGGCACGAATGTACGCTACGTCAACAATATCATGCCTGAAGACGACAATTCGGCGCATTCGCTGCTCGTCGTCGAGGTGATCACGCCGGGCGGCCATACTTCCTCCTATCCGCCGCACAAGCACGATCAGGACGACCTGCCGAACGAAAGCTTTCTGGAAGAGACCTATTATCATCGCCTCAATCCGCCGCAGGGCTTCGGTTTCCAGCGTGTCTACACCGACGACCGCTCGCTCGACGAAGCGATGGCGATCGAGGACGGAGACGTGACGCTGGTGCCGAAAGGCTACCATCCGTGCGCGGCCTGCCATGGCTACGATCTCTATTACCTCAACGTGATGGCCGGGCCGCAACGGATCTGGAAATTCCACAATGCCGTCGAGCACGAGTGGCTAGTGAAGGCGTAAAGCCCCGGGTTCGATCGCTAAATAATCTGGCAGCGCCAAGCCTTTGCCATCTCGGCGCTGCTGCAGTTTGAATCTACATGTCGGCCTTCCAGGAAATAAGAGCAATCAAAGATCGAGCACCAGATGCGGCACGCCGTTCGAGGTTTTCCGCGGCGAGAGGCCGTCGGCATCGATCTGCGCGTTCACACGCTGGCGAAAGGCGGAAAAGCTCTCGAAAGTGACGACATCCACCGGCTCGTCGAAATGGATGGTGATCCTATGGAGATCGCCGCCCGGCAGGGCCGACAGTGCCAAAACCTCGCCGGTGAACGGTTGATTGAGATAACGGCCGCGAATATGGGCGCCGACGAAGAGCGGCGTCTTCGCTCCCGCATCGGGCTTTGCCGCAAGGGCTGAGAGTGTATTCCAATCGCGCGCGCCGTGCTGGCGGGCTATTATTTCCAGCGCCGCACTGTGGGTCAGCGGGGTGCCGCGATCGTTCATCGCCTGGCGCAAGCGCTTGGCCTGGGCCTTCAAGTCTTCAATGGCAGGATAGGTCGTCGTCATGGCGTCAGCCTTTGCAAGGCATGCTCTTCGAGTGCGGGATGGGAGCTCGCATTGCCGCCAGTCAGCATGCACAAAGGGCCGTGACCATGATCGCGAGGGCTTCACCATGGATTTTCATCCGCGAGCGGCCGGTGCCTCGAACCGGCCCTTTCTATGCGCGAAGGCTGCCGACATGTCAAGAATGGCGTATGTGCGCCGGGCAATGAGCAGATTCGGGGCAAATCTGCCCGAAATCGGTGCGATTTTCCGGGAGGTTCCGGCTATGCGCTCAATTCTAACGATGTTCTTCAGCAGTCGTCAGCATTCTTCAGCTAATATCCTGTGGTAGAACAAGCGGAGGCTAAAAGGGCCTTTCAGATGCACCTCGACACAGAACACCGCAAGGCGGAACGTGCTTACAGGGAATTCAACCTCGACAGGCCCGGCAACATCATCTTCGTCGGCCATCACCTCAGCACCGGAACGCAGGTGCGCTGCCTGATCCGAACGATCACGCTGGCCGGCGCGGTGCTCGAAGTCAGCCCGAGCCTGGAGATGCCGAGCCATTTCTTTCTCGAGATCCTCGGCATCCACGACGAGATCGGCGCCACCATGGTCAAGCGCGAAGAGGGACTGGTGACGATCAGCTTCAACATGCTGCTCAATCCGGAATTCCTGCACCACGTGCTGCGACTGAGCTTCGAAACCTGAGGCTTCCTTCAATCCGCGCCTTGTCGCGGCGCGGCCTCATCTCGCCTCTTCTTGAGGAGAGATACGAGAAGATCGGAATGATCCAGAGAAGTCCGCGCCATTCCGGGCCATCGAGCGGATCGGCCATGGGATCGCGGCGCATGCGGCGATTGCGGGTTTCGACTTCCTCGAAGAGAACGAACCAGTTGAGAAGCATTGCCTATCCTCCATCTATTGCTGGAGCACTTGAGCTAGGCCTTCACGCGCTCGCTATGTAGAGGCGCTGGAGAAAGGGGGTTTTCATCCATGAAAGATGCGAGCTGGGACGATCTGCAACTCTTCTTCCATGTCGCGACCGGTGGCGGGCTTTCGGCGGCGGCAACACGTACCGGCCTCAGCGCGCCGACGATCGGTCGGCGCATGCTGGCGCTCGAGAGGGCGACCGGTCGGTCATTGTTCAGCCGCGGCCCTACTGGCTATCTGCTGGCCAGGGATGGTCAGGAACTGCTCGAGCGCGTCCGGCTGATGCAGGATGCGGCGCAGGCGATCTCCGACTGGCGCGGCGAAGTGCTGATGCTGCCGATCGTCTCGACGGCCGCAGACAGCTGGACCCTGCGCTTCATCGCCGACCATCTGGCCGGCGTCTGGACGCCGAAGGACCGTTTCCGCATGTGCTACAAGACCTGTGATGCGGGCGTCGACTTCACCTATCGCGAGGCGCATATCGCCATTCGCCGCAGCCGGCCGGACAGCGGCAACGTCGCGATCCGCCGTTCGGTCAGAGTGGCCCATGCCGCTTACCAGGCGGCCGACTTTTCGCAGACCAATTGCAACTGGATTTCGCTTGGCACCGACACCGCGATCACCCCGGCGGACAAATGGACGTTCGAACAGCCGGATTATTGGATCACCAGCTGGACGAACACGCCGCATATGCTTTTTTACCTGATCCGTGGCGGGGCCGGCCGCGGCGTGCTGCCCTGTTTCATCGGCGATCAGGAACGCAAGCTCGTACGCGCCGGGCCTGTCATCGACGATCTGACCCACGAGATGTGGATCGTCGCGCATGACGATGAGCGGCAACGGCCAGAGGTCAGGACCGTCATCGACCGCCTGGCAGCGCTGTTTGCCGATCATGAAGACCTATTTGCCGGGCAGAGGCCGTCGATGTGAGGCAAAACAAAAACGCGGACCATTCAGGCCCGCGCTCTCCAAGGCTCGGGTTTGATCACGCGGCGAAATGTCGCTCGATTTCGTCGATCGGCAGATTGGTATAGTCCTTCGCCAATTCCGCCGAAATCGCTGCCTGCGTCTCGGCACTGAGTGCCGGCCGCAAGGTCCCGAGCGCCTTCGGCGGCGCGATGAGGACGATGCGATGCGCATCCTTTGCCTGGGTCAGCTCGTCCATTCGTTCCGCCACATGTTTCAGAAATTGCGCTTCGGCCTGCTCCTGCCAGCTGGTCTCTTCGACAGCGCTGCGGCTGAAACCATCGGCGGCATGGCTGCGGCCAGGCTTGTCGGCGCCGACTTCGCGATCGGGCTCGTTCGGCTGCGTCAGGGTTTCCAGCACCTTGAGGTTCATCAGTTGGGCATCGCCGGCATTCTGCATGATCAGAGCCTTGGCTCCGTTGCAGACTACGACCCATGATTTCCCGGGAATTCTGACGTCGGTCATCTTCAACTCCTCGCTGTCGTCATCGAAGCGCGCCATGCTTCATCGATCAAGACAGAACGTACGGCCATTGAAAGAGTTCGAGAAAATTGCGCCGGAAATCGAGTGGAGCTGCGATCCGGCTTCCAGCCGTCGCTGCTTTCCTTCCTTTGCCGACGCGGCGATTTGTGCAAGCGGCGTTGTAGGCATTGCCGACGGGTTCGATATCTTACCGTCAGAAATCTTGCTGAAACTGGTGCTGGAATGACTGCCGACGTCCCGATTGGGAACAAAATTTGAACTCGTTAAAATTGTCGTTTTATCTTTGACGAATGCGCAAAACATTCATGTGACCTTGGCCGGAGCAAGATCAGCTTGCACCAGAGCAGGAACCCCAACTATGCCCTGTCTGACGGAGAATGTAAGATGACTATGCTCCGCGCCACACACCTTGCCACGGTCAAATCCGCCATTTACGACCTGCGCTGGGAAGAGTTCCACGTCAAGCGCCCCGCCCGTATCGTCGCCGTCCGGCCGTGCCTCACAGGGGTTTCGATGCGAAGCGCCGAGATCATCGATATCTCGCAAGGCGGCGCGACCTTCATCGTGTCGACCACCGCCGGTCTGCCGAAACATTATTATCTCAACATCCTCGGCCTCGCCTATCGGATCGGCTGTGCCGAGGTCTACCGCAACAAGGAACGCATCGGCGTGCGGTTCATCAACCTGATGGATCCCGAGGTCCTGCGCCGCGTGGTGCGCACCGATTTCCTCGTCGGCAACATGGAAGCGATCGATGCACGGCGTGCGCCGCTGTTCCGCCCGCAAGCGTCTCCCATTGGTCAGCTGTCGAAATAATCTTGCTTGCCTTGGCCGTACCCCGGCCTATTGTTGCGCCAACCGTCAACATGTCCGGGAAATTGCCTTCGCATGTCCGCCTTTTCGCGCTTCACGCCGCTCATCAGCGCCCTGCCCTCCACTGTTCCCTTCGTTGGCCCCGAGGCCATCGAGCGCCAACGCGGACGTGCAGTCTTGGCACGCATCGGCGCCAACGAGAACGGCTTCGGCCCGGCTCCTTCGGTGCTTGCGGCGATAAGTGAGGAGGCCGGCAATATCTGGAAATACAATGATCCGGAAAATTTCGCGCTGAGGGAAGCGCTCGGCGCCCATCTCGGCATCTCCCCCGCCAATATCGCCATCGGCGGCGGCATCGACGAGTTGCTCGGCCAGATCGTCCGGCTGGTGATCGAAGCCGGCGCGCCTGTGGTGACCTCGCTCGGCGCCTATCCGACCTTCAATTTCCATGTTGCCGGCTTCGGCGGGCGGCTGGTGACCGTGCCCTATGTCAATGACCGCGAGGATCTCGACGGACTGCTCGAAGCCGTCAGGCGCGAGAATGCGCCGCTCGTCTATTTCGCCAATCCCGACAATCCGATGGGAAGCTGGTGGGACGCCGACAGCATCGTCGCTTTCGCCCGGGCACTGCCGGAGACGACGCTGATGGTGCTCGACGAGGCCTATAGCGAGACGGGGCCGGCAAATTCGCTGCCGTCGATCACATCGCTGATCGATCTGCCGAACATCGTGCGCACCCGCACCTTCTCCAAGGCCTATGGCCTTGCCGGCTCCCGCACCGGCTACGTCATCTCGACGCCGGGCACGGCGCAGGCCTTCGACAAGATCCGCAATCATTTCGGCATGAACCGGCTGGCGACGGCTGCCGCGTTCGCCGCCCTCAAGGACCAGGCCTATCTCACCGAGGTGGTCGGCAAGATCCATGCGGCGCGGGAGCGGATCGGCCGCATCGCCCGGGCAAACGGCCTTGAGTCGCTGCCCTCGGCCACGAATTTCGTGGCGATCGACGCCGGCCGCGACGGCGCTTATGCGCGGGCGATCGTCGACGGGCTGATGGAGCATGGCGTCTTCATCCGCATGCCCGGTGTGGCACCGCTCAACCGCTGCATCCGCGTCAGCGTCGGACCGGAGACCGACATGGCGCTGTTCGAGGAAGCGCTGCCGCAGGTGCTGAAGGCGATCGGCTGATAAAGCGTGATGCCGAACGTGTCAGCGGTTTTCGGACGACGTCATACTGATAATTCAACGAAGAACCGCGGCCGGTGGAGGATAGCCGGCCGCGGTGCTCTTCTCCCGGCATCGGCGTTTCAAATCGCCCCGCCAGCCCCTCTTTCGAGGTTGTTATTTCTGTCGAACCGCCAGCAGGAGACGGTTTCAGTGGACCGTCATCCATTCGCGGGCAGCACGCAACGCTTCCACGAGCTGCATCTTGTTCATGGTGGCGGCCACGTCGGCGCGAAGCTCGGCGGCGCGGTCGTTGCCCTTGATCGCGGCAATGTTCAGCCATTTGTGGGCAGCGACGAGATCGACGGCGCAGCCGCGGCCGGTCGCATACATCAGACCCATTTCGCAGAAGACATCGGCGCTGTTGTCGCCACCCATGGTGGCCGTTTCAGCATTGTGCATTTCAAAGCGTGCCATCGGTTTTATCCCTGTTAGCCTGTTGATGACTTACCCTGTTTTACCTCCGGACCTTGCCGTCTATCGCGGCTTGCAGCCCTTCAGTTTCGGCGGGTTTGCCCCGCTCGTTTGATGGCTTCACTATGCCGAACGGCCTTCAAAAAACGCCTAAAATCCATGATTAATTTGAGACAAACAAAGTGCAAACACTTGGTAAAATTGGATTTTTGTTAAACATCGGATACCTTGGAGCTTAGGGGTTTTCGTTCGAATTTTACGAAAGATTCAGATTCGAAAATAAACCGATCGTTCATCATGACATCAGCAGACAACAGTTTAAACGCATCGACCTCTCCGCTTTTTTTCTGCTTTCGGCGATCTCCGGCAATAGCCGATCGCCTGTATTTACCTTTACGTTCGCGTCAGTTATTTTCGCGGCCGGTCAAAAGGACATCAGGGAGGAAAAGATGATCCGCAGCTTCATTTTCGCCGGCGCCATCGCCGTCATCGCGGGCACCGCGCATGCCGAAGAGCCGATCGTCGGCAATTGGAAAACCGCCTCTGGCGAAACGGCGGTGATCGCGGCCTGCGGCGGCAGTTACTGCGTGACGCTGAAAACCGGCAAATACAGCGGCCGGAAGATCGGCACGCTTGCCGGCACCGGCGGCAGCTACGCCGGCGAGATCACCGATCCGGCCGCCGACAAGACCTATAGCGGCTCGGGCAAGGTTTCCGGTAATTCGCTGCGGATGCAGGGCTGCGTCCTGAAAATCCTCTGCAAGTCGCAGACCTGGACGCGGCTCTGATGCGATAAGGCCGACGCAGCAAACATTCAAAACGCCCAAGCATGCCGGCCGAAATGCCGGCATGCTTCGAAAGCTTCTCCGCTCGCCGATTTTCGGACAATCGCCCGACCCTGCCCCGCAAGCTGAACGGTGGATGAACCGGCATCTCAGCACTCGTTCAGCCGCCGCATGACAAAACTCATGTCATGGTTAGGTTGCCGTATCGGGGCATGAGATGAACCTCTACATTCTGGCAAGACGTTTCAGCATCATCACGCTGTTCGCAGCGATCTTCGCGGTCACATTTTCGGCGGTCGTCGTGCATGAGGGCGGCGGCGGCACGCAGTCGCATTTCGGTGCGAGCTATACCTGCCTGGAGAGAAACGGGACCTTCTGCGCGCCGACGGTGCGGTGAGCAGTCCAGACACGGAAGAAGATAAAAAATCGATTTCCGCCGGCGCACGTCGTTTGCTTGTCAAAAACAACTCTCTATAATGCGCCATGAACAAACGAATCTCCCCTTTGTCGCCCCTCGACATTTCCTCTCCCTCTCCTTTCCAGCCGCAGAGCTTCGATGATCCCGCCAAGGCCGTCGAGACGCTGACCGAACTCTACGAGCGCAATACGGCGTTTCTGATCCAGAGCTTCACCGAGCTTGCCCAAGGCGCTCCGATCGCCTCGCGCTACCGCGCCTTCTATCCGCAGGTGAGCATCGAGACGACCAGCTTCGGCCATGTCGATTCGCGCCTCTCCTACGGCCACGTCACGGCGCCCGGCATCTACACGACGACGGTCACCCGGCCGAAGCTCTTCAAGCATTACCTGAAGGAACAGCTGTCGCTGCTGATGAAGAGCCACAATGTTCCGGTGATCGTCTCGGAATCGACGACGCCGATTCCGCTGCACTTTGCTTTTGGCGAGGGCGCGCATGTGGAAGCATCGGCCTCCGCCTTCGTCGATGTCCCGATGCGCGATATCTTCGACACGCCTGATCTCAACACCACCGACGATGAGATCGCCAACGGCGAATATATCCCGCCGCCGGGCGAGCCCTCGCCGCTTGCGCCGTTCACCGCCCAGCGTATCGATTATTCGCTCGCCCGGCTGTCGCATTACACGGCGACGCATGCCGAGCATTTCCAGAACTTCGTGCTGTTCACGAACTACCAGTTCTATATCGACGAATTCTGCAGCTGGGCGCGCAAGCAGATGGCCGAGGGCGGCGACGGTTATACCGCCTTCGTCGAGCCCGGCAATATCGTCACCCTGCCCGGCTCGAGCGGGCCGGAAACGGATGCAACACTTGCCCGCCTGCCGCAAATGCCGGCCTACCATCTGAAGAAGAAGGGCCATGCCGGGATCACCATGATCAATATCGGCGTCGGTCCCTCCAACGCCAAGACGATCACCGACCATGTCGCCGTGCTGCGCCCGCATGCCTGGCTGATGCTCGGCCATTGCGCCGGCCTGCGCAACAGCCAGCGGCTCGGCGATTATGTGCTTGCCCATGCCTATATGCGCGAGGATCATGTGCTCGACGACGACCTGCCGGTCTGGGTGCCGATCCCGGCGCTCGCCGAAGTGCAGGTGGCGCTGGAGGCGGCCGTCGCCGAAATTACCGGCTACGAGGGCTTCGAGCTGAAGCGCATCATGCGCACCGGCACCGTCGGCACGATCGACAACCGCAACTGGGAACTGCGGGACCAGCGCGGGCCGGTGAGGCGGCTATCGCAGGCGCGCGCCATCGCGCTCGACATGGAATCGGCAACGATCGCCGCCAACGGGTTCCGCTTCCGCGTGCCTTACGGCACGCTGCTCTGCGTCTCCGACAAGCCGCTGCACGGCGAATTGAAGCTGCCGGGCATGGCGACGGCCTTCTACCGCACGCAGGTCAACCAGCATCTGCAGATCGGCATCCGCGCCGTGCAGAAGCTGGCCGCCATGCCGAAGGAAGCCCTGCATTCGCGCAAGCTGCGCAGCTTCTTCGAAACGGCCTTTCAATAGGCGGTTTCCTCATCGTCCCGCCACGACAGGCGCCGGCTGCTGCGCAACCACCTGCGGTCGGCCGGCAGCAAGGTTCAGCCCTGCTATCAGCAGGCTGAAGGCGAGGAAGGTGAAAGCGCTGCGCAGAAGAACCTTCAGCGCATCGGCATCGTCGAGCCCCAGTTGGCGCTTCTCATGGCGGCGTGCCCAGATCTGGCTTGCGATCGCGATTTCAAGAATACTCATTGCCGTTCTCCTCGACAGGTTTCGATGAAGCCTTGTCGAGTGCTGCCCTGCGATTTCGACAGCCGGCGGCGACAAATATTTTTTCTGCCGCTGTCGAAATGTGTGAAGCTCGATCGTCCAGAGTCATTGAAACATCGCAAGGAGGCAGTCTGCGATGAAATATCTCTGTCAGGTCTGGTTCGACGGCGCGGTGCTCGACGCGATGACGAAAGAGGAGAAGGCCGCGCTGGACGCGAATTCCTTGAACTACGACAAGGACCTTGCCGAAAGCGGGCACATGATCGTCGCCCAGGCGCTGCAGCCGCCGACATCGGCGGTGACCGTGCGGGTGCGGAGCGGTGAGACATCGGTGACGGACGGTCCCTTCGCTGAGACGAAGGAGGCGCTCGGCGGTTTCATCCTGATCGATGCCAAGGATCTCAACGACGCAATCCGCATCGCCGCCGGCATTCCGCTCGCCAAATTCGGCGCCATCGAGGTGCGGCCAATCCATGAATTGAGAGCCCAATGAGGAGGCGCCAATGAAGTTTCTATGTCAGATCTGGTTCGACACCGAAAAGTGCAAGCTGGTTCCCCAGGCCGAGTGGGATGCCGTCACGCATCGCTGGCGCGACAGCGGTCATCTGCTGGTAGCGCACGCCTTGCATGAACCATCGGCGGCGATCACGCTTCGCCTGCACAATGGCGAAGTCTCCGCAACCGATGGCCCGTTTGCCGAAATCAAAGAGCATCTGGGCGGTTTTGTGCTGCTCGAGGCCGACAATATCGAAGAGGCAAAGACCATCGCGTCCAGTTTCCCGATCCTTAAATATTGCTCGATCGAAGTCCGCCCAGCCTATTCCATCCAAGATGGGAAATAACCATGCGCTACATCTGCCTGATCTATAACAGCACCGACACCGACGGCAGGCTGACACCGGATGAAACCGGCGATCTCATCAAAGCGCACTTTGCCTTCGACGAGGAACTGTGCCGCGACGGCTTCATGATCCATTCCGATGCGCTCGAAATGCCTGACCAGGCGAGCGTGCTGCGGGTTCGAAACAATAGGCTCTCCGTCACCGACGGCCCCTATGTCGAGACGAAGGAGCATCTGGCGGGCTTCTACGTCATCGAGGCGCCTGACATGGCGAAGGCGAAGGAGATCGCCGGGCGAATTCCGTCGGCCCGCTACGGCGCGGTCGAACTGAGACCGGTGCGAACACTCACCCTTCCGAACTGAGGTGCCCCCGTGGAAGCGGTCATCGAGGAGATCTACCGAACCCAATCTCGCCGGGTGCTGGCGACGCTGATCCGATTGCTCGGCGATTTCGACCGTGCGGAGGAAGCGCTTCACGATGCCTTTGCAGCGGCCGCAAGAACATGGCCGGTCGACGGCGTTCCCGCCAACCCCTCCGGCTGGCTTGTGTCGACCGGCCGCTTCAAGGCGATTGATGCGATCCGGCGGCGTGCGCGTTTCGATGCATCGCAGAAGCACATCGAGGACAGCCTCTATAGCGTCGACGAAATGGAGATGGGCGAGATGGAAGCGATCGAGGACGACATGCTGCGGCTGATCTTCACCTGCTGCCATCCGGCTATCCCGGCGGATGCGCAGACGGCGATGGCGCTTCGGGAAATCTGCGGACTGACCACCGAGGAGATCGCCCATGCCTTCCTCGTTCCGGCGCCGACGGTTGCGCAGCGGATTGTGCGCGCCAAAAACAGGATCCGGGCAGCAAACGTCCCCTATGAAGTGCCGGGCCGCGAGGCGCTGCCCGAGCGGCTCGATCGGGTGTTGCACGTCATCTATCTCGTCTTCAACGAGGGCTATTCCACCTCATCGGGAGACGCGGTCGTTCGCGCCGATCTGACGGCAGAGGCCATCCGGCTGGCGCGGCTGCTTCTGGCGCTGCTGCCGCACCCCGACGTTTGCGGGCTTCTGGCGCTGATGCTGCTGCAGGAATCCCGCCGCAACGCCCGCAGCGGCGCGGAGGGAGCCCTCGTGCTGCTTGCCGATCAGGACCGCTCGCTCTGGGACCGCGCCAAAATCTCGGAGGGCCTGGCACTCCTTAGCGAGGCGATGCGGACGGGAGAGGTCGGCACCTATACGGTGCAGGCAGCGATCGCCGCCGAACATGCGAAGGTGCCTGCCGCCGAGCGAACCGACTGGCGCCGGATCGTCTTCTATTACGACCTGCTTCTCGCAGCCCAGTCCTCGCCGGTAGTCGAACTCAACCGCGCTGTGGCGATCGCGATGGCGGAAGGGCCGTCGAAAGGCCTTGAGTTGATCGATGCTGTCCTGAGGCACCGGGAGCTGCAGGCCTATCACCTCGCCCATGCGGCGCGTGCTGATTTCCTGCGCCGCCTCGGCCGGAGAGATGAGGCGATCGCGGCCTATGAAACGGCGCTGTCGCTGTGCCGGCAGGAGCCGGAGCAGGCTTTTCTTCGCAAACGGATTTCAGAGCTTGCCGCGGCGTCCGAGCGGCAGTGAGATCGCGGTTCCTGTCAGCGCCGAGACTATGATCAGCAAATGGGCATTGACGCTAGCCTGCGCGAGCACGGCGAGCGCCGCCCGCTCGCTCGACGCTCCGAGCGCAACGGCGCCGGCGGTAATGCCGGCCGGATAGGTGCCGACCCCGCCAGGCGCGTGCACCGGCAGGACGGAGGAGAGTTCGCCGCCAAGCGCGCCGCCGAAGCTGGCCGCCATGGGAAACACACCCATCAGGCCGAGCGCCCATGCGAGCACGATCACCTTCACCAGCCAGTTGACGATGGTCATCGCCCAGGCGCGCGCAAAGGCGACGGCATTCAGCGGCAAGCCGTTTTCGATCTCGACGACCAATCTCTGCGCCTTTGCAGGCAGCAGCCTGGCGGCGACGCGCAACAGCGGCTTGCGCGCTGCGAAGGCTGCGACCGGCAGCAGCAGGAAGACCGCCCAAAGCGACCATGCAACGAGAGCATCGGCTGCGGCGAGCGCAAAGCCGATGCCGGCAGCCGCCAGCAGGGCGTGCAGGTCGAGCAGCCGCATGACTAGGAGTGCCGAGGTTCCGCGCGTCAGCGGAATGCCGAATTCGGTGCGCATCAACAGGGGAAAACTGGTTTCGCCGGTCCGGAAGGGCAGCATGATGTTCAGGAGATTGTGGATCTGCGTGACCCGAAAGAGGGTCGCAAACCGGCCCGTGGTCTCCTGCGGAAAATAGTCGTAGATGCGCCAGGTGCGCAGGAAATAGGTGCCCGTCAGAGCCACGAGCGCGCCGATGACGGGACCTGCCCCGACATCGGCCCATTGGCTGATGATGACGGGCCAGCCCCAGAACCATTGCACGAAGAGCGCATAGGCTGCGACAATTATGATCGTCAGCGCCGTCATGCGATTGCGCATAAACCAGGACTGCTGGCTTTCAACGATCGAACTCTTCATGTAGTAGGCATTCCTCACTTGGCGTCGCTATGGGCCTCAGCTCCGTCCCGGCGTTTTAGGAGAAATGAAGGTTGCGCACAACGGCGGAGTTGATGGCGGTGGCGGCGGGATCGCCTCAAGCCGACGATCCGCGCGGCAGACCGAAAGATGGCGAGGCCTTGCCGGCTTGACTTGGAGATCGATGTTGGAGCGCATTACCAAAAGCATCAAGAGCGCCAGCATTTTTCTGGCAGTCTATTTCCTGCTGAACATCCTGCTCCGCATCTCATTGCCTCATACGCTCGATCTCGATGAGGCGGAGCAAGCATTCTACTCGCAATATCTTCTGGCCGGTTACGGCCCGCAGCCACCCTTCTACAACTGGATCCAGTATGCCGTCGTCTCGGTGACCGGCATCACGATGTGGGCGCTCTCGGTTCCGAAGAACATCATTCTCTTCGGCTGCTATCTTTTCTACGGTCTGGCCGCCCGCGAGGTGCTGAAGAGCCGTTTGCTCCCGCCCATCGCCATGCTGAGCCTGATTACCCTGCCGCAGGTCGGCCTAATGGCGCAGCGCGAGCTCACCCATACCGTTGCCCTGCTGTTTGCGACCTCGCTCTTCCTCTTCGGCTTCTTCCGGACGTTGCGCCAGCCGACGATCGGCAGTTATCTCGTCATCGGCATTGCCACCGGCATCGGCCTCATCTCCAAGTATAATTTCGCCATCCTGCCTTTTGCCGCCTTCGTCGCCGTGTTGCCGGACTGGAAGTGGCGCAGCCGCCTGTTCGACTGGCGCCTGCTGCCGGTGGCCGTCATCGCCATTCTCATCGTTCTGCCGCATGCGCTCTGGCTGCCCGATAACCTCGTCAGCGCTTCGGCCCCGACGCTGGAGCGGATGACTGCCGAGCATGAGGCCGCGGCCGGCCTCCCCCGCATCGGACAGGGGCTGTTGTCCCTCGTCATCGCCGTGCTCGGTTTCACCGCGTTGCCGATCGTTCTCATCGCAGCTGCCTTCCGGCGGGATTTCTTCCGGGCGCTCTCTTCGTCCAGTCCAATGATCCGGGTGATCGAGCGGATGATGGTTGTCAGCCTGCTCGCCTTCGCCGGCATCGTCGTCTTCGCCGGCGCGAGCGACATCCATGAACGCTGGCTCGACCCGTGCCTTCTCGTCCTGCTGATCTACCTGCTCCTGAAACTGGAAACCGCAGGTTTCGATCTTTCCGCCGGCCTTGCACGCTTTCGGCCGGTGGTGCCGGTTTTCATGATCGTCATCCTGTCGATCCTGTTGCTGCGGATCGTCGCCATTCAATATATCGGCACCTATACGAGAACGAACGTGCCCTTCGCGAACTACGTGACCGAACTGACAGCGACCCGCAAACCGGTTCTCATCGTGGCGGGGACCAAGTTCGTGGCGGGCAATATGAAGCTCGAGTTTCCCGACGTTCCCGTCGTGATCCCGTTCTTCCCCGGTCCCGGGGTTCCGGAATATGCGACAGCGAAGGGACCGGTGCTGGTTGTCTGGCGCGGCGAAACGGCAAACGATCCGACCATTTCGCCGGGCTTCGCCAACGATCTCGTGAAATCGGGTATTCATCTGAAAGAGATAAACACGCTGACGCTGCCCTATCTTTTCGGCGACGGCAAACATACCTTTTCGATTGGCTACTCCTGGGTGGAGGGCGGCGCGCAATAGCGTTGCGGCAGCTGGAGCGAGGGAAACCGGCATTGTCCGCTGGCAACGGACGGACACTTCATGTAGTAGGCTTCCGCATACGCGGTGGCGGCAGTAAGGATTGCCAGGCCGCCGGCCTTTTGGAGATGAAAGTTGCAGACAACGGTAGAACCCATTCGCGGCACGAATGATCCGGTACAATCGCTCGAGCTGTCGCTGGTCGTGCCCGTTTTCAACGAAGAGGAAAGCGTCGGCCCGCTGGTCGAACGTATCCTTGCGGCGATGGCTGAATATCCTTATCGCTGGGAACTGATCCTCGTCGACGACGGCAGCACCGATGCGACGCTCGTCAACGCCCGCAAATTCGTCGGGCGCGAGGGGCTGACGCTGAGAATTGTCGAGCTGCAGCGCAATTTCGGCCAGACCGCCGCCATGCAGGCCGGCATCGACACCGCCAGGGGCCGGCTGATCGCGACGATGGACGGCGACCTGCAGAATGATCCGAAGGATATTCCCCAGATGGTTTTCGAGCTCGAGCGGCGCGAACTCGACCTCCTGGTCGGCTGGCGCAAGAACCGCAAGGACGGTCTGTTCCTGCGCAAGATACCCTCCTGGTGCGCCAACTACCTGATCGGCCGCATCACCGGCGTCAAGCTGCACGATTACGGCTGCAGCCTGAAGATCTACCGTGCCTCGATCATCAAGCAGGTGAAGCTGATGGGCGAAATGCACCGCTTCATCCCGGCCTGGGTGGCCGGCGTCGTGCCGAGCTCGCGCATCGGCGAGATGGCCGTCACCCACCATGCCCGCGAGCACGGCGTTTCCAAATACGGGATTTCGCGCACCTTCCGCGTCATCCTCGACCTGCTGTCGGTGATGTTCTTCATGCGCTACAAGGCGCGGCCGGGACATTTCTTCGGCTCGCTGGGTCTCGGCCTCGGCGCCATCGCCATGCTGATCCTGCTTTACCTCGGCTTCGATAAGTTCATTTTGGGCAATGATATCGGCACGAGGCCGATGCTGATGGTCGGCGTCGTGCTGCTGCTGTCGTCGGTACAGATGATCACCACCGGCATTCTGGCCGAAATGATCGCGCGCACCTATTATCGTGACGACGCCTCTCCGAACTATATCGTGCGGCAGATCTTCGACGATCAAAGCCAAGCCTAAGCCGTCGGCACGATGCTGGAACGCGCGACGAGGACGATCGGAACCGCGGCGCTGCTGCTTGCAGCCTATTTCGTGCTGAACATCGGACTGCGACTTGCGCTTCCGCATTCGCTGGAGCTCGACGAGGCCGAGCAGTCCTTCTTCTCGCAATATCTGCTGGCGGGCTACGGCCCGCAGCCGCCCTTCTACAACTGGATGCAATATGCCATCGTTTCGGTGATGGGCATGTCTATCGGCGCGTTGATCGTGCCGAAGAATATCCTGCTCTTCCTGTGTTACCTCTTCTATGGCCTTGCCGGGCGCGAAGCACTGAAGGACCAGGCGCTCGCCGCCGTCGGCATGCTCGCACTGATCACCCTGCCCCAGGTCTCCTACATGGCCCAGCAGGATCTGACCCACACGACGGCGCTGCTCTTTGCCAGCTCCCTGTTCCTCTATGGCTTCTTCCGCACGCTCGACCGGCCTGGTGTCGGCAGCTATCTCCTGCTCGGGCTTGCAACGGGCATCGGGCTGATCTCGAAGTACAATTTTGCGCTGATGCCGGCGGTCGCGCTGATTGCCATCCTGCCTGACGCCGAATGGCGGCGCAGGGCGCTCGACTGGCGCATGCTGATCGCGGTCGCCGTCGCGCTCGTCATCGTCCTGCCGCACGCGATCTGGCTGCAGGGCAATCTCGCATTCGCCTCCTCCGATACTCTGGTCAAGATGGCCGCCGGCAACGAACCTGCCGGCATCGCCCGGATCGGCAAAGGCTTCCTCGCCTTTCTCATCGCTATCCTCGCCTTTGCAGCGCTGCCGGTCGCAATCTTCGCAGCCGCCTTCCGCCGGGATTTTGTCCGGGCGCTTTCGGCCAGGAACCGCTGGACCGGGATGATGGAGCGGATGATGCTCGCAAGCCTTGCCGGCATCGCTCTGATCGTGCTGTTCACCGGCTCTACCACCGTGCGTGAGCGCTGGCTCGATCCGTTCCTGCTGGTGCTGCCGATCTACTTTCTGGCAAAGATGAAGGCGGCCGGGCTCGATTTTTCCGCCGGGCTGCGCCGCTTCCGGCCGGTCGTGCCGGTGCTGATGGCCTGTGTGCTGGTCGCGCTCGGCTTCCGCGTCGTCGGCGCCGGGCTGATCGGCACTTATAGCCGACCGAATGTGCCGATGGCCGACCTTGTCCGCGAAATGACCCGGCAGGCTGAACCCGCGCTGGTGATTGCCTCGGATCCCTATGTCGCCGGGAATATGCGTCTGCAGCTTCCCCATGTGCCCGTCGTCATCCCCGATTTTCCCGTCGCCGGCATTCCAGCCTACACGACTGCAGGTGGACCGGTGCTGATCGTCTGGCGCGGCAAGAAGACGGCGACCGCTGCGGATGCCGTCATGCCGGAGCGGTTTTCATCGGCGCTGACGGCGGCAGGCATCGCGCCGCAGGAGATCGGCGCCCTGTCGCTCCCCTATTATTTCGGCCGCCAGGGCGATAATTTCGCACTCGGCTATGCCTGGGTTCGGCCGGGGGCCAGATAGAATGATCAAAACCGGTCTTCGCGACGTCAGCTGGATTTTCGTGCTGCTCGCCGTCTATTTCACGCTTCAGATCGGCGTGCGGCTGGCGACCTCGCATTCGCTCGACCTCGACGAGGCCGAACAGGTCTTCCGTTCGCAATGGCTCGCCGCCGGTTACGGCCCGCAGCCGCCGTTCTACAACTGGCTGCAATATGCCGTCTTCCAGTTTGCCGGTGTTTCGCTTGTCGCGCTTTCGGTGATGAAGAATCTCCTGCTGTTCAGCGCCTACCTGCTGTACGGCCTGACCGCGCGTCTCGTTTTGCGCGACAAGGCGCTGGTGGCGATCGCGACGCTCGGATTGCTGACCATCCCGCAAATGGTTTTCGAGATGCAGCGCGACCTCACCCACACGGTCGCGGTCTTCTTCTCGGCCAGCATCTTCTTCTACGGCTTCATCCGCAGTCTGAAACAGCCGAGCCTTGGCTCCTACCTGATAACAGGCATCGGCATCGGTTTCGGGCTGCTCGCCAAATATAATTTCGCCATCCTGCCGGCCGCAGCCTTGATCGGCGCGCTGGCGGATGCGCGCTGGCGGGGGCGGATCTTTGATCGGCGGCTGGCGGTGACCGTTATCGTTGCCCTCGTCATCACCCTGCCGCATCTTTTCTGGCTGAAGGACAATCTCGACTTCGCCACCGCCCGCACCCTGGAAAAGATGACCGCCAGCGACAATGCCGGCTATCCCATGCAGGTGGCCATGGGCGTCGGCTCGCTCGCTCTTGCCATCCTCAGCTTTGCCGGATTGACCGTGGCGGTGTTCGCCGTCGTCTTCGGCAAGACCCTTCGCCCGGCATTGGCCGCTCGGTCGGAATGGACGCGGCTCATCGAGCGGATGATGCTCGTCTTCGTCATCGGCATCCTGTTTTTGATCGTCTTCGGCGGTGCTGCCGGAATCAAGGATCGCTGGCTGGTGCCAATGCTCTTCATCCTGCCGCTCTTTTTCTGCCTGAAGATCGACGCCGCCGGCGTACAGACAGCCCGGGCTTTCCGGCGTTTCATGGCCATCGTCGCCATCATCATGATCGGCGTGCCGGCCGCCCTTTACGGCAGCGTCGCCGCCGCACGCTTCACCGGCCATTATGAACGGCTGAACAGGCCCTATGCCACGATGCTGGAAAGCTTGCGCAAACAGGCCGAACCGGCAGCGATCCTTGCCGGCGACAGCCTGCTCGCCGGCAATCTCAGGCAGGATATTCCCGATGTGCCGGTCCTCTCCGTGGATTATCCCGGCTTCCACCCGGATCTTAGCGGTCGGCAACCGCTGCTTCTCGTGTGGCTGATCCCGCCGAAAGGGGCAAGCGAAGGGCTTCCGCCGGCCATGGCTGAATGGCTCAAGCCCAATCTCGGCGCGTCCGCACCTCAGGCATCGGTGATCGACGTGCCCTATTTCTATCAGCGCGGCGACGACCGCTACCGCTTCGGGTATGCTTGGGTCAAGCAGTCGGACCGAGTGAAATAGGAGTATGACGTCGCGACCGAATGGCCGGAATAGGTGTAGCCGTGATTAAGGTGGCCGACCTCGTTTGATCTGCGCATAGGCTATCGTCCGCCTCTTCACCAAAGTCAGTTTAGGCTGTGACTGGCATTGTCTGGTTTTGCTAGCGAATGCCTCGCTAACACGGGCGCCTGTACTGTGAATGTTTCTCCTGCCCACCCCACTCTCCGTCATGCTCGGCCTTGAGCCGAGCATCCACAACGCACCCATAAGCAGCAGTCGCATGGATCCCAGGCTCAAGGCCTGGGATGACGGAGAGTGGGGTTGGCGTTCTCACTAAACTCGCAGAATATGCTACTCAGGAGGAGACATCGGCCAGGGGCGCAAACCAATTTAGCTTCCGTCAGAAGCGACAATGTAAGATTGTTCGATTTGGCAATAGCTTGACGGCGAGGAACAATTGACATGGCACGCGCAAAGACTTTTTCCCTTGGCGATACCTATGACGGAATCCTGTCGGAGCTTGTCCGTAATGGCCGGTTCGGCACAGAGACTGAGGCCGTGCGGGCGGGCATCCGTATGCTCGCCGACCACGAGCTGAATATAGAGGCCCTGGGTAGAGACATTCAGACGGCCGACTCCGAGATTGAAGCCGGCCTTGGCAAGGAATACGCAACCGGCGCGGATATCCTCAAAGACGTCATGCACGAAAGCTAAAGACCACTTAACCGAAGCGCCTGAGCTCCTTCCAGGCCGCATCCAGCGCCAGCTTGGTAATGCTGGCCATCTCGTCCACCTCCGCGTGGCTGATGACGAGCGGCGGCGAGGCCAGCATGCGGTCGCCAGTGGCGCGCAGCACGAGGCCGTTCGCCAGCGCGTGATTGCGCACCAGCGCGCCGACCTGATCGGGCTTCTCATAACGCGTGCGCGTGCTCTTCTCCGCGGCCAGCTGCAGGCCGCCCATCAGGCCGATGCTGACGGCCTCGCCGACCAGATCATGGTCGGCGAGCGCTGCCCAGGCCTTTCCGAAATAGGGGCCGATATCGTCGCGCACACGTTCGACCAGCCCTTCCGCCTCGATGATGCGCAGGTTTTCGAGGGCGGCGGCGGCGCAGACCGGGTGACCGGAATAGGTGAAGCCGTGGTTGAACTCGCCGACCTCGTTGATCAGCACGTCGGCGATCTTGTCGCTGACGAGCACGCCGCCGATCGGCAGGTAGCCGGAAGAAAGCCCCTTGGCGATCGGCGCGAGATCGGGCTCGACGCCGAAATGCTGGTGGCCGAACCAGGCGCCCAGCCGGCCGAAACCGCAGATCACCTCGTCAGTCACCAGCAGAATATCACGCGCCTTGCAGATGCGGTCGATTTCCGGCCAGTAAGTCTCGGGCGGGATGATGACGCCGGCCGCCCCCTGCACCGGCTCAGCGACGAAGGCGGCGACGTTCTCCTCGCCGAGTTCGTCGATCTTCGCTTCGAGTTCGCGGGCGACCTTCAGCCCGAATTCCTCGGGCGTGAGATCGCCGCCCTCGCCGTACCAATAGGGCTGGCGGATATGGACGATTCCAGGGATCGGCAGGTCGCCCTGCTCATGCATGTATTTCATGCCGCCGAGGCTGGCGCCGGCGACGGTCGAACCGTGATAGCCGTTCTTCCTCGCGATGACGATCTTCTTCGACGGCTTGCCGACGGCGCTCCAGTAGACACGGGCCATGCGGAACCAGGTGTCGTTCGCCTCCGAACCGGAACCGGTAAAGAAGATATGGTTGAAACGCGCGTCCGCATGTGACGTCACCTTCTGCGCCAGCAGCGAAGTCGGCGTCGAGGTGGTACCGAAAAAGGTGTTGTAATAGGGCAGCTCGTTCATCTGCCTTGCAACGGCCTCAGCGATCTCGCGCCGGCCATAGCCGATATTGACGCACCAGAGGCCGGCGAAGCCGTCGAGATATTTCCGGCCGCGATCATCGAAGATATAGACGCCCTCGCCGCGCTGGATGACGCGGGCGCCATCGGCGTTCAGCTTCTTCATGTCGGCGAAGGGGTGCAGATGATGGGCTGCATCAATCGCGGCAAGGTTCGATGGCGGGTAGGTATCGGGCATGGCTGGTAGAAGACCCTCGCGGATTGAAAGGCTGCTATCGATGGGTTAGGAGCTTGGCCTTGTCCCGGAGGATTTTCAAGGTCATGGCGAGCGACAGGATGGACGGCAAGGCCGGCGGCGACCCGCGTTTCGATATCCTGATCGTCGGCATGAACGGCGAGCTACGCGGGAAACAGCTTCCATCCGGCGGCGAAGACAAGGTCTGGGCCGGCGACATCCGCCTGCCGACGTCGACGCAGTCGCTCGATATCTGGGGTGACGACAATGACGACATTACCGGCCTGTCTCTGACGATCGGCGATCCCGACGGCATGGTTGTTCCCGACCGGCGCAGCCTCGCGCCGATGCCCTGGGCGCCGGAGGGTTCGATGCAGGTGCTTGCCACCATGCATGAATTCGACGGCAGCCCGAGCTTCATGGATCCGCGCGCCATCCTCGCTTCCGTAGTCGAGCGCTATCGCAGCCGCGGGTTGACGCCTGTCGTCGCCACCGAGCTGGAATTCTACGTGATGTCGGGCGACTGGCGCGAAACCGGCCGCCCCTCCCCGCCCGAAAGCCTCACCTATCGCGGCGAGCCGAATGGTTTCCAGCTCTACGATATGAGCGCCGTCGACGCGCTCGACGACTATCTCGGGACCCTGAGGGCCTATGCGAAGGCGCAGGGATTGCCGGCGGATGCGACGACGGCAGAATTCGGCCCCGGCCAGTTCGAAGTCAATCTGCTGCACCGCGCCGATGCGCTCGCCGCCGCCGACGATTGCCTCTATTTGAAGCGCATCGCCGAACAGGCGGCGCGCCGACACGGGCTGAAATCGACCTGCATGGCAAAACCCTATTCCGAACATGCCGGCTCCGGCCTGCATGTACATGTGAGCATCGTCGATCGGCAAGGCCGCAACATCCTCGATGCCAAGGGCGGCGAGCCCAAGCTGCTGAAATCGGTCACGGCAGGCCTGCTCGAGACCATGCGCGCGGCGCAGCTTATCTTCGCCCCCTTCGCCAACTCCTACCGGCGGTTCCAGCCGGGCTCGTTCGCGCCGGTCGACCTCACCTGGGGCAGCGGCCATCGCGGAACCGCGATCCGCATACCCGACAAAGACGGACCGGCCGCCCGTATCGAGCACCGCGTCGCCGGCGCCGACGCCAATCCCTATCTGCTGCTGGCGGCGATACTCGGCGGCATGCTCATCGGTCTCGACGGCGAGCTCGACCCCGGCGAGGAAACGACACCCTCCTACACGCCTGCCAATACGACGCGGCTGACGCATGATTTCCTGAGCGCGGTCGAAACCTTTCGCGCCTCGCCCTTCATCGCCGATATCTTCGGCACGCGTTATCAGGCGCTTTACGGCGACACCAAGCGCAAGGAAGCGCTCGCGCATCTGCGCACCGTCTCGGATTTCGACTATCGCACCTATCTGCCGCGGCTCTGAAGCCTTCCGGCCTCAGGCTGCAGGCTCGCGGCGTTCGTCCTCATTCACCTGAGCGGCGAGCCCCTGCTTGACGAGGACCTTCAGCTCGCCGGGATGCAGCCGGATCGAAACATCACGTTGGAGCGGCAATAATTCGCCGTCCATGACGCAATTGGCCTTGCGGCGCAGTTTCGGGAAATGCAGGTGTACCTCGGCCGGATGCATCACCATGACGTCGGCATTCTCACGGACCTTGCCACGCAGCATGTCGATGGCTAGGCGGGCGACGCCGAGCGGATTCAAAGGATTTGCCGTATAGAAGCCGAGTTCGCCGCTTCTGAGGTTATCGGCATAGAGCAGCGCATTTTCGCCGAAGGGATTGTTGGAAACCGAAATCGCCGAGACCCAGCGGCGCTCCCGCATGCCGGCCGCCTCGAACTCGACCTCGAATTCCGGGGGATTGAAGATCACGCCAAGAGCGGCCTTGGTGCTTGCCCGGATTTTGCCGAGCCGCGAGCGATAGCTGTAGGCGTTGCGGTAGCGCACCATACGGGCATGCAGACCGGCCGAAAACTGATGGATGAAAGGCCGGCCGTTGGCGCTGGCAATATCGACATTATCGATCTCACCTGAAGCCAATACGTCGAGCGCCTGCCAGATATCGAGCGGCACGCGCAGCGAGCGGGCAAAAAGGTTCATGGTGCCGGCCGGCACGACGCCGAGCGCGATGCCGTTTTTCCAGGCGATCGACGCCGCGGCCGAAACCGTGCCGTCGCCACCGCCGGCGACGATGCCGTCGATATCGTCGCGCTTGGCCGCCCGTTCCATCGCGGGAATGATTTCCTTGCCGGAGAAAACGATGGCATCGAAATCATGCCCGGCATCCCGAAAGGCCGCCTCCGCCCTCTTTTCGTAGGCCACCATGTCGGTGGTCCTGAAGGTGCCGCCGTCGCGATTGAAAAAGCCTACAAGCTTCATAGGGGCTCCCGTCCCTGGCGCGGAAATGCTCCTGCCTTTGCCCTGAAATGGTTGCGGCACTGGCGATTTCAAGCGCGCCCATCTCTCCGCAAAAACAACAGAAATGCAAATATTGCAACGGACATATGCACATAGCAGGACGCTGCACTGCGTAAAATGCACTCGACGCCCGCCGGTACATGACGGATAGATCAGATATCGGAGAGATCGTCTCCACTTCCCGCCATCTATCACGTTCGCCTCGCGCCGCACTTGCGCCAGAGGCATTGCCAAGCAGAAAACCTTCCCGAGGAGCTCTCATGAGTGAGATCGCCATCAATGAGTCCGTCGGAACCCAGCCCGAGGACGAGCTGCCGTCGGCAACGACCGTCGCCTTGGTCCAACTGGCGCTCGCCTGCGGCGGCTTCGGCATCGGCACCGGCGAGTTCGCGATCATGGGACTGCTGCCCAATGTCGCCGAGACTTTCTCAGTCACGACACCACAGGCCGGCTATGTCATCAGCGCCTATGCGCTTGGTGTCGTCGTCGGTGCGCCCGTCATTGCTGTGCTCGCCGCGAGGATGGCGCGCCGCACGCTGCTTTTGACACTGATGCTGGTCTTTGCCGTCGGCAATATCCTCAGCGCCATGGCGCCGACCTTCGAATCCTTCACATTCCTGCGCTTCGTCACCGGCCTGCCGCATGGAGCCTATTTCGGCGTCGCCGCGCTTGTCGCGGCCTCGATGGTGCCGGTTTATCGGCGGGCACGCGCCGTTGGACGCGTCATGCTCGGGCTCACAGTCGCGACGCTTCTCGGCACGCCGCTGACGACGTTTTTCGGCCAGTCGCTCGACTGGCAGGTGGCGTTTTGGTCGGTCGGCATCGTCGGCCTGCTGACGGTGGTGTTGATCTGGTTCTACGTTCCGAAGGACAGGGTTTCCGAAGAGGCAAGCTTCCTGCGCGAGCTCGGCGCGTTCCGCCGGCCGCAGGTCTGGTTGACGCTCGGCATCGCCGCCGTCGGCTATGGCGGCATGTTCGCCATGTTCAGCTATATCGCCTCGACCACGACTGAGGTGGCGATGCTGCCGGAAAGCGCGGTTCCGATCATGTTGGTGTTGTTCGGCGTCGGCATGAATGCGGGCAATTTCATCGGCTCGTGGCTGGCGGACAAATCGCTGCTCGGCACGATCGGCGGCTCGCTCATCTATAATATCGTCGTGCTGACCACCTTCGCGCTGACCGCCGCCAACCCCTATATGCTCGGCCTCTCGGTCTTCCTCGTCGGCTGCGGTTTCGCCGCCGGCCCGGCGCTGCAGACGCGGCTGATGGATGTCGCCGCCGATGCGCAGACGCTGGCGGCCGCCTCCAACCATTCCGCCTTCAACATCGCCAATGCGATCGGCGCTTGGCTCGGCGGCCTGGTCATCGCCTGGGGCTACGGTTTTGCCGCAACCGGCTATGTCGGCGCAGCACTCTCCTTCCTCGGTCTCTTCGTCTTTGCAGCGTCCTTCCACCTGGAACGTCGCAACCGGAGCGCACAAACCATTTGAGGTCGTCAACAATGCGCGCATCGCAGGGTGCGACATTGTGGCGTTAAGCATTTACCTCGCTTGACTTTTTCCGCGTTCGGGACCACCTACAAAAACGTGGCCGACACCCGTTAGCCACGGATTTCAACGGAGCCATCTTCACGATGCCAAGCGACAGTAGCAGTCGATTGCCTTTGCCGTACGCGACCCTCGTGCGCTGACCGACTCCTGTCGGCTCGCCCGTTCGGGACGCTACGGCGGATCGACGGAAAGGCGAGCCTCACATGAATATCAATCGCTTCCCTCTTCGGGCAGGCCATGCCGCCCGTGCCTTCATCAACAACAGCCGCGGCGCAACGATCGCCGAACGGGTCGAATCCCTGAACGCGCTGAGCATCCAGGAGGCCGGCCGCGTACTGACGGGCATGCCGCTCGACTATGCCGTCAACATTCTCGACCGGCCGGAGCTTCGCAACGCCGCCGAGATCCTGGCGCTGATCAGCGCCGAGGATGCAGCACGGCTGCTGCACGGCATGTCCAACGACCGGGTCGCCGACGTGCTGCTCGAACTCGACCGCGAGACCCGCGCCCGGCTGTTTGCCAGCCTCGACGAGCCGGTGCGCATCGCGATCCAGCACCTGATGGGCTATCCGCCACGCACCGCCGGCGGCATCATGACGACCGAGTTCGTCAGCGTGCCGGTCTCCTGGACCGTCGCCCAGACGCTCGATCATGTGCGCCAGGTCGAACGCTCGCGCGAGACCGTCTATGCCATCTATGTGCTCGACGAGCTCAGCCATGCGCTCATGCATGTGGTGACGCTGCGCCGCCTCATCACCGGCGAGCCGGATGCTTCCATCCTCTCTGTGGCGCAGAAGGGCAACCCGGTTTCGGCCGATCCGCTGATGAAGCAGGAGGATGTCGCCCGGCTGATCCGCAAGCACGACCTGCTCGCCCTGCCGGTCACCGACGAACATGGGCACGTGCTCGGCATCGTCACCGTCGACGACGTGATCGACACGATGATCTCCGACACGACGGAAGCGGCCCAGAGGTTTGGCGGCATGGAGGCGCTCGGACGGCCCTATATGAAGATCGGCTTTGCCGGCATGATCCGCAAGCGCGCCGGCTGGCTCGCCGCCCTCTTCCTCGGCGAGATGCTGACGGCAAGCGCCATGCAGCATTTCGAAGGCGAACTGGAAAAGGCCGTCGTGCTGACCCTGTTCATCCCGCTGATCATGAGCTCGGGCGGCAATTCCGGGTCGCAGGCGACATCGCTGATCATCCGGGCCCTGGCGCTCGGCGAGCTGAAGCTTTCGGACTGGTGGAAAGTGCTCTTCCGCGAACTTCCCACAGGCATCGTGCTCGGCGCGATCCTCGGCCTCGTCGGCTTCATCCGCATCGTTTTCTGGCAGACCGCCGGGCTCTACGACTACGGCCCGCACTGGCAGATGGTCGCCGTCACGGTGTTTGCCGCCCTGATCGGGATCGTCACCTTCGGCTCGATCTGCGGCTCGATGCTGCCCTTCCTGCTGCAGAAGCTGAGGCTCGATCCGGCCAGCGCCTCGGCCCCCTTCGTCGCCACGCTTGTCGACGTCACCGGGCTCGTCATCTACTTCTCGGTGGCGCTGCTCATCCTCAGCGGGACGCTGCTGTAGCGCCTGGAATTTGCCCCTCACCCTAGCCCTCTCCCCGTAAAACGGGGAGAGGGGACGTGCCAAACGCAGCGTCGAGGGTACAGAACCGGTGCGGCTTGCCCCCTTCGCCCCGCGTGCGGGGAGAAGGTGCCGGCAGGCGGATGAGGGGCGGGTTCCGAGCACAAAGCCGGGGAATCATTTCCCCTCGGGCAGCTTCAGCGGCCCATGCGTCTTGATGCTGCGGATGGCGAAGTTCGAGCGGATGTCACTGACGTTGGGCAGCGTCAACAGCGTTTCCGTCAGCAGCCGCTCATAAGCGGCGAGGTCCTCGACCACCACTTCGGCGAGGAAATCGGCCGTGCCTGAGATCAGGAAGCAGGAGACGATCTCGGGGATCGCGAGCAGCGTCTGCTGCTGCGCCTCGGAATTTTCGCGGCTGTGGTGGGCAACCTTGAATTCGACGAAGACGGTCAGGCCGAGACCAACCTCCTTGCGGTCGATATCGGCGGTGTAACCGCGGATGATGCCGGACCGTTCGAGGTTGCGGATACGGCGCAGGCAGGGCGACGGCGAAAGGTTCACCTTTTCGGCAATCTCGACATTGGTGGCGCGCGCATCCTCCTGCAGGCACTTCAGGATAGCGATATCGAATTTATCGAGATTTGGCATTTTCGAGAATCCAGGTGGCGTCACTTGGCAGAAGATTGCGTTTAGCGTGATTTTCAAGCCATAGATAGCAAGGACATGCCCTGCCCTCTGGGGCTAATCTTTTCCTCAACCGGACAGGCTCCGGACGGAGGAAAGGATAGGACGATGACCACTATTGCTTTTTCGGACGACAAGTCACCCTCGCAGGCGCTGGGTTATGCAGGCGGCGCGATTACTGTCTTGATCTGGGCAACCTGGTTTCTTGTAACCCGCCACAGTGCTGCGACGCCGCTCGGATCGATCGACATCGGGCTGATCCGCTTCGGCATTCCGGCACTTGCGCTTTCGCCGGTCTGGCTCAGGACAGGACTGCTGCCGAAAGGCCTGCCGCTTCATCTGCTGGCAATCATGGTCTGCGGTTCCGGCGCGGTCTTCTTCCTGCTGACCACGCTGGCGATCCATTCGATGCCAGCCGCCTCGTCGGGCATTCTGCTTGGCGGCTCGATGCCGCTCGCCACGGCGTTGATCGGAGTGGCGCTGTTTGGGGAAAGACCTGATGGCACGCGTATCGCCGGGCTCGTGGCGATCGTCGCGGGCGTGCTGATCCTGCTCACGCACAGCCTTGCGGACGCCTCGCTGCCATGGACCAGCTTCGTGCTGCTGCCTGCCGGCGCTTTGCTGTGGGCAAGCTATACGCATGCCTTCCGCCGCTCCGGCCTCACGGCCGTGCAGGCGAGCGCCCTGATCGCGGTCTGGTCCTTCCTAATCATGGGAACGCTTGCGCTCGTCTTCGGCATTTCGCTGCCGCAAGCATCGCTGCCGGAAATCGGCCTGCAGGCGCTAAGCCAGGGTCTTCTTTCCGGTCTCGTCGCCATGGTCGCCTACGGAACGGCCGTGAGACGACTGGGCGGCACCCAGGCCGCCGCCTTCACGGCGCTGACGCCGGTGTTGGCAACGCTGGGCGGCGGTTTCCTGCTCGGCGAAGCAATCGGCATCGTCGAGATCAGCGCCGCTGTGATCACCGGTATTGGCGTGGCGCTTTCCACCGGCATTGCCGCGCGTCGTTGAGCACCGGCTGCGACCAACAATAGCGAAGCCGCCGGCAGCAATCGCTGCGGCGGCTTTTTCTATGGGGCTAGTGTTGACCACTCAAGCCTGGATGACGACGACCCTGGCGCCGACTTCGACGCGGCTATAGAGGTCGATCACGTCATGGTTCATCATGCGGATACAGCCGCTCGACATGGCAAGACCAATCGATTCCGGCTGGTTTGTGCCGTGAATGCGGAAATGGGTGTCGTTGCCGCCGCGATAGAGATACATGGCGCGCGCGCCGAGCGGATTGTTCGGGCCGCCCGGCATGCCGCCGGCGAGCCTGCGGTAGCGCTCTTCGCGGCGCTGCATGTTTTCGGTGGGCGTCCAGCTCGGCCATTCCGCCTTGCGCCCGACATAGGCACCCCCGGCAAATGCCAGCCCCTCGCGACCGACACCCACGCCGTAGCGCATCGCCCGGCCGTTCCCAAGCACATAATAGGCTCGACGCGCCGGCGTATCGACGACGATCGTGCCCGCAGCATACGCGGTCTCGTAAGCAACTTCCTGACGGCGAAGCTCCGGCTTGATCTTGTCGATCGGCACCTGCTTCAGCGGAAACTTTTCATCGGGAAGCGCTGCGTAATTCGTCTGACTGTTGAGACCGGTGGAAGAGCAGCCGGCCACAAAAAGAGGCAGAGCAATCAGAAAGCCCCGGCGGGAGATCGACATGAATGTGTCCTTAGTGCGTCGAGAAGATGTCGCAAGCTAAGGAATTTATGGTTAACGAATGGCTAAGAGCCGCCGCCGGCGGCCGATCACGAAGACGTCAGCAGGTGAAATCGTCAGCTGCGATGCCGATCCGCCTCACATATTCGGATAGACCGGCCCCTCGCCGCCCTGCGGTGGCACCCAGTTGATGTTCTGGTTGGGGTCCTTGATGTCGCAGGTCTTGCAGTGCACGCAGTTCTGAGCGTTGATGACGAAGCTCTTGTCGCCGTCCTTCTCCACCCATTCATAGACGCCTGCCGGACAGTAGCGCGTCGACGGGCCGGCATAGATGCCGAGCTCGGAGCTCTTCTGCAGCGCCATGTCCTTGACCTGCAGATGCACCGGCTGGTCTTCCTCGTGATTGGTGTTCGACAGGAACACCGAGGACAGCCGGTCGAAGGTCAGGACGCCATCGGGCTTCGGATAGGCGATCGGCGTGTGCTGCGAGGCCGGCTCCAGCGAGGCCGCATCGGTCTTGCCGTGACCAAGCGTGCCGAAGAAGGAGAAGCCGAACAGCGTGTTGGTCCACATGTCGAGACCGCCGAGCGCCACGCCAAGCGCGGTGCCGAACTTCGACCACAGCGGCTTGACGTTGCGCACCCGCTTCAGATCGCGGCCGATGTCACCCTTGCGCCAGTCGGTCTCGATCTCGACGACCTCGTCATGGCTGCGGCCTGATACAATCGCCGCCGCCAGCTTCTCGGCCGCCAGCATGCCCGACAGCACCGCATTGTGGCTGCCCTTGATGCGCGGCACGTTGACCAGACCGGCGGAACAGCCGATCAGCGCCCCGCCGGGGAAGGTGAGCTTCGGCACCGACTGGTAACCGCCCTCGGTGATGGCGCGCGCGCCATAGGACAGCCGCTTGCCGCCCTCGAAGGTGCCGCGGATCGCCGGATGCGTCTTGAAGCGCTGGAATTCCTCGAACGGATAGAGATAGGGGTTCTTGTAGTTCAGGTGGACGACGAAGCCGACCGCCACCAGATTGTCCTCGAGATGATAGAGGAAGGAGCCGCCGCCGGTCTTCATGCCGAGCGGCCAGCCGAAGGAGTGCTGCACCAGGCCCTGTTTGTGGTTCTCCGGCTTGACCTGCCAGAGCTCCTTGATGCCGATGCCGAATTTCTGCGGCTCGCGGTCCTTCTGCAGATCGAACTTGGCGATCAGCTGCTTGGCGAGCGAACCGCGCACGCCCTCGCCGATCAGCGTATATTTGCCGCGCAATTCCATGCCGCGGGTATAGTTGGGGCCAGGCTCGCCGTTCTTCTCGATGCCCATATCGCCGGTGGCAACGCCGATCACCGCACCCTTGTCGTCATAGAGCACTTCGGTGGCGGCAAAGCCCGGATAGATCTCGACGCCGAGCTCTTCCGCCTTGGTCGCCAGCCAGCGACAGACATTGCCGAGCGAGACGATGTAGTTGCCGTGATTGTTCATCAACGGCGGCATCATGACATTCGGCAGGCGGATCGAGCCGGCCGGCCCGAGCAGCAGAAAATGGTCTGATGTGACCTCGGTCTTGAAGGGATGATCGGCCTCATCGCGCCAGCCGGGCAGCAGCCGGTCAATGCCGATGGGATCGACGACGGCGCCGGAGAGAATATGGGCGCCGACTTCCGAGCCCTTCTCCAGCACGACGACCGACAGTTCCGGATCGACCTGCTTCAGCCGGATCGCCGCGGAAAGACCGGCAGGGCCGGCGCCGACGATCACGACGTCGAATTCCATGCTCTCGCGTTCGGGCAGCTCAGTCGTCTCGGTCATTCACTCGTCTCCGCTTGGCCGCCTACGGCCATCATCCCATGGGTGACTTTCTTGTCAAAACAGCGCCGCATTGTCGAGCCGGGATGCGACAGCCAATCCTCAATTTCGCACAATGATACGTCTGCCGATCCGAGATTTACGATAACGCTTACGTTAACGTCAATTGCGAAATCCGATGCGGCCCTTCCCTCTCTTTCCTTTTTCCTCGCCTGCGCCTTATACATCGCTCAAAGACATCGGAGAAAATCATGGATCTCGGCATCAAGGGCAAAAGGGCGCTCGTTCTCGCCTCCTCACGCGGGCTTGGCCTCGGCATCGCCACTGCACTGGCGCGCGAAGGCGCAAACGTGCTGCTCTCAGGGCGCAGCGGCGAACAGCTGGAGGCCAATTGCAATGCGATCAACAGCGAAGGCCATGGCCGGGCCGACTGGATCTGGGCCGACCTCAGCGATGAACGTTTCGTCGAGACGGTGACGACGGCGGTGAAGGAGAAATTCGGCGGGCTCGATATCCTCGTCAACAATACCGGCGGGCCGACGCCCGGCACGACCGAGGACATGACGGGTGAAAAGCTCGAAACCTATTTCCTCTCCATGGTCGCCCGGGTGATCACCCTGACCAATGCCCTACTGCCCGGCATGAAGGCGCAAGGCTGGGGCCGCATCCTGACGGTCGCCTCCTCGGGCGTAATCGAGCCGATCGCCAATCTGGCGCTGTCGAATACGCTGCGCCCGGCCCTTGCCGGCTGGAGCAAGACGCTTGCCTCCGAAGTGGCGAGTTTCGGCATCACCACCAACCTGCTCCTGCCGGGCAGCATTCTGACGGCGCGGCTCGACGATCTCGATGGCGCAGCGGCAAAACGGACGGGCAAAAGCCTCGAGGAAATCCGCACCGACAAGGAGGCGCGCATTCCAGTCGGCCGCTACGGTAAGGTGGAGGAGTTTGCCGCAACGGCGGCCTTCCTGTGCAGCCAGCCGGCAAGCTACATCACCGGCTCGCTCATCCGCTGCGACGGCGGCGCGGCACGATCCGTCTGAGGTATCCGTTAAGCAGCGCGGGTGGCCGAGGCCGCCCATGCCGCTGCGCTGCGGATCATCTGTTCCACATTGGCCGGATCGTCGGCAAGTTCGGCGAGCTCGGAAAGCCGATGGAACCCAGTCAGGACCGCGATGCGCCGCCGGTCAAGCCGTCGGCCGGTCAGGATTTCATAGGCCGAGACGATGCGTGCGGTCAGATCGGGCGAGATGAAGTTCGAATAGATGAACTCCTGGTGCAACGGCCCGAAACCGGAATCGGCGAAATCGTAAATACCATTGAGCCTGCCCTGCCGAAAATCGAAGGCCATGTTCCAGCCGTGGCCGTCGAAAAAGCCGTAGACCTTGCCGTAGGGATCCGGCGGCAGGAATTCGAAATCCGAAACAACGGTCTCTGCAAAGCGCTGGATATCAGCGGGCAGCAGCGGCAAGGCCTTAGCTCGCACCACGTCCGGCGATTGCCACGGCTGGATCGCCGCTGCGCCGGCCGCACGCAGGCGGTCGGCGTCAAGCGCGTGAAGCTCGGCGTAAAAACGCGCGAGATCATCCGCCAGGCGCTGCCGTTCGCTCTCCCCGAGCGCATCGTAATCTTCGGTAATGAGATGTTCGCCCTCCAGCTTGGCGTGACTGGAGAAGATCGGCGGCCCGTCGTGAATGCGCATATCGGGAACCGCCATCGACAGCGACGGCCTGATGATGTCGAGCAAGGCCGCTTCCTTCACCAGCGCCCTTTCGGCGCCGAGATGGCGGGGAAACTTGAAGATCAGCGTGTCATCGACATCAACCGCCATCGAATCCCAACCCTTCGCCGCCAGCTTGAAGACGGAGGCCGTCAGGTGGGGAAACACGCTTGTGATGAGGGTGCGAAATTCGCGGGCTTCCAACTCAGTCATGACGAACTGCCTTCTCTGTTTTCCGCTATTCCTTGTGTGCAGCGACCCGCATGCGGGAGCGGCTTCGGCCTGCCGCAGTCTAGCGGCAATGCCGCTGCGTAGCCACGTCAGGCGCACTCCTACTATATTAGTATAGTTTGAATATTACGGAATATTCATTACAAAAATTTAAGCCCTTATAACCACTTAGTGATCGCGACCCGGGAATTATGTCTTTTTTGCGCCGCAATATACGCGGCTCAATCAAGCATAAATTCGCAACCCTGCTCAACCGGTCTCGCCATGAAGAAATTTTGGATCACCGTCAGTATTATCGCCGCTGCTGCCGTCGGCCTCTGGCAATTCGGCAACCTGATCCCCTATGCCTCGCGCATCCCCTACTTCTCGCAGCTGACCAGGCAGGCGGCCGGCGGCAATGGCGGCGGCCAACAGGCTCAGGGCGGCCAGGCACAGGCCGATCCATCGCAAGATGGCGGTCAACATCAGGGCGGCGGCCGCAGGCGCGGCGGCGGCGGCCCGACCGTCGTCAAGACCGTCGCAGCGGTCAAAACGACGCTGCCCATGGATGTGACGGCGACCGGCTGGGCCGACGCGGATGACAACACCACCATCGCCGCACAGGAACAGGGGCTGATCGTCAGCATCGCGGCGCAGGACGGGGCGACCGTCAAGGCCGGCGACCTGATCGCCAAGCTGGACGACCGGACGGCCAAGGCGGCCGTCGACAAGGACAATGCGATGATCGTGCGCGACACGGCGACGCTTTCGGAAGCCGAGACCGCGCTGGTGCGCGCGCAGGACCTGTTCGACCAGAAAGCCGGCACCCAGCAGAGCCTGGATCAGGCGAGAGCCGCCCGCGATACCGCCGCAGCGACGGTCGATGCTGATAAGGCGACGCTCGCCTCCGATCAGATCCTGCTCGAGCATACCGATATCCGCGCGCCATTCGACGGCCGGCTTGGCGATATCGCGGTCAGTAAAGGCGCCTTCCTCAATGCCGGCGCGGCGATCGTCACCATCGCCAAATACGATCCGATCTATGTGAAATTCCACCTGCAGGAGCGCTATTTGCGCGAGCTGAAGAAGGCATTGGCAGCCGGTCCGGTCGAGGTCAGCACAGCCCCCAGTTCCACCAAGGGCCAGGTCCGCAAGGGCGAGATCAGCTTCTACGACAACACGGTCGATACCGCCTCGGGCACCATCCTCGCCAAGGCGAAATTCGAAAACGCCTCCGGCGCCCTCTGGCCCGGCCAGTCGGTGAATATCGTCGTGCATTTCAACAACAACGAACAGCAGGTGGTGGTGCCGACGGTCGCCGTCAGTCCCGGCCCGGACGGTTTCTTCGCCTTTGTCGCCAAGGACGGCAAATCGCGGCTGACACCGGTGACCGTCGCTCGCGCCAATGGCGGCTTCACCGCCATCGAATCTGGCCTTTCAGAAGGCGACCATGTGGTCGTCGAGGGCCAGGGCCAGCTCAGCGACCAGCAGGCGATCAAGGAGCAGTTCGACGAAAAGGCGCTCGATCTCGCGTCCGCCGACGCGCCCCGGCAGCCGCAGAAGTCCGAGACGATCACCGTGGGAGCTCAGCAATGATCCCCAATTTCTGTATTCAGCGCCCCGTCGCGACGACGCTGCTTGCCATCGGCGTCATTCTGGCCGGTCTTGCCGGTTACCGGCTCGTGCCAGTTGCGGCCCTGCCCCAGGTCGATTTTCCGACGATCAACGTTTCGGCGCAGCTGAGCGGCGCCTCACCGCAGACGATGGCGACGTCGGTCGCCACGCCGCTGATCAAGCAGTTCGAGACCATTCCCGGCATCAGCGAGATCAGCGCCTCGAGCTCGCTCGGCAGCACCAGCATCGTGCTGCAGTTCGACCTCAACCGTGATATCGACGCGGCCGCGGCCGACGTGCAGGCTGCAATCTCACATGCGACCCGGCAGCTGCCCGACAATTTGACGACGCCGCCGAGCTACCGCAAGACCAACCCGGCCGATGCGCCGGTCATGCTGCTCTCCGTGCAGAGCAACACCATGCCGCGCAGCAAGCTCGACGAGATCGCCGAAGACATCATCTCGCCGTCGCTTTCCACCCTCCCCGGCGTCGCTCAGGTCAGCGTCTATGGTGCCCAGACCTATGCTGTGCGTGTCGAAGTCGATCCCAACAAGTTGCTCACCCGCGGCATCGGCATCGACACCGTCAACAAGGCGCTTTCTGCCGCCAACAGCCAGCAGCCCGTGGGGACGCTGCAGAACAATGCGCAGAGCATGACCATCACGGCGAACACGCAGCGCACCAATGCCGACCAGTTCCGCTCGCTCGTCATTGCCAATCCGAACGGCGCGCCGATCCATCTCGGCGATGTCGCCGATGTGCAGGACAGCGTCGAGAACCAGTATACTGGCAGCTGGTATGACGGCCAGCGCGGCATCATCCTCGCCATCCAGCGCCAGCCGGATGCCAACACTGTCGACGTCGTCGATGCGATCAACGCCAAGCTGCCGCAGCTTCACGCTGAAATTCCGGCTTCGGTCACGACCGTGGTCATGAACGACGCCGCAAAACCCATTCGCGCCGCCATCGCCGACGTGAAGTTCACGCTGTTCCTGACGATCGGCCTCGTCGTCCTCGTCATCTACCTCTTCACCGGCCACGCGACGGCGACGATCATTCCAGGGCTTGCCGTTCCGCTGTCGCTGATCTCGACCTTCGGCATGATGTATGTGCTCGGCTACAGCATCGACAACATATCGCTGCTGGGGCTGACGCTCGCAGTGGGGCTGGTGGTGGACGATGCCATCGTCATGCTCGAAAACATTCTGCGCCATGTCGAGGAAGGCATGCCGGTGCGCGAAGCGGCGATCAAGGGTGCCGGCGAAGTCAGCTACACCATCATCTCCATGTCGGTTTCGCTGATCGCGGTGTTCATCCCGATCCTGCTGATGGGCGGCGTCGTCGGCCGCGTCTTCAACGAATTCGGCATGGTGGTGGCCATCGCCATCATCTCGTCGGCGATAGTCTCGCTAACCGTGACGCCGATGCTCGGCTCGCGTCTGTCCAACAACCACAGCCGGCCGCCGCTGCTCATCCGCCTCTTCGATGCCGGCTTCGAGCGGACGCTCAATGGCTATGACAGAGCAGTCGGCTGGTGCTTGCGTCATCGCATCACGATCCTCGGCGTGTTCCTCGGTTCGGTGGCGCTGACGGTCTATTTCTTCATGACGCTGCCGACGAGCTTCTTCCCGCAGGAGGATATCGGCCGCCTGACGATCAGCACCCAGGCCCGCCAGGACATTTCCTATTCCGCCATGGAGGCGCTGCAGCAGCAGGCGGCAGCCGCCGTCAAGGCGAACCCGGCGGTCAACCACGTGATGTCGACGATCGGCGGCAACCCCAACAAACCGCAGAACAATGGCTCGATGTTCGTCGAGCTCAAGGACAAGAAGGAGCGTCCGCCGCTTGACCAGACGCTGCGCGAGCTGCGCACGGCGATCAACAAGATCCCCGGATTGCAGGCCTTCGTGACGCCGAACCAGAGCCTGCGCTTCGGCGGCCGCCAGACCGCCAGCCAGTATCAGCTGGTCATTCAGGCGCTGAGCGCCGACCAGACCAACCTCTGGGCCGGCAAGATCCAGGCGGCGATGCGCAAGGATCGGCTGTTCACCGACGTCACCTCGGACGCCCAGAACAACGCCCTGCAGGCGAATATCGTCATCGATACCGAGCGCGCGGCCGCCTACGGGATCGACAACGATACCCTGCGCACGACGCTGCAGGAATCCTTCAGCGGCTATACGGCGGCCGAGATCCAGTCGACCGGCGACAGCTACGACGTCATCGTCGAATACGATACGAGTAAACCCTGGGACGACCAGAAACTGGCCGAAATCCGCGTCGCCTCGTCGAATGGCAGCCTGGTGCCGCTGTCGAATTTCGCGCATGTCGAGCGCACCACTGGCCCGGTCACCATCAATCAGACCGGCCAGCTCGTCTCGACCACCGTCTCCTTCAACCTGCCGGAGGGCGTCTCGCTCAGTGACGCGACGGCGGCGATCGACCAGATCAAGAAGGAGATCAGCCTGCCGACCGATGTCTTCACCTCCTATGGCGGTACGGCGGAAATCTTCCAGCAGTCGCAGGGCAATACGCCTTACCTGATCCTGGCGGCCGTTTTGACCATCTATGTCGTGCTCGGCGTGCTCTATGAAAGCTTCATCCATCCGCTGACCATTCTCTCAGGCCTGCCGGCCGCGGCCTTCGGCGCGCTGCTGGCGTTGAAGATCATGGGCTTCGATCTGTCGATCATCGCCCTTATCGGCCTGCTGATGCTGATCGGCATCGTCAAGAAGAACGCGATCATGATGATCGACGTGGCGATGGAGACGATGCGCACGACGGGCGAAAAGGCGACGGCGGCGATCCACGAGGCCTGCGTGCGGCGCTTCCGCCCGATCATGATGACGACCTTCTGCGCCCTGCTCGGCGCCTTGCCGATCGCGCTCGGCACCGGCGCGAGCTCCGAGCTGCGCCAGCCGCTTGGCATCGCCGTCGTCGGCGGTCTTGTCGTCTCGCAGCTGCTGACGCTGTTCATCACGCCGGTCATCTTCGTCGAGATGGACCGCTTCGGAAACTTCCTGGGCCGGTTGATGGGCCAGAAGAAGGTCGAGGCGCCGGTGATGCAGGAGACAAGGGCAATGGCTGCCGAATGATGATGGCCCTCTGACTTCCGCGTCGCCATCAGCCCTTGCGGCGCACGTCTTCTTCCGCAGGGAGAACTCTTCTTCCCCAGGAAGAATACGTGCGCCCTTGATCACATCAACTTTCGATCCTCTTGAATGTGTCACGCCTCTGTGGCATCACCCGCCCTCCTTGATCCGGGCGTCCTTCGCCCTTCACGGAGCGACGCTCCGTCTCCAATAACAATCGGCATGAAGGAGTGCGGGCATGGCTCAGGCGCTGGGTTTCGACTTCGGCACGACGAATACGGTTCTCGCCATGGCGGACGGCGGGACAACCGGCTCGATGACGTTCACGAGCACGGCGGGCACGGCCGACAGCATGCGCACCGCGCTGTCCTTCATGAAGGATGCCCAGCTCGGCGCTTCGGCGCTGAAGGTGGAGGCCGGCCATGCGGCGATCCGGCAATTCATCGACAACCCCGGCGAATGCCGCTTCCTGCAGTCGATCAAGACCTTTGCGGCGAGCGCGCTGTTCCAGGGCACGCTGATCTTCGCCAAGCGGCATAATTTCGAAGATCTGATGGAGATCTTCGTGCGGCGCCTGCGCAACTATGCCGGCGACAACTGGCCCTCAGATGTCAGCCGCATCGTCACCGGCCGGCCGGTGCATTTCGCCGGCGCCAGCCCTGATCCGGTGCTTGCCACCGAACGCTATAACGAGGCTCTGTCGCGCTTCGGCTTTCCCGAAATCCACTATGTCTACGAGCCGGTCGCCGCCGCTTTCTATTTCGCGCAGAACCTGAAGCGGGATGCGACCGTGCTGGTCGCCGATTTCGGCGGCGGCACAACCGACTATTCGCTGATCCGCTTCGAAACCGTCGCCGGCAGGCTGACGGCAACGCCGATCGGCCATTCCGGCGTCGGCGTCGCCGGCGACCATTTCGACTACAGGATGATCGACAACATCGTCGCGCCGCAAATCGGCAAGGGCAGCCATTTCAAAAGCTTCGACAAGATCCTTGAAGTGCCGTCCAACTATTATTCCAGCTTCGGCCGCTGGAACCAGCTGTCGATCTTCAAGACCACGCGCGAATTCGAGGATTTGAAGAAGCTGGTGCGCACCAGCCTGGAACCGGAAAAGCTCGAGATCTTCATCGACCTCATCGACCATGACGAGGGTTACCCGCTCTACCAGGCGGTATCGGCAACGAAGATGGCGCTGTCGGCCGCCGACGAGGCGCCTTTCGACTTCGCGCCGCTTGGCCGCGGCGGACACCGCAGCATCAAGCGCAGCGACTTCGAAGGCTGGATCGCCGAGGATCTCGCCCGCATCGAAGGCGCGCTCGACGAGGTGCTCGACAAGACCGAGACGAAGCCGGCGGAGATCGACAAAGTGTTCCTGACCGGCGGCACCTCCTTCGTGCCGGCGGTGCGCCGCATCTTCACGGAGCGTTTCGACCGCGACCGGATCGAAAGCGGCGGCGAACTGCTGTCGATCGCCCACGGCCTGGCACTGATCGGCGAACGCGACGACATCACGCAATGGACTGTGCAATAGATCAGGACGGAGCGGCCAATGTGCAGCCTGCCCTTTCAATGCCCATTTCTCTCCGTTAAACTTGCCGCATGATCTCCGCCAACGACCTCTCCCCTGCCGAGCTTGCAGCGCTTCTGCATTTCCATGCGGATGCCGGCGTGGAGTGGCTGCTGGAGGAAGAGGCGGTCGACCGCTTCGCCGAGTTCGAAGCGATGAAGGCGGCGCGCCGCCCGGGATCGGCGCAGCAGGACCGTCCTGCGGCCGGGGAGCGTCCAAGCGTCGGGGAGCGTCAGACATCGCCGCGCCCGACTGCGGCAGCACGTCCAGCCCCAGCCTCCGGCCCGCAACCGGCGATCCCGGATGGCGAGGCGGTGCAGCAGGCGCGTTTCGTCGCCGAAAGCGCGCGCTCGCTTAGCGAACTGAAGACCGCGCTCGAAGCCTTCAACGGTTGCAATCTCAAGCACAGCGCCCGCTCGACCATCTTTGCCGACGGCGACGCCGAAAGCGGCATCATGGTGATCGGCTCGGCCCCGAGCGCCGAAGACGACCGAGAAGGCCTGCCTTTCTCGGGTAAGTCCGGCCAGTTGTTCGACAAGATGCTGGCGGCGATCGGGCTCGATCGCTCTAGCGTTCTGCTGACGCAAGTCATTCCCTGGCGCCCGCCAGGTAACCGGGCGGCATCGGCGGCCGAGATCGACATCTGCCGGCCCTTCATCGAACGACAGATTGCGCTCGCCGAACCGCAGGTGATCCTGCTGCTCGGCAATTTCGCGGCGCGATTCTTCTTCGGGGAAAACGATACGATTCACGGCCTGCGGGGCCGCTGGAAGGACATCGTCATCGCCGATCGTGCCATTCCGGCCATCGCCAGCCTGCATCCCCAGGATCTGTTGACCGCACCCGTCAACAAGCGGCTCGCCTGGAACGATCTTCTCGCCTTTCAGGCAAAACTCAAATCCCTCTCTCTGCTCAGAAATTAGTCGACGTTGAAGAATTTGTGAAGCGCGCCATGCATTTTTCGCATTGCTGCATCGCGTCAGCACGCATTGTAGAATCTATGCTGCACTGCAATATAGGCCTGTGTCTTGGGAGGAATCACAGGAACCAAGGCCATGAACAAGAGATTTCGTCCTATGCATTCCGGGTTTGAAACCCTTCGCCTTGCCGGCGACCAGCTTCGCTTCACACATGGCTACAGCCGCTTCGGTTTCGCCACGAACGAACAGATGATCGCCCGCGGTACCGGCATCAACAGCCGCACGGCGCGCCCGAACGCCATTTTCTCGGACTTCCAGCAATACTGAGCGGCGGCCGCTACAGCGCCGCGCATCTCGCCAGACGCGCAGATGATGCTGTAGCGCTTTGAATCTGCTGCCTTTTAAATGTCAGAGTAACCCACCATGTCAACGATCCTGCTATCGCTTCTGCGCAACATCGACACCTTCGAGCATATCCGCGTCGCTGTCTGCGCCGCGCGCGAATATGAGCGCGAGTTGTCGGTAAAGCCGGCCAATGCCGGCCCGGTCTCAGCAGCGATCGTGTTGTGATCACACCGTCAGTGGGTCGATCCGGGCCGTTGCCCATTCGAAGGCTTCGTCGACATAGGCGAACTTGACCGCCTGCCAGGCGCAATATTCCTCGACGAAATGCCGCGATAGCCAGAGATGCGCCTTACGCGGCTCATCATACCAGCCGACGCAGCCACGCTGTGCCGCCTTTGCCAGAAGGCGCTGCAGGTGCGTGCGCGACATCATGAAGTCGGCGGCAAGCGCACGGGTTTCGACGCGGCCGACGAGAAACTTGCCCGCCTCGGCGTCTTCCGTTTCCATCCTGGCGATGAAGTTGTCGACGACGAGGCCGCCGGCTTCCGTCCAGAGAAACAACGCCACCTGCGCCGGCGGCTCCCGCCACGCGGCATCTTCCAGGCAGTGGCGTGCAATGCGCGGCTGAACGAGCCTCATCAATGACGGGTTTGCCTGGAAAACCGCCGCCCGTTCACCGCCGTCGAGCAGATCGAGCGCGGCGAGATTGGCATGAATCCACGCCGACATCGCCTGGAGGCTGACATTGGCAGGCTCGAAATGGCGCGGCCGGCGCCGCTCGTCGCCCGGCGTATGGGTGATGAAGCGGTAGGTAAAGAGTTCTTCGATGAAGGCGAGCACGGTGTTGCGGCTCGCCACCTTGTGGGCGGTGATGCGGCCGGTCAGCCCAACTGCTGTAAGACCCGAGGTCGGGTCGCGCGGATCATATTCCAGATGGAGGGCATAGGCGGTCTGGGTCAGCAGCCAGCGCTGGTGGGAGGCGAGCAATCGCGCCAGACGCGGGCCGGCATCGAACATGCCGCGCGTCTGCCCGGCCAGAAAGCGAATACTCGTCAGAAAGGCGCAGTTCCCCGCCAATTGCTCCGCCGTGAACGCCATTATGCTTTTCTCCACCTCCGCTCGCAGACCAGCGTTCGGAGCAGTAATATCGAAAGCCGCGGTGGCAGCGGCCTGTCAGCCATGCACAGCGTTGAATAAATGATCGTATCTCATGTTCAACAACCATATTCCTGGGATCGACGCCATCCTAAGAATTGACCATTCCTTCGCCCCCGAGCAGCAGGTTTCGCGCGGCCGCAATCGCCGCGTTAAAATCCAGCCTGCCGTGAAGCTCAGGCCTGCGGCGTCGTCGCCTTGCGCGCCTCGCGCTGTTCGATGCCCAGCTGATGCTCGCGATAGATGATGAAGATACCGGCAGCAACGACGATGACCGTGCCGGTGAGCATGGTAAGGCTCGGCACGTCGCCGAAGACGAAGTAGCCGACGACGCCGCCAAGCAGGATCGACGTATACTCGAACGGCGCAATGGTGGAGACGTCGGCGTGGCGGTAGCTTTCGGTCAGCAGGATCTGCGCCACACCACCGCAAAAGCCGACAGCGACGAGAAAAAGTGCCGACGGCCACGGCAGGATGTGCCAGCCGAAAGGAAGCGAAGCCAGCGAGAAGACCGACGCGGTGAGCGAGAAATACAGCACGATCGTCGCCGTCTTCTCCTCCTCGACGAGGCGGCGCACCTGGATCATCGCCATGCCGCCCAGAACCGCCGAGAACAGCACGCAAAGCGCGCCGACGGCCTGTTCAGTTTCCATGCCGCCGTCTCGAAACAGCGTCAGCTTTGGCCAGGAGATGATGGCAACCCCGGCTATGCCGACCAGAACGGCGCTCCAGCGATAGATGCGCACGGTCTCGCCGAGAAAAACCGCGGCGAAGATCACGGCGACGAGCGGCAATGCGTAGCCGAGCGCGATCGCCTCCGGCAGCGGCAGATGCAGGAGGCCGTAAAAACCGAAAGCCATCGACAGTATGCCGATCGTGCCGCGCTTCAGGTGCCCGACCGGATTGGTGGTTTGAAAGGCGGCGCGCAGCTGTCCGATATAGGCGAGATAGGCCATGATCGGGAAGAGCGCGAAGAAGGACCTGCAGAAGGTGACCTGACCCGGCGGAATATCCGGGCCGGCCAGCTTGATGAAGGTCTGCATGGCGAGGAAGACCACGACCGATGAGACTTTCAGCGCAATGCCTCTCATCGGGTTTCTGAGAACCGAGTGCATGATCCTGGCTCTAATGCTGACTTGAACGAAGGGGAAACGCGTTCGACTCGGGAACGCAGCAGGTGACGCCCCATCGTAGCGAAAGAAAATCCCGCTGCATAATCCTTAAATCGGAATCGACGTCAGGATGACGCGGGAGTTCAAGGCTTACGGCATGCTTTGCGCGTCTGGAGAGGCCGGCATTCTCGTCGGCAAATCCTCGAGCAAAACCGGCAAATTCGGGCAAAAGGCAGCTACTACGACAATAGCGTTTCGATCGTCGCCTTCGCGCGCACCCTCGGCTACGAGGATTACGACGGGCTCGGCTGGACGGCGGCGTGGTGCAGCAGACCGCAAGCGACGCGTACGATCAAGGCCGCGCTCAATCAGAAATAGCAGACCTACTTCTGGCCCGCGCGTCCATCCGTTTCGAACAGGATATTTAGCCCGTAAACTTCGTGTTCGCGGGCAATTTGCTTTAACTTTGGTTCAGACTTTAATGTAATCATGCCCGGCAATTTAGGCAGAGCGCCCGCCTCTGTATCCGCGGTCGTCAAATAACGGTCTTCAGGAAACACCATGCGAACAGATACCGGCCAGGTCATTCATCTGGCAGATTACCGTCCCACCGACTTCGTGCTGGAACGCGTGGACCTGACCTTCGAACTCGACCCGACGGAGACCAAAGTCGAAGCCCGTCTCATCTTTCACCGCCGCCCGGGCGCCGACACTACAGCGCCGATCGTGCTCGACGGCGACGAGCTGACGCTGGCGGGGCTGCTGTTCGACCAGGTGGAGCTCGATCCCTCGCGTTATGAGGCAACGCCGGAAAGCCTGACGGTGCGCGACCTGCCGGAAAGCGCCCCCTTCGAACTGACGATCACCACGATCATCAATCCCGAGGCCAATACCCAACTGATGGGCCTCTATCGCACCGGCGGCATCTACTGCACGCAGTGCGAGGCGGAGGGCTTCCGCCGCATTACCTATTTCCCCGACCGGCCCGACGTGCTTGCGCCGTTCACTGTCAACATTATCGCCGACAAGGAGACCAACCCGCTACTCCTGTCGAACGGCAACTTCCTCGGCGGCGCCGGCTATGGCCCCGGCAAGCATTTCGCCGCCTGGTTCGACCCGCATCCGAAGCCCAGCTATCTCTTCGCTCTCGTCGCCGGTGATCTCGGCGTCGTCGAAGACACCTTCACCACCATGTCCGGCCGCGAGGTGGTGCTGAAGATCTATGTCGAGCACGGCAAGGAGCCGCGCGCTGCCTATGCCATGGATGCGCTGAAGCGCTCTATGGCATGGGACGAAGAGAGGTTCGGGCGCGAATATGATCTCGACATCTTCATGATCGTCGCCGTCTCCGACTTCAACATGGGCGCGATGGAGAACAAGGGCCTCAACGTCTTCAACGACAGATACGTCCTTGCCGATCCCGAGACCGCGACCGATGCCGACTACGCCAATATCGAAGCGGTCATCGCGCACGAATATTTCCACAATTGGACCGGCAACCGCATCACCTGCCGCGACTGGTTCCAGCTGTGCCTCAAAGAAGGCCTGACGGTCTATCGCGACCAGGAATTTTCCTCCGACCAGCGCTCGCGCCCGGTCAAGCGCATCGCCGATGTGCGCCATCTGAAGTCCGAGCAGTTTCCGGAGGATGGCGGCCCGCTCGCCCATCCGGTGCGGCCGACGACATATCGCGAGATCAACAATTTCTACACGCGGACCGTCTACGAGAAGGGCAGCGAAGTGACGCGGATGATCGCGACGCTGCTCGGCAGAGACGGCTTCAAGAAGGGTATGGATCTCTATTTCGACCGCCATGACGGCCAGGCGGTGACGATCGAGGATTTCGTCAAATGCTTCGTGGATGCGAGCGGACGGGACCTCACGCAATTCTCGCTCTGGTACCATCAGGCCGGCACGCCGCTCGTCACCGCATCGGGCAGCTATGATCCGGCGGCCGGCACCTTCACGCTGTCGCTCGAACAGATGACGCCCGCTACACCCGGCCAGTCGAGCAAGGAACCGATGTATATCCCGCTCAGCCTGGCGCTCTTCGGCGAGAACGGCGGCAAGATCGCGCCGAGCTCGGTCGACGGCGCCGAATATGCCGGCGAGGTGCTGCACCTAACCGGACGCACGCAGACGGCGGTGTTTCATGGAGTCGGCTCGCGCCCGGTCGTGTCGATCAACCGCAGCTTCTCGGCACCGATCAACCTGCATTTCGATCAAAGCCCGGCCGATCTCGCCCATCTCGCCCGCCATGAGACGGATCATTTCGCCCGCTGGCAGGCGCTGACCGATCTGGCGCTGCCGAACCTTCTGAAGGCTGCCCGCGACGCGCGCGAGGGCAAGCCGGTCGTCTGCGAGCCGACCTTCGTCGAGACGCTGATTGCGGCGGCCGCCGACGAAAGCCTCGAGCCGGCCTTCCGCGCCCAGGCGCTGGCGCTGCCGAGCGAATCCGATATTGCCCGCGAACTCGGCGGCAACAACGATCCCGATGCCATCCATGCCGGCCGGCAAGCGATCCTCAAACAGATCGCCGATGCCGGAAAGGAAGTCTTTGCCGACCTCTACGCGGCGATGGCGACCTCTGGCGGCTTCAGCCCCGATGCCAAGAGCGCCGGCCTGCGGGCGCTGCGCAATAGTGCGCTGACCTATCTCTCGCACGCCGAACAGACACCTGCGCGCGCCAAGGCAGCCTTCGACGCAGCCGACAACATGACCGACCTCAGCCATGCGCTGACGATCCTCGCCCATCGTTTCCCCGACAGTGCGGAGACAAGCGAGGCGCTGGCCGCCTTCCGCGATCGCTTTGCGGAAAACGCGCTCGTCATCGACAAATGGTTCACGATCCAGGCCGGCATTCCAGGCGTCAAGGCGCTGGACCGGGTGCGCGGCTTGATGGAGAACCCGCTTTTCAAGCGGACCAACCCGAACCGGATGCGGGCTCTGGTCGGAACCTTCGCCTTTGCCAATCCGACCGGTTTCGGCCGGGCCGACGGCGAAGGCTATCGTTTCCTCGCCGGTCAAATTCTCGAAATCGACGGCCGCAACCCGCAGCTCGCAGCTCGCATTCTCACCTCGATGCGCTCCTGGCGCTCGCTGGAGCCGACACGCGCCGATCACGCCCGCTCCGCGCTGATCGAGATCGAGCGGGCGCCCGACCTTTCCACCGATGTGCGCGATATCGTCGAACGCACGCTCAAGGGGTGATTTGCCTGGACCGGCCGGCGCGCACCACGCGGCGGCCGCCTCGCCCGGTGGTTCGAATCGCCCGAAAAACACAAAAATATAAATAGTTAACGGATTTTTACCTTTGCCTCTGGACAAGGCGAATCACCCATGATTCTCTAGGTCAGGTTCGAGCGAGCGGCGCGCGAATCACACGAGGGACAAGGCGAAGAGATGATGGACGTGCGGCGGGCAACCGTGGCCGGAGGACGGCTGCGTGTCGATTTTGACGGGCTGAAAGCCTGGCGAGACAGCCTATCCGGTCACCCGACATCGGAACCGCTCCTGCGTCATCTGCCGAAGGCAGAGCTGATCTTGAAGCGCGCCATTCCGGCATTGATCATCGCCTTCCTCACCGTCGTCGCCGCCTCCCATTTCTTTGGCATGATGAGCGAATATAGCCGGCTGGAGGCTTCCGCCCGCCATGCCACCGCGCTTTCGGCGGCGACGGCGTCGGCCGTATTTGCCGATACGGCCGACATTTTCGACAGTGGCGATATCGCGCAAGCGCAGGCCCGCCTCTCCAGGTACCTGCCGCAGGACCGGCTTGATAACGGCGCCTTCGTGCTGCTGGTGCAGGCCAGCGGCAAGGTTTTTGCCGCAACGACCGCCGGGCTTTCGCATGTCGGCAGCAATGTCGGCGATTTCTTCCCCGAGGTCTCGGCGATCCGGCGTTTCGGCGATCGGGCCGGCGTCATCGAAACGACTATCGGCGGCGTGCCGCACTATGCCGAGATCACGCTGATGGGCAATGCCGGCGGCTTCGTCGTCGCCGCCACCTCGCTTGAGGAGGTCGGCAGGCTCTGGCGCGAGGAGCTGGCGCTCAATGTCACGCTGTTTGCCGGCATCTCCTCGATCCTGCTCGTCATCCTCTATGCCTATTACACGCAGGTGAAGCGCGCCCGCGACGCCGATGACATCTTCCTGGAATCGAACCTGCGCGTCGAGACGGCGCTGTCGCGCGGCCGTTGCGGCCTTTGGGACTTCGATTTCGAAAACCGGGAATTCTTCTGGTCGCGCTCGATGTACGACATGCTCGGCCTGCCGGGCTCCGACAAGACGATGGGCTTCGGCGAAGCCGCGCGGCTGATGCATCCCGATGATGGCGGCCTCTACGAGATCGCCCGCGCCATCGCCAAGGGCCATTCCGGCCAGGTCGACCAGATCTTCCGCATGCGCCATGCCGGCGGCCACTATGTCTGGATGCGGGCGCGTGCTCAGGTGATCCGCAGCAATTCCGGCCGCATGCACCTGATCGGCATCGCCATGGACGTGACCGAACAGCACCGGCTCGCCCAGCGCTACGCGGAAGCCGATCAGCGCTTGGCCGACGCTATCGAATGCACCTCTGAGGCCTTCGTGCTCTGGGACAAGAACGACCGGCTCGTCATGTGCAACACGCATTTCCAGCAGGCCTACGGGCTGCCGGACAGCGTGCTGGTGCCCGGCACCGAGCGTTCGATCGTCAATGCCGCCGCCGCCCGCCCAGTCATCGAGCGGCGGATCGCCGATGCCGACGGCTCCGGCTATTCGCGCACGACGGAGGTGCAGCTCGCCGACGAGCGCTGGCTGCAGATCAACGAGCGGCGCACCCGCGACGGCGGCAAGGTGTCGGTCGGAACCGACATCACGCTGATGAAGCGCCATCAGGAGCGGCTGCGGGAATCCGAACGGCGGCTGATGGCGACGATCGGCGATCTTTCCGCCTCGCGCCAGACGCTGGAAATCCAGAAGGCCGAGCTGTCGACGGCCAACGCCAACTATCAGGCGGAGAAGGAACGCGCCGAGGCCGCCAACAAGGCAAAGTCGGAATTCCTCGCCAACATGTCGCATGAGCTGCGCACGCCGCTGAACGCCATTCTCGGCTTCTCTGAAATCCTGCAGAACCAGATGTTCGGGCCGCTCGGCTCGTTGAAATACAACGAATATGCCCGCGATATCCATGACAGCGGCAAACATCTGCTCAACGTCATCAACGACATCCTCGACATGTCAAAGATCGAGGCCGGCCATCTCCGGCTGCATTGCGAGCGCATCGACCTCGTGCCGCTGATCGAGGAAAGCCTGCGCTTCACCGCCATTCCGGCGGCGGAAAAGAACATCGTCATCGACCAGCGCATCTCCTCCGGCCTGACGCTGACGGCCGACCGCCGGGCAATGAAACAGGTGCTGCTCAACCTGCTCTCCAATGCGGTCAAGTTCACCGATAATGGCGGCCGCATCGCGGTGCGCACACGCCGCGTCGACGGCGCCGTCACCGTCACCATCGCCGACACCGGCATCGGCATCCCCCGCTCGGCGCTGTCGAAGATCGGCCAGCCCTTCGAACAGGTTCAGAGCCAGTACGCCAAGAGCAAGGGCGGTTCCGGCCTCGGGCTTGCCATCTCGCGTTCGCTGACCGCGCTGCATGGCGGCCGCATGAAAATCCGCTCGCGCGAAGCGGTGGGCACGGTGATCTCGCTGCGCATCCCGGACGACGTTTAGGCTTTGACCACACTCAGAAAAATCTTCCGAACCGCCTTCGAGAGCCGTTTCACTTCCCCCTCGAGCGTCCTGATATCGGGGCAGTCGCCGGCACGGCAGACGAGTTCGATGAGGCCGGCAGGCGCGTCGTTCGGATCGAACTCACCGTCGATGCAGAGACGAATCAATTGCGACAGGCTGGTATAGAGCGCGAAGGCTTCAAGACAGGTGTCGAGATCGTCCGCGGCCAGCAGCCGGTCGCCGAGCAACTTCAGAGCCTCGCCGGTGCTCTTGCCGCTGACAGCAACGCCGACGCCCCTGGTTGGCGCGATCAACACCAGATACTGGGCGATGAATTCGAGATCGATGACACCGCCGGGGATATGCTTCAGGTCCCACGGGCCCGAAGGCGGCTTTTCCTTGTCGATCAGTTCGCGCATCTCGGCCACGTCATGTGCCACCTTGACGATATCGCGATCGGCCGACAGCACCTCGCGGATGACATGCTCCGCTTCGGCGATCAGGCTGTCATCGCCTGAGATCAGCCGGGCGCGGCTGAGCGCCATATGCTCCCAGGTCCAGGCCTCCTCGCGCTGATATTTGCCGAAGGCATTGATGCGGGTGGCGACCGGCCCCTTGTTGCCGGAGGGACGCAGCCGCATGTCGACCTCATAGAGCACGCCTTCGGCCGTCGGCGCCGACAGGGCGGCGATCAGCCTCTGGGTGATGCGGGTGAAGTAGCGCGTCGCGTCGAGCGGCTTCGGCCCGTCGGATTCGGCGGCGGCGGCGTCATAATCATAAAGCAGGATCAGGTCGATGTCGGACCCCGCGGTCAGCTCGAAGCTGCCGAGCTTGCCCATGCCTGATATGGCGATGCGGCCACCGGGATAATCGCCGTGCGCCGCCCGCATCTCGCTTGTCACGGCATCGAGTGCGGCTGATATGATGAGATCGGCGAGATGGGTGAAGGCGCGGGCGGCCATTGCGCCGTTGATTGCGCCGGTGAGCAGGCGGATGCCGATCAGGAAGCGCTGTTCGGCGGCGAAGATACGCAGCCGGTCGAGCACCTCCTCATAATGGCGCGCCTGGACGAGCGAGCCGTTCAGACGCTCGCTCAGATAGTCGCGCGTCGGCAGTTCGGCCATCAGGCCTGGATCGAGCATGCCGTCGAAGACATGCGGCTCGGCGGCGATCACCTCGGCAAGCCGCGGCGCCGAGGACATGATGTTGACGATCAGCGACAGCAGCGCCGGATTGCTGCTAAGCAGCGAGAAGAGCTGGATGCCCGAGGGAAGGCCGGAGATGAAGCTGTCGAAGCGCAGCAGCGCCTCGTCGGCGCGCCTGCTTTCGCCGAAGACGCGCAGGAGCTCCGGCGCCAGCTCCGTCAGCCTTTCACGCGCCTCCACCGATTGCGTCGCGCGGTAGCGGCCGTAATGCCAGGTGCGGATGATGCGGGAAATGTCCGACGGCCTGGTGAAGCCGAGCTTCTTCAAGGTCTCCAGCGTATCCGGATCGTCGCCCTGGCCGGTGAAGACCAGGTTTCCGGTTTCGGTGGAAAGCCTGCTCTCCTGCTCGAAGAGGCGGGCATAACGCCGCTCCACCGTCTTCAGCACGCCGACCAGGCGTTCGGAAAAGCTCGGCGTGTCGGTAAAGCCCATCATGAAAGCGATACGCTTGAGATCAGCGTCGGTCTCCGGCAGAAGATGGGTCTGCTCGTCGCGCACCATCTGGATGCGATGCTCGACGTCACGCAGGAACCAATAGGCCTCCGTCAGCTCATCGCGGGTCTCGGCGTCGATCCATTTCGCCTTGGTGAGCTCGCCGAGCGTCTCCTCCGTCGACCGGCCGCGCAGCGCCGGCATGCGGCCGCCGGCGATCAGCTGCTGGGTCTGGACGAAGAATTCGATCTCGCGGATGCCGCCGCGGCCGAGCTTGACATTATGGCCCTTCACCGCGATCGCGCCATGGCCCTTATGCGCGTGGATCTGCCGCTTGATCGAATGGATATCGGCGATCGCCGCGTAATCGAGATATTTGCGGAAGACGAAAGGCGAAAGCCCGCGCAGGAACTCCCCGCCAGCGGCGAGGTCGCCGGCCACTGCGCGCGCCTTGATGAAGGCCGCCCGCTCCCAGTTCTGGCCCCTGCCCTCGTAATAGATCATCGCCGCATCGACCGGAATCGCCAGCGGCGTCGAGCCGGGATCGGGGCGCAATCGCAAATCGCTGCGGAAGACATAACCATCCGCGGTGCGCTCCTGCAGGATGCGCACTAGCCGGCGCATCATCCTCGGGAACACCTCGATAGCGTCATCTGGGTCGGGCACGATGCCGGCCTGTTCGTCGAAAAAGACGACGAGGTCGATATCGGAGGAATAGTTGAGCTCGCAGGCGCCGAGTTTGCCCATGCCGAGCACGATCAGCCCCGAGCCCTCGCTCGGCTTTGCCGGATCCCGCAGCCTGACTTTTCCGCTTTCATGCGCCGCCAGCAGCAGATGGTCGATTGCAGCGGCGACAGAGGCTTCGGCGAGCTCGCTCAGCCAGCCGGTCGTGGCCCGACCATCGACGATGCGCGAGAGATCGGCGAGTGCGACGAGGAAGGCAGCCTTGCGCTTGATGATGCGCAGCCTGCTCATCACCACCGATTCCGCCGGCGTCGCCCCCTCGCCGTCCGGCCGCCAGCAGTCTCGCGCTTCAGCGATCAGCGCTTCGATCTGCGGCTCCAAGGGTTGCGTGATGGCGCCGGCGAGGATGGCCGGGTCGAGATTGACGATTTCGCGCAGGTAGGGCGACAGCGTCAGCACGGCGGCGATGAAATCGCGCAGCCCCCCTTCGCTCTTCAGCATCGCGGCGACTGACGGCTCGCTTTTGCCGGCCTGCTGAAGATCGCTCAGCGCCAGCTTCAACTCCGTCTGGCTCAGCGGACGCAGCAGCCCTTCGGCGACGTCCTTCAGGCCATGCGTCGATTTCGTCAGCATAGGCTCTCCCTGGCTTTGGAGCGGAGGAAACGGCCGCCAGAATCACGGCCCCGCCGCTCGATCGGGATTAAACTAGGGTCTCGGCGCCAAACCGCCAATACGCGATTCAACCGATCGTGTTTCCGCACAAGTGGTTCAGGCAGCCTTGGCCGGGAAGATCATGCTGACGGTCAGTCCGCGCTGTTCCGGCTTGTCGGGATTGGTATCGGAGAGCTCCAGCCGGCCGTTGTGCAGTTCCATCACCGCCTCCACCAGCGAAAGTCCGAGCCCCGTGCCCGGTTTCGAGCGGCTTTCGTCGAGGCGGACGAAGCGCTTCACCACGTCGTCGCGCCGATCGGCCGGTACACCCGGCCCGTGGTCGGCCACCGACAGGCAGATGCCATCCGGGCGGCGGGCAAGCTTCAGCGACACCTCGCCCGCCCCTTTAGTATCGGAGGAGTATTTGATAGCATTGTCGAGCAGATTGAAGATCGCCTGGCCGATCAGCTCGCGATTCCCCTGCACCTCGATTCCGGGTTCGACGCTGGCGCTCAAGCCAAGTCCGGCCTCCTCTGCCGCCGGCTCGTAAAGCTCGGCGCTGTCGGAAACAATGGCCGACAGCTCGACCGGCGACATCTCCGCGGCGACCGATCCAGCCTCGACGCGGGAGATCATCAGCAGCGCGTTGAAGGTGCGGATCAGCTGGTCCGATTCGGAAATGATGCCTTCGAGCGCTGCGCGCCGCGTATCGCCGTCAGTCATATCGAGGGCGTCGGCGGCCTTATTGCGCAGCCGCGTCAGCGGCGTCTTGAGATCGTGGGCGATGTTGTCGGAGACCTGCCGCAGACCTTCGTTCAGCTTCTCGATGCGTTCGAGCATGGTATTCAAAGACATCGACAGCCGGTCGAATTCGTCGCCGGAGCCGCCAACCGGCAGGCGCTGCGACAGATCGCCTGCCATGATCTTCTTGCTCGCATCCGACATACGGTCGATGCGTTTCAGCGCGTTGCGGCCAATGCCGAACCAAATGATGATCGCGCCTAGACCCATGATCGCCAAAGCGACCATCAGCGCCTGGCGCACCAGCAACCGGAAACGCTCTGGATCGCCGAGGTCGCGGCCGACGAGAATTCTCAAGCCGTTGTCGAGCACGAAAATATTGGCGATCGCCTTGTGCCGGCGCTCGACACCTCCACCGTCCGTATAACGCTGATAGGCGAAGGGGGCCGAGATCCAGCCGACTTCCTCGAAGACACCCGGCTGCACTGAAGCGACATTGCCGGCGAGAATATCGCCCGAGGGACCGGCGATGATGTAGAGATTGGCCCCGGGCTGGCGGGCGCGCCGCTCCATGGTGCGCAGCAGAAGGTTCATACCGCCGGTGTCATAGGCGCGCTGCACCTGCTCTACCTCCTGCCTGACGGCATCGCGGATCTGGCCCGTCAGCAGCCGTTCCGACATCGCCGTCACATAGAAGACGAGCGTCGCGGCGCAGATTGCGAAAAGCAGAATGTAAAGTGCCGAAAGTCGGACTGCAGTGGACTTGAAGAGAACCCTGAAGCGGCTCATCCCTCGTCCTTGATCATGTACCCCGCGCCCCGGATGGTTTTCAGGAGCGGCTGGCTGAAGTCCTTCTCGATCTTCGAGCGCAGGCGCGAGACATGGACGTCGATGACGTTGGTCTGCGGGTCGAAGTGATAGTCCCAGACGTTTTCGAGCAGCATGGTGCGGGTCACCACCTGGCCGGCATTCTTCATCAGATATTCGAGCAGGCGGAATTCACGCGGCTGTAGCGGGATTTCCTTGCCGCCGCGGCGCACTTCATGGGAGAGCCGGTCGAGCTCGAGGTCGCCGACGCGATAGATAACGTCCTGCTCCGGCGTACCCTTGCGGCGGCCGAGCACCTCGACACGGGCCAGCAGTTCGCTGAAGGCATAAGGCTTCGGCAGGTAATCGTCGCCGCCGGCACGAAGACCGGTCACCCGGTCATCGACTTGGCCAAGCGCGGAGAGGATGAGCACCGGCGTATGAATGCCCTTGCGGCGCAGCTCACTGATGACGGAAAGACCGTCGCGGCGCGGCAGCATGCGGTCGATGACGATGACGTCATAGGTATTTTCCGATCCCATGAACAGGCCGCTCTCGCCGTCGCTGGCATGGTCGGCGACAATGCCCGCCTCGCGAAAGGCTTTCGTAAGGTAGGCCGCGGCTTCGAGATCATCTTCGATGATGAGAATCTTCATGCGGCCGACATTACCCACCGGCTGCGTTTCGGCAAGGCTCAAAGCATCTGGCTGCGGAGCGGCGCTCATCGGGATCATCCTTCAAAAATCAGAACAATCGAGCCGCGCGGAGTTTCCTCCGCACGGCTCCCGTTTTTCGCGGATCAGCCCTGGCCGTTGATCGGCAGAGCGACGAAACGGCTTCCTTCGCTCGACTGAATCTGGAAGAGCGCCCGGGTGCGGCCGTCCTTCTTGGCCTGGTTCAGCACCTTGACGACATCGGCGGGGGTGGAGACTTCCTGGTTGTTGACCGAGGTGATCTTCTCGCCTTCCTTGATGCCCTTGTCGGCAGCGTCGGAGTCCGGGTCGATGCCGGTGATGGCCAGGCCTTTGCCGTCATCGGAAGGGCCGACCGTCAGGCCGAGATCGGCGAGCGCCTTCTCGGACGCCGGCGCCTCGGGCTGCTGCGGCTGGTTGTTGTCATCGGCGCTAGCATCCTTCTGGTCGGCGGGCAGAGTGCCGAGTTCGACCTGGAGAGACTGCGCCTTGCCGGCGCGCCAGACCGAAAGTTCAACCTTGCTGCCCGGCTGCATCGCACCGATGCGGCGGCTGAGATCGCGCGCATCCTTGATGGTTTCGCCATTCAGGGCGGTGACGACGTCGCCGGCCTTCATGCCGGCCTTATCGCCCGGTGATCCCGCCTGCGGGGCGACGACCAGGGCGCCGCTCGGCTCGGAAAGGCCGATCGATTCAGCGATGTCCTTGGTCACCGGCTGGATTTGGACACCGAGCCAGCCGCGTGAAACCTGGCCGTCCTTCATCAGATCGGCGACGACATCCCTGGCAGTCGAGGCGGGAATGGCGAAGGCGATGCCGACGCTGCCGCCGGACGGCGAGAAGATCGCCGTGTTGATGCCGACGACTTCGCCGCTGAGGTTGAAGGTCGGACCGCCTGAGTTGCCGCGGTTCACGGCCGCATCCACCTGCAGGTAATCGTCATAGGGGCCGGAGCCGATATCGCGGCCGCGGGCCGAGACGATGCCTGCTGTGACCGTGCCGCCGAGGCCGAAGGGGTTGCCGACGGCGACGACCCAGTCGCCGACGCGGACATTGTTGTCGTCGGCCCAGTTGACATAGGTGAACTTCTTGCCCTTGCCGTCGACCTTCAAGACGGCGAGGTCGGTGCGCGGATCCTTGCCGATCAGCTTGGCATCGAGTTCGGTGCCGTCATTCATCACGGCGACGAAGGCCTGACCGTCGGAAACCACGTGGTTGTTGGTGACGATGTAGCCATCCTCGGAGATGAAGAAGCCGGAGCCCTGAGCGACCGGACGCAGACGGCCCTTGCCGGGGCCATTCGGACCGCCGGGGCCATTCTGGCCAAAGCGCCGCTGATGGCCTTGCTGGTCGTTCGGATCCTGGCCGAACTGGCGGAAGAAGCGCTTCAGCGGATGATCGTCAGGCAGATCATCGAAGCCGCGGCCGTTGAAATCGAAGGAGAAGCCGTCATTGTTGTCGGCGACGGGATTGACCCGGTTTTCGACGCGAACGGACACGACGGCGGGCGACACGGCATCGACGACATTGGCGAAGCTCGGAACGGCAGGCGCCTGAACCTTGACGGCTTCGGCATAAGACCGGGTGATTTCGAGCGGAACGCCGGTCGCGAGCACAGCGGCTGCGATACCGGCGACGGTAGAAGCCTTGAGCACAGTGGCGAGGGACGGACGTCCGTTGAAATTCTTCAGCATTGGAGCACCTTCTCTTGTTCTTGGATCTTCAGACCGGCAGCGCCGGATCAGTCGATGCGTCAAGATATAGGATGGCGCACCTTACTGCGAACTGTCCGGCCAATGAAAAATTGGTAATGTTTGGAATATTTCTGGCCGTTACTGCGCCCGGCCCTTCCCTGGGGTGTCCAAAGGATTCGGAAATATTCACCGGCTCGACGGGTTGTTATTTCTTTAGAAGCTCGTTCAGCCTCGCCTGTTCTTCCGGCGTCAGCTTGCTTCCCGTCGGCTTGCCGACCCTCTTGCGGGCAAAGATGACCAATGACAGACCGCCGGCGAGCACCAGCAGCACCGGCGCGCCCCATAGCAGCACGGTCTTCGGATTGAATCGCGGCTTCAGCAGCACGAATTCGCCGTAGCGCGAGACGATGTAGTCCAGCACTTCCTCGTCGCTGTCGCCGTCCTTGATGCGCTCGCGCACCAAGAGGCGCAGGTCTTTCGCCAGTTCGGCATTGGAATCGTCGATCGACTGGTTCTGGCAGACCATGCAGCGCAGTTCGGCCGAAAGGGTTCGGGCGCGCGCCTCCAGCGCCGGATCGGCCAGCACCTCGTCGGGATTGACGGCGAAGGCGGAGAAGGGTGTGAAGAGGGTGAAGAGAATGACGAGGAGCTGTGAGAGAAGCCGCATTCCCCTTCTCCCCTCGGGGAGAAGGTGCCCGACAGGGCGGATGAGGGGGCGGCCACTCGAAGCAAAAACGACCTTTCGCTTGCGCTCAAGCTCCTCACGGCTCTGCCGCTCGGCCCCCTCATCTGCCCTTCGGGCATCTTCTCCCCGGTGGGGAGAAGCGGAAAAGAGGTGCGAGCGCATCATTCCGCCGGCTCCATGGCAGGGGCCGCCGGTCTTGCCTTCGCCTTACGGCGCGGGGCGCCGACGCGCAGGCGGCGGTCGGAGAGCGAGACGAGGCCGCCGGCGGCCATGATCAGCGCGCCGCCCCAGATGCACAGGATGAACGGTTTCCACCAGATGCGCACGACGATACCGCCGTCCTTGGTGGCGTCGCCCAAGGAAACGTAGAGCTGGCTAAGGCCGAAGGTCAGGATGCCGGCCTCCGTCGTCGGCATCTGGCGGGCGGTGTAGAGCCGCTTGGCCGACCAGGTGTCGGCGACCGCGACACCGGCGCGGCGGATGCTGAAGTGGCCGCGCTCCTCGGTGTAGTTCGGCCCGGTCGCCGGCTGCATGCCGTCGAAATGCAGGCTGTAGCCGCCGGCATCCGTCGTCTCGCCGGGTTTCATCTCGATGACGTGCTCGGTCTGGAACGTCGTCACCGCGACGATGCCGAGCACGCTGATGCCGAGCCCGGCATGGGCAAGGGCGGTGCCGAAGGCCGAACGCGGCAGGCCGGTCAGACGCCGCCAGGCGACGTTGGCCGCCACCTTGCCGATGCCGGCGCGATACCAGAGATCGGCGATTGCGCCGAGAACCAGGAACAGGCCTGCGGCGAGCCCCAGCACGGAGAGTACCGGCCCACCATGTTGGAGATAGAAGAAGATCAGCGCGGCCGCGAAGGCGAGACCCGCCACAACATAGAGCCGCTGCAAAACGCCGAGCAGATCGCCGCGCTTCCAGGCCAGCAGCGGCCCGAAGGGCACGATGACGAGCAGCGGCGCCATCAGCAGGCCAAATGTCAGGTTGAAGAAGGGCGGCCCGACGGAGATCTTGTCGCCGGTCAGCGTCTCCAGGAGCAGCGGATAGAGCGTGCCGGTGAGCACCGTGCCGCAGGCGACCGTCAGGATCAGATTGTTGAGAACCAGGGCGCCCTCGCGCGAAATCGGCGCAAACAGTCCGCCGGCCGCAAGCTTCGGCGCCCGCAAGGCAAACAGCGACAGCGCCCCGCCGATAAAGATCAGCAGGATGCAAAGGATGAAGACGCCGCGGGAGGGATCGCTGGCGAAGGCATGCACCGAGGTGAGCACGCCGGAACGCACCAGGAAGGTGCCCATCAGCGACAGCGAGAAGGTCAGGATGGCGAGCAGCACAGTCCAGATCTTCAGCGCCTCGCGTTTTTCCATGACGAGGGCCGAATGCAGAAGCGCTGTGCCGGCCAGCCACGGCATGAACGAGGCGTTTTCCACCGGATCCCAGAACCACCAGCCGCCCCAGCCGAGCTCGTAATAGGCCCAGTAGGAGCCCATGGCGATGCCAAGCGTCAGACAGGTCCAGGCGGCCAGCGTCCAGGGCCGGACCCAACGCGCCCAGGCGGCGTCGATGCGGCCTTCGAGAAGAGCGGCAACGGCAAAGGAGAAGCAGACGGAAAAGCCGACATAGCCGAGATAGAGCAGCGGCGGGTGGATGGCGAGCCCGACATCCTGCAGCACCGGATTGAGGTCGCGGCCCTCGGCCGGGGCCGGATCAAGCCGCAGGAAGGGATTGGAGGTCAAAAGGATGAACAGGGTGAAGGCGAGCGAGATCCAGGCCTGCACGGCCAGAACATTGGCCTTCAGCGTCTCCGGCAGGTTGCGGCCGAAGACGGCAACCAACGCGCTGAATAGCACCAGGATCAGCAGCCAGAGCAGCATCGATCCCTCGTGATTGCCCCAGACGCCGGAATATTTGTAGATCAGCGGCACCAGCGAATGCGAATTCTCCCAGACGTTCTCGACCGAGAAGTCGGAGACGACATGGGCATAGGTCAGCACGGCAAAAGAGAAGGCGACGAGTGTAAACATCGCCAGCGAGCCTGATGTCGCCACATCCATCATCGCCCGGTCACGGCGGCGGGCGCCGATCACAGGCACGCTCGAGACGATCAGCGCCGTCGCCAGCGCCAGCACCAGGGCGTAATGGCCGATCTCGATGATCATGGCGTCGCCTTCGCCTCCTGGCCTTCCTGCCACAGACCCCGCGCCTTCAGCTTGTCGGCCACTTCCTTCGGCATATAGGTCTCGTCATGCTTGGCCAACACCGTGTCGGCGACAAAGACGTTGCTGCCTGAGGCAAACATGCCTTCGGTGACCACACCCTGGCCCTCGCGGAACAGATCCGGAAGGATGCCGGTATATTGGACCTTGACCGCATTGGCGCTGCCGTCGGTGACTGCAAATTCCACCGTCGAGCCGGCGCCGCGCACGACGCTGCCCGCGCCCACCAGGCCGCCGAGCCGGATGCGGGTCTCCGGCGCCACCGGCGTCTTCGCCAGATCCGCCGGCATGTAGAAATAGGCCACAGACTGGCTGAAGGCGAACATCACCAACAGCACCGCGGCAAGGATGAAACTCATCCCGCCCCCGATCACCGCAAGGCGCTTCTGCTTGCGCGTCATTGGGTCATACCCTCCGTGGCTATGCCAAGTTCACTGGCAAGCGCCAGCAATTGCCGACCTTGTTCCCCCGGCGGCGGAAAGGCCGCAAGCCCGCGCTTCAGGGCGTCGGCTGCGCGATCCTTGTCGTTCATTACGGCGTAGGAGCGGACGAGCCGCATCCATCCCTCGAAATTGTTGGGTTCGGCGCTCAGCTTGGCGTCGAGGCTTTCGACCATGCCGCGGATCATCTGCTGGCGGTCGCCGGCGCTCATGTTTTCGGCCGCCGCCACGTCTTCCGACGTTGGGCCGCTAGGCGCCGAAGGCTGGGCAGCCGCGCCGCCGTTCTTGGAGATATGTTCAGTGACCAGCGGCAGCCAGGGCGCATCGGCAGGCGATTGCTGCGCCAGCGCTTCGAAGGCCCGGCGCGCCTCGTCGGCTCGCCCCGCCTGCTCCATGCTGAGGGCGATATAGAAGCGGGCACGCGGATTGTTGGGTTCAAGCGTCAACGACTGTTCCAGCGCTTGGCGCGCCTCTTCGGTCACCACGCCTTCGGAGACCGCTATCAGCGTCTCGGCGAGGCCGTCGAGCCGGATCGGGCTCGGGCCGAGAAGCCGGATCGCATTGCGGTAGGCGACCTCAGCATCATTGACCCGCATCGTGCGGACATAGATCGGCGCCAGCACGTCCCAACCCTTCCCGTCATCGGGATTTTCGGCCAGATGCCGTTCCGCCTTGGCGATCAGCACCGCCACGTCATTGCCGGGATTTTCCAGCCGCGCTTCGAGCGGCTGCGAGGGCAGACCGGGCCTGCCCATCGTCACATAAAGACAGAGCCCGAGCACCGGCAGGATCAGGAGAACGAAGGCTTCGGTGACACGGTGATGGCGCGCGGGCTTCGGCGTTCCCTCCGGCTCGCCGGCGGAGACGGCGATCAGCCGCCGGCCGATTTCGGCCCTGGCATAATCAGCCTCCTCAGCTGTGATCAGCCCACCGGCAAGATCGCGGTCGAGTTCGCGCAGCTGGTCGCGATAAACTGCCGCCTCGCCGGCACGACTGTTCTCCGCCGCCTTCGCTCCACGCAGAAGGGGGTAAAGCAGGATGACGGCGACGGCTGCCGTCAGAACGGCAACGAGAATCCAGAACAGCATACCGGCCCAAATACGTGAAGCGTGGCGCTATTCCAACTGCCAAAGCCGGAATGACGAAGATTTGAGGCTATTCGCCGCAATTTAGCTTGGAACGAGCCTCACCCGAGCGGCGACCAGCTACCGTCGTCGTTGCGGCAGGCAGCGCCACGCGCCACGCTGTCCTTGCCGTCGACCGTCAGCGTATGGGTATATTGCCGGCAATTCTGCGAGCCGACCTGATAGGGTGCTGCCGCCACCACCTTGCCGGTGACGTCCTTGCCGCTCCAGACCACCGGCTGGCCGACTGCTGCCCCTTCCAACGCCCGATATTCCGCCTCGAGCGCCCGTTGCTTGTCGCTATCGCTCAAGCTGACGCCGCTGCGCCCGACGATGCCGCCCTGCAGCGCGGTGATGAAGGCGGCCGATGCCGAAGGTTTGCTGGAAAAAATGCCGCGCGAAGCAGCCCCCTTCGTCGTCGTGCAGCCGGTGAGCGCGACGGCGAGAAGCAGGATGGAAACGATCATCCCTTGCGAGCGTAGAATCATTGCGTCGAACCACGATCAGAGGTCAATTTCAGCCGATCGAAGTGCAGCGTCCCCGTGTCAGCATTAAGGCAAAGCATGCTATGCGTTTGCCAGTATCTTTGTGACATCAAGCAGTTGGTCATGCAACATCCTTTGTGACGCCGGGCAGGATAAGCTTCGCCTTCAGCCCGCCCCACTCGCCGCGGGACAGCTCGAGGCGCCCCTGGTATTCGTTTGAAATCTCAGTGACGATCGACAGGCCGAGCCCGGTTCCCGGCTTGCTTTCGTCGAGCCTGCGGCCGCGCTTCAGCGCCTCGCGGATCTGGTCGGGCTCCAGGCCCGGCCCGTCGTCCTCGACGGCGAGCTCCACCCAGTGGCGGCGGGCGCTGGCCTCTGCCCCTTTCACGTCCTCGCCGGCCTCGACGGCGGAGAGCCGCACCCTGCTCTTGGCGAAACGCGCCGCATTCTCCAGGAGATTGCCGACCGTCTCCTCGAGATCCTGCTGTTCCATGGCGACGGCCAGATGCGGCGGCGAAACGACGAGATCGAATTCGGTCTCGACATTCAGCCGGCGCATGACGCGCACCAGCCGCTCGAGCGCCGGCTCGGCATCGGTGCGCGCCAGCACGGATTCGCGCTGGGCGGCGATGCGGGCCCGGTTGAGATAGGACTGCACCTGCCCCTGCATCGATTCCGCCTGACTGCGCACCAGTTCGCCGTGGGATTTTTCGAGAACGCGCGCCTCGTTGAGGAGAACGGCGATCGGCGTCTTCAGCGAATGGGCGAGATTACCGACCTGCATGCGCGCCCGCTCGACGATGCGCCGGTTGCTGTCGATCAGCGCATTGACCTCGTTGGCGAGCGGCAGGATTTCGCGCGGGAAGTCGCCCTTCAACTGCTCGCTTTCGCCGGCACGGATGCGCTCCAGGGCGGCGCGCGCCTTGTCGAGCGGCTTCAGGCCGTAGAGAATGGCGAGCGCATTGACGATCAGGCTGCCGACGCCGAAACCGGCAAGCGCCAGATAGAGGCTGTGGGAAAAGGTGCGCACATCGTCCTCGACGACGTCGACATTGCCGGTGACGCGGAAGCGCGCCGCGCGTCCGTCGGTATCGAGCACCACTTCGGTTTCGGCGACCTGCACCCGGTTGCCGGAGGCGTCCGTCACCTGGTAATAACGCTCGTAATTCTTGTCGAAGGGCGCCTCGACGACGGAGGGAACCGGAATGAGCGCCGAGCCGAGCGAGGGCGAGACCAGCGGCGCTGTCGTATAAGTGCCGAGCGGCTCCACCACCCAGTACCAGCCGGTCTTCGGCTGGGCAAAACGCAGATCGCCGAGCTGCGGGCTGCCGCTCAACGCCCCCTGATCGCCGATCGTCACCGAATTGATGACGTTATAAAGCTGGGCCCGCAACAGATCCTGAAAACCGCGTTCGGCGCTCTTGCGGTAGAGCGTCGAGATGAGCAGGCCGATTACCACCAGGGCCACCGTCGACCAGACCGTGGTCAGCAGCAGCACACGTGCGGTGAGCGACTTAATTCGCATGTTTCGGCGCTTGGATGCGGTAGCCGAGACCGCGCACCGTTTCGATCAGGTCGACGCCCATCTTCTTGCGCAGGCGGCCGACGAAGACCTCGATCGTGTTGGAGTCGCGGTCGAAATCCTGGTCGTACATGTGTTCGACCAGCTCCGTGCGCGAGACGACCTCGCCCATGTGATGCATGAGATAGGCGAGCAGCCGATATTCGTGCGAGGTCAGCTTCAGCGGCGTGCCGTTAACCGTCGCCTTCGAGGATTTGGTGTCGAGCCGAACGGGTCCGCAGATGATCTCGGAGGAGGCATGCCCGGCCGCACGCCGGATCAGCGCCCGGATGCGCGCCAGCACTTCCTCGACATGGAACGGTTTGGTGACGTAATCGTCGGCACCGGCGTCGATGCCGGCGACCTTGTCGCTCCAGCGGTCGCGCGCCGTCAGGATCAAAACCGGCATGCCGCGGCCGGCGCCGCGCCATTTTTCGAGCACGGTAACGCCGTCCATCTCAGGCAGGCCGATATCGAGGATGATGGCATCATAGGGTTCGGTATCGCCGAGGAAATGTCCCTCCTCGCCGTCGAACGCCTGGTCGACGACATAGCCCGCCTCCTTCAGCGTGTCGGTCAGCTGCCGGTTCAGGTTGACGTCGTCTTCGATTACCAGGATGCGCATCGGTCCGCCTTCGTCCGCTTCAAATCGATCATGTTCTGAATAGACCGATTCCGCCTACATCGGAACCTTTACCGTCACCTTGCGCGGGCGCTGGCCGTTGCCCGACACCAGAACGGTGATGATGCAACTATCGCCCACCGGTTGCACCGATAAGAGCTGGCCACCCGTCTGCTCGACGACCTGGGCGGCAGCGGCGCTGCAATCGCCTGTCACACGCACGACAAGAGTGCCTGTGGCGTCCGGTGAGGGCGCCGATACCACCAGTCCGGCGGCCACTATTGCGACGCTCAGAGGAAAGGCCATGTGTTATGCTTTCAAGGGTAATTCCAACTTGATGCGACTATGTACTCACGCGACCTGAATGGCAAATGAATGCGCTGTAATGCCGGGTGTTTAGAACCGTTCTCGACTGTTGGCGGCAGCAGGTGTCAGCTGCTGAAAACCGATGCCGCGGCCGCTTTTTGCGCATGGGAAAAGTCTTCCCCAGGCGCATACGGAGGGCTGGGCGCGGATGCTTGGGTCAAGCCCGCGCGCGGCGGGCTGCCGGAAATTGCAATCACAGCTTTTACCGGCTGATTGAACCTGTTATGTCCTTGCGGCTCCCGCATTCAGGCCATTTCAGCACCAATGCCAAACTCCTTCCGCTTCCGCTCGGCGCAGACGGTCTTCGTGCTCGCCATCACCCAGGTGATCGGCTGGGGTACGACCTTCGACATGCTCGGGGTGATGGGCCGCATCGTGGCGCCCGACCTCGGCATGGCGAACGAGGTGGCGTTTGCCGGCCTGACGATCATGATGTTGGTCAGCGCCATCGTCGGCCCGGCGACCGGCCGCTGGCTTGGCCGTTACGGCGCCGCCCGGGTGCTTTCGGCGGCTTCCCTGACCTTTGCCCTCGGCCTCTGCCTGCTGGCAGCCGCCAACGGCGTCATTCTCTACGCCGCCGCCTGGATCGTGATCGGCGTCGGCGGCGCGCTCGGCCTGTCGGCGCCCGCCTATACCGCCGTCGTCGAGCGCGAGGGGATGGACGGCAAGCGCGTCATCGCCGTCCTGATGCTGTTCACCGGGCTTTCGAGCGCCATCTTCTGGCCGATCCTCAGCCTGCTCAACGAAGCCGTCGGCTGGCGCCTCACCTTCCTCATCTGCGCAGGCCTGCAATTCTTCATCTGCCTGCCGCTGCATCTTTTCGCCCTGCCGAAGCCGATCGCCGCGCATGTCGTCGGCGGCGCGGCCGAAATCGCGCCGGTGCCGCTGTCGAAGGCGGCCGGGCGCAAAGCCTTTCTGCTGATCGCCGCGACGACGACCCTTACCACCTTCGTCACCTTCGGCATCTCGCCCTCGCTGCTCGAGATCTTCCGCCAGTCGGGCGCCGCGCCGGCCTTGGCGCTGCAGCTCGGCTCGGCCCGCGGCGTGCTCGGCATTTCGGCGCGCTTCCTCGACATGCTGCTCGGCCGGCGCGGCAATCCCATCCTCAGCGCCGCCATGGGCATCGGCCTGATGCTGATAAGCTTCCTGATGATGCTGCTCGCCAGTCCGTCGACGCCGCTGCTCGTCACCTTCGTTGTGCTCTACGGCTTCGGCTCCGGCGTCATGGCCGTCGCCCGCGCGCTTCTGCCGCTGGCGGTGTTTTCGCCGCGCGAATTCGGCCTGCAATCGGCACGGCTGTCGCTGCCGCAGAACCTTGCCAATGCGATCGCCCCTGTTGTCTTCACTGCCATCCTCGACCGCGCCGGCCCCGGCCCGGCGCTTTTCGCCGCTGCCGTTCTCGCCGCCTTGTCGCTGATTCTGGTGCTGATGCTGATGACGCTGGTGCGCGGTACGCGGGCATCGCAGCCAAGCCCGGCCGCCTCATGACGCTTGGAATGGACGCCCTCTTCCGCTGACGATGGACCGTGCGTTTGACGAATCTTTTGAATCGCTTGCCGCCGATTTTGCGAAGATTGGATCCGGTGGCTCACGGCTGCATCAACATCCAGCGCGGCGAATCCGGAAAGCTGTTTATCCCTTTGAAATTTAACCCAAACACGTCCGGCAGCCGACGGCCTGCCGGTTCAGAGCGGCCGCGTCACCGCTGCGCGGCTGTCGTAGTCCGCGGCAATGCGCTTTTCCCGCAGCGGCCGCACACGCTCGATCGAGCGCTGATAATCGGGATGCGCCTTATAGGCAGCGAGAGCCGCTTCATCGTCGAATTCACCGTAGACGACAAGATCGATCTCGGTACCCAGCTGATCGGTCTTCACATTGGTGCCGATTTCCAGCAGCCGCGCGTGCGGAATGGCGGTCAGGATCGACAGTCCGGCCCTCACCTCCTCCAGATGTTCCTCCTGCACTGTGAAGAAAACGATATGGCGGATCACGCGGAAGCTCCTGTCAGATTTCAGAGGGTCGCCCGCGCGATAACACGCGGACCCCGGGCCTTCAACCGCACGCCCCGACCTGCGCGGCATCAGGACGCATCGCCGCATGGAAGGCCCTGGCGTAGCCCGCGAGCTTCTCGGCCCGGTCGGTGCCGTTGACGATGCGGCGCGCATTGACCCAGTCCTCGGTCGTCGCGTTCAGGTGATCGGCAAGTTTGTGTCCGGTAAAGCTGCCCTGCAGCATGCCTTCGATCAGGATGGTCACCGCCGCATCCATCTCCATCGCCCGATCAGGATCGGCAACGAGGTCGATGCCCGTCAGCACGCTCATCGCCTCGTAATTCCGCCTATGGGTGAGCTGCACCAGGCCACGCCCGAGCCAGCAGCGGCCATCCTCGTCCGGCCGCCAGTAGGGCGCCTTTACCCAGGAGAGCCTGCCGGCGGCAAAGGCCGCCTCCAGGATCTCGACGGCGCGAGTATCGCTTTCAGCCAACGTCTCGCGGACCGGCTGCATCGTATAGGCGGTCTCGTGGTAAGCGGTTGCGAGGATGTAGGCCAGCCACCGGCGGTCGGCCCGCGCAAACCGCTTTTCCCAGGCATCGAGAATCGCCGCAATACCCTCTACCTGAGGATGAGTTAGCCCTCCTTTAAAGAGCTCCTGGCACACCGCATCAAAAAAGAACATCCGATCCATGTGGACAACCATACCGCGCTTCCCGGCAATCTCGTGGTTAAAACCGTCTTAATCGATTAAAATCAACTTAATCGTTTGAAGTGCCTAAGCCCCTGATTTACACGGCTTTTATCTTGTGCAATTCATTTCCTTGCCCTGAAGCCTTACCACCACAAGAGGAGACTTCCGATGCAGACGCCTGCCGCCAATACCCAGACCACCATTCCCCAGCACGTCGTCGACCAGATGGAAAATGAGTGGCGCCAGATTCGCCTTGAGCGCGAGAACACCCCGCCCGACCCGGCAGCCTCAACCGCAACGCCGAGAGATACAGGCAAAGCGGCGCGGATGTAAGGTCTGCCCTCATCGCGTCGCAGCCTCAAGCCGCTTCGCCAACGTTTCCAGCGACCGGGTGAAGACCGCTTCATCTTTGAGCGCGCGCGACAGTACCAGCGCCCCTTGAATGCCGCAGATGCCTTCCTCGGCCAGCGTCTGCGCCTCCCGCTCGGCACAGCCTGCCCGCATCAGCGCCGAACGCAACGCCTCGATCCAGCGGATAAAATAGTCGCCGATCGCAGACGAAAACCGCTCACGGGTGTCGTCGAGCGCGAAGGCGCCGACGAGGCAGATGCGGCCGCCGGAGCGGAAATAGTCACCCACGTTGAGCCACATCGCCGCGATCGCCTGACGGGCATCGTCATTTCTGAGCGGCCGATAGACCGCCTGCTCGAACCAGGCGTCGATATCGGCGAGCACGGCGCCGGCCATCTCCTCCTTACCGCCCGGGAAGAAGTGATAAAGGCTGCCCTTGCCGATGCCGGTGCGTTCGGTGATGCGGCTGAGCGTGGCGCCCTCGTAACCGAGCTCGCGGAAGGTTTCCGCGAGCAGCGGCACGATGTCGGTGCGTTCATAGACGGTCTTCACCGGCCTGAATTCATCCTGTTCTAGAGGCCGAGCTCGGTCAGGCCGGGATGATCGTCCGGCCGTCGGCCGAGCGGCCAGTGGTATTTGCGCTCCGTTTCCCGGATCGGCAGATCGTTGATGCAGGCAAAACGGCGCTGCATCAAGCCGGCCGCATCGAATTCCCAGTTCTCATTGCCATAGGAGCGGAACCAGTTGCCGCTGTCATCGTGCCATTCATAGGCAAAGCGCACGGCAATGCGATTGTCGGTGAAGGCCCAGATCTCCTTGATCAGCCGGTAGTCCAGTTCCTTGGCCCATTTGCGGGTGAGAAAAGCGACGATCTCGGCGCGGCCGGTAATGAATTCGGCGCGGTTCCGCCAGCGGCTGTCCGGCGTGTAGACGAGCGAGACGCGCTCGGGATCGCGGCTGTTCCAGCCGTCCTCGGCGAGACGAACTTTCTGCGTGGCGGTCTCCAGGGTGAACGGCGGAATGAGGCTGGACATGATATCTCCTGTACTGAGTAGTTTCGAGTTTACCGATCGGTACCGGTTTTACAAGTCTTGTCGGGCGGCGATCGAGCTCAGACATCGGTGCGCCGGTTCCACCGCAGCGGCAGGGCATCCGGGCGCAGCACGATATCCTCCGGCGTGAAACGCCACAGCCTTTCCGCCCTGGGAAAGGCGGCGATGTCAGGCGAATCGAGCAACACCTCGACCCGTCCCGTCATCTGCAGCATGTCGCCGGTATCGAAATCGATGAAGACCAGCCCGGCCTTCGGATTGACCAGGAAATTGCCGAGCGTGTTGAAGAAACGATTGCCGGCAAAGTCGGGAACGGTCAGCGCGCCATCGGCGCCGAGATGCACGAACCCGGCATAGCCGCCACGATGGGAGACGTCGACCTGGCGTTCGCCATTCTCGCGGTCGACATAGGAAGCGACGAAAAACGTATCGGCATTCTCGACCATCCGCCGCGCGCGCTCGTCGAACTCATGGGACCGCAGCGGCGGCAGCGCTGTCGGCAGAGCGGGATCGCGAACGAAGGCGGCGGCGCGAGGCTGGATATATTGCGGGCAATTGCCGAAGCTCTGGCCGACGCGCAGGCGGAAACCATCGGCATCCGTCCTGCTGATGGCGCCGTTCAACCGGTTGCGCCGCCGGGTCTCGAGCTGAATGCCGAGCATCGCGATGGCGGCGCCATCCTCCATCCCGGCATCGGCAGGATCGGCCGACTCGCGCGGCAGGCGGACCTCAAGCGTCTCCGGGTCCGGCGAGGACATGAAACCCGGCTGCGCGGCCCGCACCGTCGCCCAGACGTCGCCCTTCGCATCGACCGTGCCGAGCACGACGAAAGGCAGCATCGGAAAGAAGGCGCGGTGCTGCTCGGGCATCGCCTTGCGGACGAAATTCCGCCCCGGCCCGTCCATCCGCTCGACGACGCCGACGCTGCGCTGCATTGCGAGTTCACCCTGATGCCAGGGCGATGGCGCATCCTCTCTTGACTTCTCCAGCATCACGGCCTCCTTTCAGGCACGATCGGGACGGATCTTTATGCGGCCAGTCCGATCTTCGTCTTGCGGAAGCTGACGAAACCCGGCAGCGCCTCGATGCGGGAAAGCCAGGCGCGCACGGCCTGATAGGGCGCGGTGTCGACATTGCCCTCCGGCGCATTGGCGATGTAGCTGTAAAGCGCGATATCGGCGATCGTCGGATTGTCGCCGAGCAGGAAGGCGCGGCCCGTGAGCTCCGCCTCGACCAGCGTAAGAATGCGGTGCGCCCGGGCAATCACCTCGTCGGCATGAAAATTGACGCCGAAGACAGTGACGAGACGGGCGGCGCAAGGCCCGTAGGCGATCTCGCCCGCGGCGACCGAGAGCCATTTCTGGATCCGTGCCGCCGCCAACATGTCTACCGGCAGCCAGTCGGTGCGGCCAAATTTGCGTGCGAGATAGACGAGGATGGCGGCGGAATCGGGAATGACCGCTCCATCGTCGTCAAGCACCGGCACCTGGCCAAAGGCATTGAGCTTCAGGAACTCAGGAGCCTTGTGAGCGCCGGCGGCCAAGTCGACCTCGACCAGTTCGTAAGGCACGCCGAGCAGCGACAGGAACAGGTGAACCCGGTGGGAATGGCCGGACAGCGGATGATGGTAGAGTTTCATGACGGTTCCTTTGTCTGATGGGGCGGGAACAAGGCCTCGGCCTTGCCGGCGATGGCCGTTCGAACCACCTGCAGGGAATTTACTGCCTTCCAATGAACTGCAGTAGGATGCTAATCTGGAAGGCATGTTCTCAATTGATGGAAGGATAAAATGGACCGCCTCGACGCCATGAGCGTGCTTCTTGCCGTCGTCGAGCAAGGCAGCCTGTCGGCCGCCTCGCGGCATCTGCGTTCACCGCTGGCGACGGTCAGCCGCAAGGTCTCCGAGCTCGAGGCGCATCTCGGCGCCAAGCTGCTGCAGAGAAGCAATCGGAAGATCACATTGACCGAGGCCGGACGCTCCTATGTGGAGGCGGCGCGGGAAATTCTCGACCGGGTGGAAGAGGCGGAACGGACGGCCGCCGGCGAATACAGCGCGCCGAAGGGCGAGCTGACGATGACCGCGCCGATCGTCTTCGGGCGGCTGCATGTCCTGCCTGTCGTGGTGGATTTCCTGAAGGCCTATGCCGAGATCAATCTGCGGCTGATGCTCGGCGACCGTCTGTCGAACCTTGTCGAGGATCATATCGACCTGGCGCTGAGGATCGGCACCCTGGCCGACAGCAACCTGATCGCCACGCGGCTCGGCGCGATCCGCCGCACCGTCTATGCCAGCCCGGATTATCTCGCGCGGCACCTGGCACCCCGGCAGCCGGGCGATCTCTCCGCACATGACTGCATCACCTTCGAGAACATGGCCGCGACTCGAAGCTGGAGCTTCACGGAGGGGAAGCGCGATCTTGCCGTGCCGATCCGCTCACGGCTCGCGGTCAACACCGCCGAGGCCGCCGTCGATGCGGCCGTCGCCGGTCTCGGCGTCACCCGCGTGCTCTCCTATCAGGCCGCCCGCGCCGCAGCGGCGGGCCTGCTGGTGCCGCTGCTCGAAGATTTCGAACCGCCGCCGGCGCCGGTGCAGCTCGTCTATCCCTCGCAGGGGCTGGTGCCGCTGAAACTGCGGGCGCTCATCGATTTCGCCACGCCGCGCCTGCGCGCGACGCTGAAATAGGCTCTAGGCGAGTTTGCCCTCTTCCGCCTTGTAGAAATATTGGCTGGCGACCAACCAGCCTTTCAGGGGCCTGAGTGGCGGAATGCAGGTGGCGAGCATGAAGGGGCCGGTGACCAGAAGCTGCACCCAGATCGGCGCCGAAAACGCCACCTCCAGCCAGACGCCAAGCAGGACGCTCGGTATGCAGGCGAAGCAGATGACGAAGAAGGCCGGGCCGTCGGCCGGATCGGCGAAGGCATAATCGAGGCCGCAGACCTCGCATTGCGGCTGCAGCGTCAGAAAGCCCTTGAACATATGGCCCTGGCCGCAACGCGGGCAACGTCCCCTGACGCCGGTCTGCATCGGAGGAAGCGGGGGATATTCGGTGTCCATGATAACCTCGTCTTCTCTGGCACGCGGCTCAATGCCGATCAATGCCACATAAATGCATGCATCCAATATAAATACATTACGCATCAATCACCAGTCAAATTGCCAGAATGCCGCAGATCCCCGTCGGCTGGCGACCGGGCAAACCGCAGACATCACATCATCGAAGGGACCAGACCAGCAGCGGGCCTGAGGGCAAGTTGAAAGCTGCCGGGATTAGAAGAACGACGCCGCCATTTCCGGCGGGCCTTCCAGCGCATGGGTCATGAATTCCAGTGCGCCGTGCAGTCTCTCCCGAGTGATCGGGCCGCCGAGGCAGACCCGCACCGCTTCCGGGGCGGCGCCCTCGACGGTGAAGGCATCGCTTGCCACGACGCCGATGCCGGAGGAACGCATATGACTGCCGAAGGTGGAACGGGTCCAGCCATTGGCGAGCGGCAGCCAGATGTTGAAGCTGATCGGATCGGCGCGGTAGCTGCCGGCAGGCAGGATGGCGGCGACCATCTGCTGACGGGCGGCGGCCTCGGCGCGGATGAAGCGCAGGATCGCATCGGCCGTGCCGTCCTCTATCCAGCGGGTGGCGAGTGCCACTGTCAAAGGCGAGGCCATGACGTTGTTGGCGCGCATAGCGCTGACGAAGGGCCATACGGCCTTGCTGTCGGGCGCCACGACATAAGCAAGGCGCAGGCCCGCGCCGAGGGATTTCGCCAGGCCGCCAATATGCCAGGTGAGGTCCGGCGCTAATGCCGCAAGCGGCGCCGGACCTTGCTGGGGAATGAAGCCATAGGCATCATCCTCGACGATCGGCAGCTGATGTTTGCGGGCGACGGCCGCGATTTCCTCGCGCCGACCGGTTGAAATGGTCAGTGTCAACGGGTTCTGAAGTGTCGGATTGAGATAGAGCGCCTTCGGCTTCAACCGTTCGCAGGCGCTGGCAAGGGCATCCGGCAGGATACCGTCCTCGTCCATCGGCACGCCGGCGAGGTTGAGCCGCAGCTGGGCGGCGATCGAGCGCATGCCGGGATAGGTGATGATTTCCGAAAGCACCGTCTCGCCCGGCTTTGCCAGCAGGCCGAAGATCGCCAACAGGGCCGGATGCGCACCCGGCGTGACGAAGATCCGCTCCTGCGAAGGCGTGAGCCCACGGCGGCCGAGCCAGACGGCGGCGGCGTCCTTATCGATGCCGGAGCCGCCGAAACCCTGGTAGCGCAGTAGCGGGATGAGACTTGCGGCCACCGCCGACATGGCCTCTCGCATGCCCGCGATCAGTTCCGGATCGTCTGGTTCCGGCGGCATGTTCATCGAGAAGTCGACGATCGATGCGCGGCGCGGATCGGGCGCCGCGTCAGGCGCGAAGTCCTGCTGCGCCTTGCCCACGCGGCCGGTGATGAAAGTGCCCCGGCCGACATGCGACTCGACAAGACCGCGCTTCTGCGCCTCGACATAGCCTCTGGCCACGGTGGTGAAATCGACATTCAGCCGCTTGGCGAGGTCGCGTTGCGGCGGCAGCCGGTCTCCGACCGCCAGATGGCCGCTGCGCAGATCCATTTCGATCAGATCGGCAATCGCCATGTAACGCGGGCTGCTGCTCCGGCTGAGATCGGGATGCCAGTCCTTCATGTCATGATCCCCGTCTGATTCCTGATAGGATTGACTGTATATTGTTGCGCAGCACCGCTGTCACCCCCAGATATTCCGGTCGCCTTCCCACGGCTTGGCATAGGGCTGCGGAAATTCCAGTCGCGCCAACCTTGCCGCCGCCCCTTCACCTTCTTACCTATTAAGGAGGCGCGCCGGCTTCCGGTCTCGCGCGGCGGCGCCCTCGGGATAAAAGCATGAATATCGATCCGATCCTGCGGTCCGTCGTGGCCGTCCGTTCCTCCATCCCAGAAGATGCCTTCACGGCGGAGACGCTGGGCACCGTCCGGGAGGGCAGCGGCGTCGTCATTCGCGACAACGGGCTGGTGCTGACCATCGGTTATCTCATCACCGAGGCTGAGGAGGTCTGGCTGACGACCCAGGACGGCCGGGTGGTTCCCGCCCATCCTCTTGCCTATGATCAGGAAAGCGGCTTCGGCCTGGTGCAGGCGCTCGGCGTTCTCAACGCCCCGGCGGTGGATTTCGGCGATGCGGCCGCCGCCAGGCCCGGCGATCCCGTCGTGCTTGCCGATGGGATCGGCGAGTTCGTCCAGGCAAACATCGTCGCCCGGCAGGAATTCGCCGGCTATTGGGAATATCTGCTGGACGAGGCGATTTTTACCGCACCGGCCCATCCCGCCTGGGGTGGGGCAGCGCTGATCGGCGCCGACGGCAAGCTGCTCGGCATCGGTTCGCTGCGCCTGCAGATGAGCCAGGACGGCGAGGTCGCCGACATCAATATGGTCGTGCCGATCGATCTGTTGCCGCCGATCCTCGACGACCTCTTGAACCGCGGTCAGGTCAACAAGCCGCCGCGGCCTTGGCTCGGCGCATTCTCCGCTGAGAGCAATGGCGGCGTGGTGGTGATGAGCGTCGCCGAAGGCGGTCCGGCCGCCGAGGCCGGTCTGCGTCAGGGCGATATCATTTCCGAGATCCGTGACGAAGAGGTTGACGGCCTTGCCGATTTCTACCGCAAGCTCTGGAGCAGCGGCCCGGCCGGCGCCGAGATTCCGATGCGGATTCTGCGCAACGGCCGGGAGGCCTGGCTGCGCGTCAAATCCGCCGACCGCAACAGCTTTCTGAAAAAGCCGCAACTGCAGTAAAGTCTTACCGGCCGAGTGCACGCGGCCGGACCTCCAAACGGATTCCACTCTTCTTTTGGCCGTTGAAAGATGCTGCTGTTCAATTAGTCTTGGGATGAACGGAGTTTGCAGACCATGTTCGATCATGTCTCCATCGGTGTCAAAGACCTCGAAAGAGCCCGCCGTTTCTATGATGCAGCGCTGGCGCCGCTCGGCTATGAGCGCCTCTCCAATTCCGATGGTGTGATCGGCTACGGTCCTGATGAGGTCGGCCTCTGGGTGATACAGGCCGAGCATCCCGTTGTCGCCGACATACAGTCCGGGCTGCATTTCTGCTTCGTCGCTCCGAACGAGGCCGCTGTCGACGCCTTTTACGCCGCCGCTATCGCATCCGGCGGCACCGACAATGGCGAACCGGGTATCCGGCCGGATTACGGCCGCTTCTATTACGCCGCCTTCGTCATCGATCCCGACGGCTACCGCCTCGAAGCCTATTTTCACAAGGGTGAGATATAGCAGGTTCCGAATTTCGAGCAATCCGAACGAAAAACCGCTTCACACTTTCCTGGAATTGCTCAGGCCGCGGCTCTTGAAATCGCCACGCGGCAGCAGGCGGGCGGCAAGCGGGCCGAAGAAGGCCGATTCGAGATTGTCGCACATGCCGATGCGGAACTCGCCCTGCCAGCTTGCCGGATCGAATTCGGCCTGCGGGCGGATGGCGCGTTCGATGCCCGACAGCGCATCCTCGATCGCCGGAGCAATGGACAGGGCGCGCAGCGTCGGCTGCAGGCCGCGACCGACACGCACGAACAATTCATCGTCCAGCGCCTCGCGCAGGCGGCGCAAGGCAGCCGACAGGCCGGGCTGGCCGAGCAGCAGCCGTTCGGCGGCGCGGCTGACATTGCGCTCCTGCATTAGCACCGAAAAAGCCAGCAGCAGGTTCGCCGTCACCCTGCTTGCAGCCGCAGGTCCGAGGACATCGGCCGTCCGGAGGCCCACCTATCAGGCGGCGGAATGACCGTTGCGCCCGCACCTTATCGGTGCGGGCTCTTCATAAGCAAAAACGAATATTCGCAACGAGAACCCCATTGCCTTGCCTCGGCGAAAGGCGCATGGTTTCGCCGTCGGCAGCCATTGTCCGGGCGCTGCCGACTGAGGGTTTTCATACCTTCGCCCCGACGAAAGGAGGACCGATGTCTTCCACTTCCAAAAAGCCGTACCTGACCTCGTCCGATCTCGACATGCTTCAGTCCGTACTCGACAATGCGGGCTACGAGGCCAGGATCGCGATCGACGGCGGCAAGGGCTGCAATGTCGCAGCGGTGCTGCTGATCAAGCTGTTTCAGGAGGGCGTAACGTCGCCCGCCAAGCTTTCGCAGGCACTCGAACACTACTTCGGCAAGCTGAAAACGCCGGCGAAACCAGCCACTCCGGTTTACGACCGTTATGCGATCCAGGGATTGCCCAGCGACAGGCGTAAGACAAACCTCAAACCCGACGCGCGAAGCTGAAAACGCGCTTTGTATTCGTCTGAATAGGAGATCGATCGATGGCAAAAGGTCAGTTGAGAAGCAATCGCGAGGCTCGCAAACCTAAGAAGGACAAGCTGGCGCCGAAGATGGCCGGCACGTTCGCAGGCCAGATGAAGGCCGCGACCCAGGCCGCTCCACACGGAAGCAGCGCGCCGAAGAAATAAGCGCGCGTCGAGCCCTCGGGTGGATCGCCCGTGGCCGCTTTCATGACAAACGCAGTCGGGATCGATTTGCGTATTGGGTGATGTGTGGCTAAAAGCGGCGGCGCGTCCTGCCGGGACGCGGGATCAGCGATGATCGTGTTTTCGAAAAAGCCGGAAGGTGCCACAGAGCATGACTCTTGTTCATATAATCAACCGCGTCGACGCTCCGTCGAGCGTCGCAGCCTTTTCCGGCGATATTTCGTGATCGAAGGCGCGCGCCGCTTCGAGAGCGAGGAAATCCGGCTTGCCGCCTTGGACGAGCCTTGTGAAAATCCGCAGAAACAACCGACAGCACTTTTCGCCGAAAAACCTTGGTTGAAGATCCTTGCAGGATATCGCCAGCCGAGGGCCACACGCAGTGCCTTTGAACTGGCCGTGACAGCTATTCCCTTTGCGCTGTTCTGGGCCGCCGCATGGGCGGCCGTTCGTTACGGCTTTTTGCCGGGCCTAATCCTCGTCGTTCCAGCAGCCGCTTTCCTGCTCAGGCTGTTCATGATCCAGCATGATTGCGGCCACGGCTCATTTTTCGCCCGCCGCCGCCTCGACGACTGGGTCGGGCGCGCGATCGGCATCCTGACGCTGACGCCTTACGACTATTGGCGTCGGGCGCATGCGGAACATCACGCCTCGGCCGGAAACCTCGATGAGCGCGGCGTTGGCGACATCGAGACGCTGACGATCGCCGAATATAACGCGCTGTCGCGCCGAGGACGGCTTGCCTACCGGCTCTACCGGCACCCAGCCGTCATGTTCGGGATCGGGCCGGCATGGCTGTTCATCTTCAAGCAGCGCCTGCCTTTCGGCATGATGCGCTCCGGCCCCCTGCCCTGGATCTCGACCATGGCGACCAACCTTGCCATCGCCCTGGTCGCCGCCCTATTGATTTGGGCGGGTGGTATCGTCCCCTTCCTGCTGGTCCACTTGCCGACCGTGCTTCTGGCGGGAGCCGCTGGTGTCTGGCTATTCTATGTTCAGCACCAGTTCGAGGAAACGCACTGGTCGAAGAAACCGGACTGGCAGTTCCAGCATGCGGCGCTTCACGGCGCCTCGCACTACGACCTGCCGCCGGTGCTGCGCTGGATCACCGGCAATATCGGCATTCACCATGTGCATCATCTGGCGAGCCGAGTGCCTTATTATCGGCTGCCGGAGGTGCTGCGGGACCATCCCGAGCTGGCCGGAATCGGCCGCATCACGCTCATGGAAAGCCTGCGCTGCGTCAAGCTGGTGCTCTGGGACGAACAGACAATGCGGCTGGTGTCGTTTCGTGAAGCGGCGCGGCTCAGAGCCGCAAACTAAAAGCGCTCAGCGGTAGCCGGTCACATCCGCCGGCTTGCCCGGCTCCTGCACTTCCACCAGGTAGCGCCAGCAATCCGGCCGGGAACCGTCGATGTCGTCGAAGCCGTAGATCTTGGCCACACCGCCGCTCGACAACGACTGGCCGTTCCAGCGAGCACGATCGGCATCGGCGGCGATGGCCGCTACCGCGCGGCCGACGAAGCGCGGCGTTTCGGAAATCGCGAAATGCGGCTGGACCTTCGTCGCGTCGCGCCAGTTCGCCTCGCTGACGCCGTAGGCATCCAGCATCATTTCGGAGCGCAGCCAACCTGGCGTGATCGAAATGGCGGTGGCGCCGTGTTTTCCCAGGTCCTGAGCATGCGTCCAGGCCATGCGGGTTACGCCCGTCTTGACAAGATCGTAGAAGGGCGAAAGCCGGTAATGCGTGGCGTTGTATTCCGCCGTACCGTCGGTCACCTCGACCAGCAGGCCGCCCGGCCGCTCGATCATCGGCGGCAGGGCGTAGTGGGCGGTGATCAGATGCGTTTCGATGCCGAGCCGCAGCATGCGCAGGCCCCTGTCGAGCGAATGCTCCCAGACTGATTTGTCCCATTCGAACAGATTCTCGCCGCCCCAGATGTCGTTGACGAGGATATCGAGCCGACCGGTTTCCGCCCGGATGCGGGCCACGAGCGCCTCGACCTCCGTTGCGACGAGATGATCGACCTGCACGGCAATACCATTGCCGCCTGCCGCGGTCACCAGCTCGGCCGTCTCCTCGATCGTCTCCGGCCTTCCATATTCGGATTGCTGCGTGCGCGTCGTTCGCCCCGTGACGTAGACGGTGGCACCGGCCGCGCCGAGTTCCACCGCGATGCCGCGGCCGGCGCCGCGTGTCGCACCGGCCACCAAAGCCACCTTCTCTCGCAAGTCCGCTGTCACGTTCCATCCTCCAAGGTAGAATTGAAAAACGCCTCTTGTATATAAACGAATGTTCGTTCATAAATAAGGCAGATGCAAGAGGAATTTCATGCCGCGCCGCCGCACGCTTTCCGATGAACAGCTTCTCGCCATGGTGCTGGCGCTGATCCATGCCGAGGGGCCGGATGCGGCGACCTTTGCGGCGGTGGCGAAGGCAAGCGGCCTGTCCGGCTCGACGCTGGTGCAGCGTTTTACGACGAAAGCGGCGATGCTGCGCGCGGCACTGCTCTATGCCTGGGACAGGCTGGACGCGGAAACCGCACGGCTTGCCGAGGCCGTGGCGAAAACGCCGGAGGGTGCCGTCGCCCTGCTCGTCGGTCTGTCGAAGGATTACGGCGACGATGCCGCCGCTTATGGCGAGGGATTGCTGGTGCTTCGCGAAGACTTTCGCGATCCGGTGCTGCGCGCCCGGGGAGCGGCCTGGGGCAAAGCGCTGACGGCGGCGATCGCACGCTGTTTCGGATCGGCGAGCGCGCCGGAGACCATCGCCCGCCTGATGCTGTCGCAATGGCAGGGCTCGCTCACCTGGTGGGGCTTTGGCGCAGAAGGGCGGGTGGATGAATATGTGGAGACGGAGCTGCGGCGGTTCCTCGCAGCGGTCCCGGTCCATTCGGCTAAGCGGCCGTGAAGATCATCGCCTTGATAAAATAAAGCAATGCGGCGGTGGCGACGATCGTCGCCGATGTGAGCAGCAGTCCGATCAAGGTGACGAGACCATCCCGCTCCATCAGGGCGACGGCCAGCACGACCAGCGAGACCACCGGCAGAATATTGCCGAAGGGGATCGGCAGCGCGATTACCACGGCAAGCAGGAAGACAGGAACGCCAAGAAGCGCCTGCACTGTCGGACCGGTGAGGACCTGCAGCCGGCCGGCGCGCACGAGCTTTTCCACCCGGGCGATCACCGGCACCGCCTGCCGGACGACAAGATCAAGCGCCGCGGGCGAAACCCGGCGATCCCTGAGGATGGCGGGCAACCAGATCTTCCGGCCACCGGCGACAATCTGGAGGGAGACCAGCGCCAGCGCGGTGCCGAAAACCATTCCGAACGGCCCGGGGATTGGGGTCAGCGCCGGGATTGCCAGGAACAGGATGGTGAAGGCGATGCTCGTCTGGCCCATCGCCTCCAGAGCCTCGCCGACGGAGAGGCCGCCTTTTACCCGGGCGATTTCCAACATCTCCCGAAGCCGCGCAGTAGCGACACCGCGCGGCGGTTGCCTCTTTCCGTCTTGATCAATCACACTGTCCATTTTCAGCTGGTTGCCGTCATGCACCCTCGCCGTCTCCCTTCAGGGCGCTGGCGAGGGCTGCGCATTGCGGGTCGCTGCCGTCGAGAAGCTCCGCCGGCGCGGTCTGGCCGAGCGCTATGCTGACGACTGTGGCCGCCGCCCAGACGTAGTCGCCGGCGGCGCGCTCGACGAGCCGCGGTCCCTCAGATGTCAGGCAAGCCTGGGACTGGCGGAAGATCTCCATGGGAAGCCAGGCGCGCTCAGCCTGTTGCTGTAGCTCGGCCTGCAGCGGACCGACGACAAGCAGGGCAAAAATCCAGCCGATGAAATCCGAAATCATATCTGTTCCTTCCTTTGTTTACGTATTGCTCGCAGAGCCCGCTCAGGCGGGCTGCCGCGGATCCCGCGTCTTGAGGAGGCTCCAGACCACGCCGGCAGCGATGATCGCGAAAGTGATGCTCAGCGAGAGCGCGGCCGGGAATTTTTCCAGGCCCAGCAGATCGGCGACGAAGATCTTCGAGCCGATGAAGATCAGCACGATGGCAAGCGCGGGCTTCAGATAGCGGAAGCGATGAATCATCGCCGCCAGCGCGAAATAGAGGGCGCGAAGGCCGAGGATCGCGAAGATGTTCGAGGTATAGACGAGGAACGGATCGGTGGTGATCGCGAAGATTGCGGGGACCGAATCCACGGCGAAGATGACGTCGGCCACTTCGACCATCACGAGCGCCATGAAGAGCGGCGTGATGAACCAGGTCATCGCTCCCGTCCTGGGGTTTGCCTTTCTGACGAAGAACCGTTCGCCGTGATGTTCCTCGGTGACGTTGAAACGGCTGCGCATGAAGCGAACGAGGACGTTCTTCGAGACATCAGGCTCGGCCTCCTTGACGAACAGCATCTTGATGCCGGTGACGATCAGGAACGCGGCGAAGATATAGAGAAGCCAGGCGAATTCGGCGACCAGCGTGGCGCCGACGCCGATCATGATGGCGCGCAGCACGATGACGCCGAGAATACCCCAGAAGAGCACGCGGTGCTGGTAGAGGCGCGGCACGGCAAAGAAGGAGAAGATCAGGGCAATGACGAAGACGTTGTCGAGGGCGAGCGTCTTTTCGACGACGAAGCCCGTCAGATAGGCAAGGCCGGCCTCGGAGCCGAGATACCACCATACCCAACCACCGAAGGCGAGGCCGAGCGCGATATAGAGGGCGGAAAGCCTGACGCTTTCGCCGACGCCGATTTCCTTGTTCTGCTTATGAAGAATACCGAGGTCGAATGACAGAATGGCGATGACAAGGGCGAAAAAGCTCGACCACATCCAGAGCGGCGTTCCCAGCCACTCGACGAACAAAAAAGACAGATTCAAGGATAATCCCCTGGTCGGCACTGGTTGTCGGAGAAGAGGTCCGACATCGCAAGAGTGCCGAAGCTCTCGCCAGAGGGGCCCGGACCAGCGGGTCGCACCGCAAGTGGGGTCTCACTTTTCAATAATCAAGCAGCGGCCGGCGTCAATTTTATATGTCGCGCCGGAGCCAAGGCGGGCGGGCGATATATCACACCGCAGGCGAAAGCCGGGCGCGCCGGCCGCTTACGCTTCTTCCTCGTCCTTCTCCTCGCCGACCGTCAGCGGCCAGTCGACGACGTAATCCTCAAGATCCTCGATATCGATCTCGGTTTCGCTGATCGCGCGGCCGCGCGCGGAAATGCCGGCCGCATGCACGGTTTCCGGGTCGCCGGAGACGAGCGGATGCCACCAGTAGAGATCGTGGCCCTCGTTGACCAGCCTGTAGCCGCAGGTGGGCGGCAGCCAGGCGATCTCAGGCACGTTCTCCTTGGTCAGTTGCACACAGTCCGGCACGAAATCCCAGCGGTTCTCATAGCTCGAGCAGCGACAGCTCTGGCCGTCGAGCAGCTTGCAGCTGACCGAGGTGAAATAGATATCGCCGCTATCCCATTCCTCGATCTTGTTGAGACAACAGAGGCCGCAGCCGTCGCAAAGGCTTTCCCATTCGGCCGCGGTCATTTCGGCCAGCGTCTTGCTCTTCCAGAAGGGCAGATCGTTCATCGTTCGTTTCTTGCAACAGCGGCCCGCAAATTCGCGTGACCACCGCTCTACTCTCTTGTTATCCGCCACAAAATCAATCAATTCTTCAGCATGCTCCTGGTACCGGAGAACTTTCTCCTGGTATCGGAGAGCTTTTCGGGCCATCGGGCCTCGCGCTTTCGCCGCTTTCCGGCTGCCGGACATGAGGCAGGCGCGATCAGGCGGGAATACAGGACGTGCAGGATCCGGACAACCCTGAAAAAGGGCCTGAAAACGAGACAGAAAAGCAGGCCGCTGACCCCGGCAGGCGGCCGGCGAAGAGCCGTCACATTCTGCTGCGCATCGATTCGTGGATCGATTCGACCGTCTGGAACGCCGGCTTCCGCGCCGCCGAGATCTGGGAAGACACCACTATCTTCTTCCGCCGTTTCCGCGTTCGCGGCTGGAAGCGCGTGGTCTTCGAACTGGCCGGCGAAGGGCTGACCCTCGGCACGGTCGGCGCGGTGCTGATGCTGGTGCTTGCCCAGCCGGCCTTCGAAGCGACCAAGGAGGACTGGCGCAACCGCGGCGATTTCGCCGTCACCTTCACCGACCGCTACGGCAACGTCATCGGCCATCGCGGCGTCATCCATCAGAATTCGGTGCCGATCGACGAGCTGCCGGATTCGCTGATCAAATCGGTGCTCGCCACCGAAGACAGGCGCTTCTTCGACCATTTCGGCATCGACGCCATCGGTCTCTTCCGCGCCATGGTCACCAACGCCCAGGCCGGCGAAGTCGTGCAGGGCGGCTCCACGCTGACCCAGCAGCTCGCCAAGAACCTGTTCCTTTCCAACGAGCGCTCGATCGACCGCAAGGTCACCGAGGCCTTCCTGGCGCTATGGCTCGAGGCCAACCTATCCAAGAAGGAAATCCTCTCCACCTATCTCGACCGCGCCTATATGGGCGGCGGCACGTTTGGCGCGGCCGCGGCGGCGCAGTTTTATTTCGGCAAGAACATCACCGACGTGAACCTTGCCGAATCCGCCATGCTCGCCGGCCTGTTCAAGGCGCCGGCGAAATATGCGCCGCATGTCAACCTGCCGGCGGCGCGTGCCCGCGCCAACGAAGTGCTGACCAACCTCGTGCAGAGCGGGCTGATGACCGAGGGCCAGGTGATCGCCGCCCGACGCAGCCCGGCGACCGTCGTCGACCGCAACGAGGTGGAATCGCCCGATTTCTTCCTCGACTGGGCCTTCGACGAGGTGCAGCGGCTTTCGCCGCGTTTCCACCAGCATTCGCTGATCGTGCGCACGACGATCGACATGGGCATCCAGAAGGCGGCCGAGGATTCGGTCGAGACGTCGCTGCGCGAATACGGCGAGGCCTACCATGCCAAGCAGGGTGCCCTGGTGATGATCGAAAACGGCGGCGCCGTGCGCGCCATGGTCGGCGGACGGGATTACGGCGAAAGCCAGTTCAACCGCGCCACCAGGGCGCTACGCCAGCCCGGCTCCTCCTTCAAGGTCTATACCTACGCCCTGGCGATGGAGAGCGGCATGACGCCGCAGACGACGATCGTCGACGCGCCGATCTACTGGGGCAACTGGAGCCCGCACAATTACGCCAACCGCTATGTCGGGCGCATCACGCTCGAGACCGCGATCGCCCAGTCGATCAACACCGTGCCGGTGCGGCTCGCCAAGGAGAAACTCGGCATTCAGCCGATCCGGGCGATGGCGAAAAACCTCGGCGTCGAAACGCCGATCCGCGACGACGTCACAATTCCGATCGGCACGTCTGAGGTGACGGTGCTCGACCAGGCGACAGCCTATGCCACCTTCCCGGCCGGCGGTTACCAGTCGCGCCGCCACGGCATCAGCCAGATCCTCGATTACGAGGGCGATGTGCTCTATGATTTCGACCGCGACGAACCGGCGCCCAAACGCGTGCTGTCGGAACAGGCCGACGCCTATATGAACCAGATGCTGTCGCGCGTTCCCTATGTCGGTACGGCGCGCAAGGCGGCTCTCGACAACGGCGTTTTGACCGCCGGCAAGACCGGCACGACCCAGGCCTATCGCGACGCCTGGTTCGTCGGTTTCACCGGCAACTACACCTGCGCCGTCTGGTTCGGCAATGACGACTACACCTCGACCAACGAGATGACCGGCGGCTCGCTGCCGGCGATGACCTTCAAGCGCGCCATGGACTATGCCCATCAGGGCGTGACGCTGCGCGCCATCCCCGGCGTGGAAAACCCCCTGCCCTCAGAAAAGGACCTCGCCAAGACCGTCGCCGCCAAGCCGCAGGACGGATTACCGCAGCTCATCAGGCCGCGCATGCTTTCGGTACAATCGACGAATATCCTCAAAGACCTCGGCAAAAAGCTGAAGGATGCCGCCCCGTTGGCGCCGGCGAAGCTGGCGAGCGCGGAGTAGCCCAGACCCAGGAAGATCGGCGAGACCAGCCCCTCATCCGGCTGCCGCCACCGACCGGGGTCGAGCCACGGGTCTCGACCCGTCCTTCGGCCCCCCCGGAAACGGGGCGAAGGGACCTAGCCGCAACCTCTCCGTCCCCACCGGCCTCTCGCAGGGCACATCCCCTCGCCCCGTTTACGGGGAGAGGGTTAGGGTGAGGGGCCGTGTTGCCGCATTCAGCACGGCCGCGGAGCAGATCGGCGTCCATGTCGTCGCACGCCATTCCACCCTGCCAGAATCAGTGGTAACCCTTTCATCCGATATGGTTTCCAAGGTCATAACGTGTTTCGATTCCCCCTTTTCATCCTGATCACGCTGATCGTCGCCTTTGGCGGCGGGATCATGATTTCGCTGTATGCGCTGGATGCGACGCAGGGTTTCGGAGCGATCAAGCTTGGCGCCTGGGAGGCTTTTCCGGCGTTGCAGACGGTTGATGCCGATCCTTACGCCAAGTCGCACCGGGCGCGCGCCGGCAAGCTGCTCTATGGCAGCGCCGAGGGGCTGACCTTCACGGCGAGCGTCGACGACGAGGGGGCGCGGCTGAATGCCGGCTGCCGCTACCGCATCAGCGGGCAGACGCCGCCCGCCCGGCTGTGGACGCTTTTTACCGCCGACAATGGCGGCAACCCGGCGGCGGTGAAGACTGGGCTTCCCTCGGCGCTGAACTCCTGGACGGTGCTGCGCCAGCCCGACAGCAGCTTCTCGATCGAGATCTCCGCCGTCGCGCAGCCGGGCAATTGGCTGGCCCTGCCGCAGGCCGGCACCTTCCGGCTGGTGCTGACCTTGTTCGATACGCCGACGGCCGGCAGTTCCGGCGTGATCGACCTCGCCATGCCCAAGCTCACCAAGACCGGATGCGGCAATGCTTAGGATCGTTTTCGCCATCCTGACCGGGCTTTTCGGCGCAGCGCTTCTGCATCTGGTCATCATCCTTTCGCTGCCGCATTTCACCGGCAGGGACGCGGCGACCCGGGTGCAGGCGGAAGGCGACCTCAACAATTTCTACCTGCTGAACGACCAGTATGACGAGGCCGGGCTTGCCAATGGCGACCCCTTCGTGCGCACCGCCGTCTGCTCCTTCGATGTCGAGGATGGGCCGGTGCATTTCACCGCCAGGGGCAACGTGCCCTTCTGGTCGATCGCCATCTACGACAGCGCCTCCAACGAAGTCTTCAGCATGAATGACAGGACTTCGGTCGGCGGCGCGCTCGATGTGCTGGCGGGCGGTCCGATCCAGCTGACGGACCTGCGCAAGAACCTGCCACGGGAGCTGGAACAGGCGATCCTGGTGGAAATGGCGCGGCCGGACGGTTACGCCGTGCTGCGGACGCTGGCGCCGCAGGCGAGTTTCGATGAGGCCGCACGGAACTTCCTGACGGAAGCCGGCTGCGAGCAGTTCAGCGCCCGCTAAGGTTGTACCGACGTTACTTCTTGCTGGCGCGCGGCGCGGGCGCCGGGCCATGTCTGGGGGGCTCGACCAGCCGCTCGTAGCGGACACCGGTGAACCAGAGGATCTTGGCTTCGCGGGGTTCCTTGTCCTGAGGACGCGGCGCCCGCGGTCGCCGATCCGCCAATGCGACTACTATTGCCATTCTCGTCTCCATGCACTGCCCGAGACGGATGAACTTGCGATGGATTTCACCCTGCCCGCCAATCTGCGGGCCGGCGCGTCCTGCGGTGCCGGCATGACCGAACCGAGGGCATTCGCGCCTTTCTCACGGCACCTGACTGAAATACCGTGATGCGGAGTTTCGACGATCCAACCACTCAAATCGCGTCGTTCCTGTCCGAATTGAGACACATGACAGTTAACAGTTTACTAATATTCAGCGGTTGCCAAACACAGTTCCCCTGACTTCCTCTTTAACGCATGAAGCGCCGGTTTGGTTTCATGCCGCCTGCGCGCGGGTTCTGGCACCCGTTGAAGGCTAAAATCGGAGATAATTCATATCGTTGGCAATGCAGCCACGACCCCGCGCGCCGGCGGCGCTGCAGGTGTTGCAAATATGCGGCAGACCGACATCCGTTGCGTCGCACCCCAGGATCGGGACGATCCGCCCTCAATCGGAGAGCGGGGTTGCGGCCATCGCCGACCCGCGAATCGTTCCAGACGCGAGCGGCAGCGAAGGCAACAAGCCCTGCCGGTGATTCCCATCCTTGTTCGAAGACTCGAATATCGCGGAGCTACCGCACCAACGGAATATCAGCAGCGAGAGCCTTAAGACGCCGTCTGCAGCACCAAGCAAGGTGTGCACTGGAGCGATGATGACAGCCACGCAAAAGCTGCTTCACGCCCGCAAGATGACAGCAGGACTAACTGTCGCTGCGGTCGAACGGGCGATCGGAAGCCGTCAGAGCAGGCCTTCAAAAAGCACGGGAATTTCTGTTGCCGGCTAATTATCCAGCAACACGTCACACGTGTGTATTTCTGTTACATTTTAATAAAATCTTCAGCATGCATTAACCGTACCGGTGTAGGATTTGTTCATATCCGTGCGGTCCGACCGGTGTCCCGCCAGCGCTATCGGCCCACGGTTTCCCTTGGTTCTGCGTTTTCAGGGTGTGCGTGTGCGTGACCGGTTTCGAGACCTCGAGGGCCCGTTGGCCGTCAGGAAAAAGGACGTGGTGTTAATGGCGACTGTCAGCAGTTTCGAGAGCCTGTCACATCCGACACGATCCGAATTGCGTCAATTCGCCGAGCTTTTCACACCGCTGTTCCAGGCCTCCTCCGATGAGGCCAAGCGCCAGGCCGTCGCCGCCCTTTCGCAATGCCAGACCATGCCGGCAGCCGTGGCGCTGTTCATCGGCAATCAGCCGATCGAGATCGCGGCGCCCTTTCTTGCCGCCTCCAAGGCCATTGCCGACGACACGCTGATCACCATTGCGCGCATGCAGGGCGCGGCGCATGTCAGGGCGATCGTCAGCCGCGAATCGCTCTCGCCGAAGGTCATCGACGCGCTGGTGGCGTTACGCCAGACCCAGCCGCGACCCGCGGCCCCTGCGGCGCCGATCACAGAATCGGAGGCCGTGCCGCTGTCGCCGGTCCCGGCCGAGAGCAACGAGGCCGAAGCGCTTGCGGAACAGCGTATCGCCAATGAAGAAGCGTTGCGCGAACGCATTCTCGACCTTGCCGGCCATCTCGGCCGCAAGGACGATGACAGGCTCGGTCTGCGCACGCTGACCGACATTCAGGAGGCGCTGCTGGTGCGCTTCGCCCGCCTGCGCGAGGCAACCCATTTCGCGACCGCGCTCGCCGATGCGCTTTCGGCCAGCCGCTGGCTTGCCGAACGCATCATGCTCGATCTATCGGGCCAGCAGCTCGCCACGACGTTGACGAGCCTCGGCATGGGGTTTCTCGACGCCGTCCTCGTGCTGGAAAGGTTCTATCCGCACCTGGCCGAACAGCAGCATAATGTCACGCGCGCCTGGATGGTGCTTGATGGGCTCGATCCGGAAGAATGCCACGAAAGGGTAGAGGCCTGGCGGCGCGCCGACCGCTACACCTACAAGCCGGAGGCGGCTGTTACGCCGGCCCGCGAGGAAACGGAGAGCCACCGCTTCGTCCGCCAGGCGCCGGTGCAGCGCGACATGCGCGTGCTCGGACGGCGGTCGCGCTGAGCTGACGCTCAACCTTTCCCCGCAAGCGGGATCATGTCGCCCAATTCCTCCGCCTCCAGTTCGACGATCCACAGATCGGGGTCGAAGCGGCGTTCGCGCTCCAGCATCGCCCGCACCGCCTCCGGCTCGCTGCGCGCAAGACGGATTTCGAACAGGCGATCGCGGATCTCGTCTTCGCCGAAGGCGGTCTGCGGCGCCGGCGCATAAAGCGTTTCCAGGCCGTCGCGAAAGTGCTGACGGATGAAGATCGCACCCGCCTCCTCGGCCCCCTTCTTCTCGACGGCGGCGAAATCGCCGCTGGCGAAGACCCGGCGCAAAAGGGAGGAAACGAAGATATCGGCGCGTAATCTCATCGGCGCGGTATAGACCGGCGCGCCGGCATCGGCAATCGGCGCTCGGATGTTGCCGGATGCGTCAAACCTTGACCGCCAGCCGCAATCCGCCCCAATGGCGGCCGCGCACGGTGATCGGCGCGGAAATATCCTTCATCATCACGAAATTGCCGCCGCCCATGTCGCGCCGATAGGTCTGGACGAGGAAAGGCGCGGTGCTGCGGCCGGCGGCCAGGCCGACACGATCGGCGAAGATGCGGCGATTGCGGCAGTTGGCAGTGTTCCAGACGGCGTCGCCCGGCCGCTGCGGCTGCGAGAACTTCCGGTTATGGGTCGGCAGATAGCCATTCTCGTCGATAGCCGCGCAGAAGGCGACGCGCTCGTCCAGGGCAAGGAGCGGCTCCTGGATCGGCGGCAGCAGGCGGTCGGTGAGCTCGGTGAAGGCCGCCATCATCTGGCCCGGATCGGTGCCCGGTATCGGCCGGTAGCGGCGGTCGAAGAGGGCGTCGAGGCCGATCTGGCCCTCGGCGACGGCCCGTTCGAATGCGGCTGATATCTGCTTTGCCACCGATTGCGCCTCCTCGATCCAGCGGCTGTCGGCGGTCTTTACGCCGGCGCTCGCCGTCAACTGGACCAAGGTTTCGGAGAGACCGACGACACTGTCGACCCGTTTTGCCGCCTGCTGCAGGGCGACATTCGAACCGGCGACCTCGCCGGACATCTCGCTGAGCTTTTCGACGAAACCGGCGCATTGCTGGTCGACCGCCTCGGTGGTGTTGGCCATGACGGTGGAACTGTCGAGGATGCGGGTGATGACATGTTCCATGCTTTCGAAGGCACCGCGCATCGCCTCGGACTTGTCGCGGACTCCGGCAGCACTATTGCGCGCATCGCCGCCGACCACCGACAGCCGGTCGATCTTCACCCGCAATTCGTCCAGCGTGTCCTGGATCGAGCCGGTCGCCTTCGAGGTCTGCAGCGAAAGCGCACGGACCTCGGCGGCGACGACGGCGAAACCCTTGCCGGCATCGCCGGCGCGCGCTGCCTCGATCGCGGCATTCAGCGCCAGAAGGTTGGTCTGGCGGGCAATGGTGCTGATCTCATCGGCGATCTTGTCGACATCGGCCAGCGACTTCGAAAAGCCGGCGATTTCGGCACCGATGACGTTGGAGGACTGAACCATGTGGCCGATCTCGGCGACGGAGCCGGACAGGCGGTTGGCCGATTCCTTCAGCATCTGGCGGGCTTCGGCCGCGGTGCGGTCGGTCTCGCGCAGCGACAGGGCGACAGAGCGGTTGGTTTCGGCAATCGAAAGCGCGGTGCGGGTGACATGATCGAAGGCGGAGGCATGGCGGGCCGACATCGCCGCCATGTCCTGAATGGCGCCGGCAATATCGACAAGATCGATGCCAAGCGTCGAGGCCTCCTCGGCAAGGCGCTGCAGGATGTGACGCAAGGCCGTGCGATCGGGGCCTTCCGCTTCGACGGCCGGTTCTCCGGCCAGATCGTCTATCGCCTTCAAAGCATGCATGACCGACGTTCCCCCGCCTCAATCGGCAAAGCTTCGATCAACATGGTTAATAAGTTGCAAACGGCGCCGGCGTCTTAGACTTAGGTTGTAGAGCCTCGAGCGAGGCTTGCGGCTGCACGCTGCGCGAAACGTCTCAGATCGCGCCGATTTCCTTGAGTTTTTTCAGCACCGCCTCGTTCGGCTCACCGTTTTCGGGCAAGTTGTAGTGCTTCTGGAAGTGACGGATGGCGGCGCGGGTCTGCTCGCCGGCAACACCGTCGACGCCGACATTGGCATAGGCCATGTTGGAAAGACCCTTCTGGATCTTCAACACCAAGTCGACAGTGGTGAGTTCGCTTGCCGGAAGCTGCTTTGCGGCTGATGGAGCCGTCTTGACGGTCTTTTCGGCGCTGCGAATCGCGGCGGCCACCGGGTCTTCCGCCGCCGCCTTCGAGCTCACATCCTCACGCGGTTTTTCCACGGGCACGGTCGAGGAGCCGGCGGCGTCGGTTTTCAGCGCCGCCAGCACCTCCGGCGTCGCTTCCCCGGTCTGGGCCATGCCGACGGTCTCCTGGAAGAAGAGGATGGCGGCGCTGGTGCGGGGACCGATAATACCGTCAGGAATGCCGTTATAGAGACCGCGGCGCACCAGCTGCTGCTGGATACCCATGACGAGCTCGCTCGGCTGCTGACTCGGTGCGGCCGGCGCCGGCGTGGCGCTGGTGGTGGTGGCGGCATCTTCAGGCCGTTCGATCCGGAAGGTGGTAACCTCGCCCTGCTGCTCTTCGGCTGGGCGGCGGGCGCCGAGCACGTTTGAAGACTGCGGGTCGCGCGTGCGCAAAATCGGATGCGGATGCAGGCCGGGCTGATACCAGAGCGCATTGGCCGCGACAAAGGAGAAGATGACGACGAAGGCGATCGTGCCGCCGGCAACCGACGGATTGCGGCCGATGACGCCGCCGAGCACAGATGCGCCCTGCAGACCGAGACCACCCAGCGCAGATGCTCCCTGCAGGCCGAGGCCGCCGAGAGCAGCCGCACCTGACACCACCAGGCCGGGCTGCTGCCGTCGGTTTTTTCCCTTAGGCGATTTTCGCTTGCGCGCGGCCATCGAAAAGCCCCTCTTCCAATTCTACCCCTGTTTTGACCACGTCTTTCAGCCGCGGCGGAAACTCGACGGTCGCGCCATGGCCGGCATCGTCTGCCCGCCTGGCGCCAGAACCATCCACCGCGATCTCGATGGTGATGATCGTACCCTCACCCGGCTGGCTGGCGATAGCAAAATTTCCGCCATGCAGCGCCACCAGCCCCTTGACCAGTGAAAGGCCGAGGCCGGTGCCTTCGAAGCGGCGGGTGTAATCGTTCTGGATCTGGACGAAGGGCTGCCCGAGCATCGCCAGCTTGTCGGCGGCAATGCCGATGCCGGTATCGCTGACCGTCAGCTTCAGGATGCCGTCGCGGGCCGCCGCATCGACGGAGACGACGCCACCGGCCTCGGTGAACTTGACGGCATTGCCGACGAGATTGATGAGGATTTGTTGGATGGCGCGCTGATCGGCGACGATCTCGCCGAGGCCGCGCTGGATCCGGCTCGTCAGGGTGACGCCCTTGGTCTTGGCCTGCAAGGCCAGCATCGATTCGCAGGATCTGACGGAGGCCGATATATCGAAGGCTTCGAGGATCAGCTCGTAGCGGCCGGCCTCGATTTTGCTCATGTCGAGCATGGTGTTGACGACGGAAAGCAGGTGCGCGCCGGATTCGCGCACGAGGCCGACATATTCCCGCTGGCGATCGTTTTCGAACTTGCCGAAATATTCGCCGATCAGAATGTCGGAAAAACCGAGAATGGCGTTCAGCGGCGTGCGCAGCTCATGGCTGACGGCGGCGAGGAAGCGCGACTTGGCATCGTTTGCCGATTCGGCATCAGCCGCGCGGCTTTGCGCCTCGGCCCGCAGCTGCTGCTCGACGGAGACGTCGCGCAGCTGGGCGATCACGGCGGTCAGGTCGCCATCGGCATCGCGCCGGGCGGTCATATCCATTCTGAGATAAGCGAACTGGCGCTGATCGCGCGAAACCGAAGGCCGGTCGAGACGCAGATCGACGCTTGCGGCATCCTCGCCGCGCCTGAGGCCATCGAGCGCCTGCAGGAACAGGATGCGATCGGAGACATGCACCTGCTCCAGGAAGCCCCTGCCCTTCGGATCGCGCATCCAGGCGAGGAAATCGCGGCGATCACGGCCGCCGATGGTGGCGACGCTGCCGTGCGGATCGAGGAACAAGACGAGACCAGGCGTGACGCTCAGGAAGAAGTCCTCGGCCGACTGCGTGGCGATGCCGGCCGACGAGCCCTGGCGGGCCAGCGCAATGCTGCCGACGGCGGAAAAGAGGAAGGCGGCGCAGACCATGGCGACACCGGCCGGCAAGGCGACGGCTGGGCTGGTAACCGCCGAAAGACCAACGGGCGCGGCGACGAGAGCGGCCGAAGACAGCAGCACCAAGCGGCGCAGAATCGCAAGCTCGCGTTGGCGCACGGCTTCACCGCCGCCCGTCCGAGAGAGCCAGCTTGTCGCCGCCCGGTCTACGAGCGCCGTCACCCAGCCGCCAATGTCACTCAATACTCGCACGCAATACCCGCCCGAAAAAGGCTGTCTGTCGATCCGGACAATAGGCCCCCGCGACTTAAGGAAAGGATAAGGCAAAAGCGCCGTTCACAGCCGGAAAGGGCAGAAATTCCCGTTTTGATGCATCGGAGAGGCCCTTTACTTTTTGTGGTTAATAGCCGGTAAGCAACGGAATTCCTTCATATTTCAGCACAGCGTTAACTCCTGTGGCAAGGCGAGCAGCCAAAAGCCCTGCAATTGCAAGGAGGTGCTGCCCTGATGCTTAACGGCGATCTCTCGCATTCGACTTAAATGCTGCTCAAATCCGGTTCGCTAAAATTTGAATTAAATTTGCCGCAAATGCGCGCGAGTTTCGAAAAGCGGCGTTCGCAACTAATCGATAGGGTGAAAGCACACCGGACAACCGGCCTGATTCGGCGAAAAGAACCGGACGGGAAAACAGGATGGGCAACGACAATGTGGTTTCTGATCAAAGGATCCTTCTGGTTTGGCCTTGTGCTCGTGCTTCTTTCCGTCTTCAGCACGGAGGGTTCCGACAAGCTCGCCAGCGGCCCGCAATTGCAGCTTTCCGACGCCTTTACGGCGGCGAGCGGCGCCTATGATTATCTGACCGGCATGTGCTCGGAAAAGCCCGAGGTCTGCGCCAAGGGCGCAGAGACCCTGACGGCGCTCGGATATCGGGCCCGCGAGGGCGCCCATGTCGCTTATGAATTGCTCGACAGCCAGTTCGCCGACGAACCGGCAACGACCGCAAGGCTTGCCGAAACGGCAAAGCGGTCGGCACCCGCCCTGCCTTCCCTCGCCACCCCCTCCGTCGAGGAGAAAGTGCGCGAGGCAAAGGCTGCGCTGAACCAGCCGATGCCCTACCGTCCGCCGGTCGATGATGAAACGGCCGCCGAGACGGTGGTAACCGGCGCGATCCCGCTGCCGACGCCGAAACCGGCGATCTGACGGTATTGCGAGGCGCCCGCCAGCAACGCATTTCGAATTCTTCGTTCTTGTTTGCCTCAATTCCGGACGAAACAGCTTAGCAGCCGGAATTGCCTGAGCTTGCATCGGTGGTCCGCAATGACGCGGAAATGCCCCATGCCTGACGTGCCTGCCCTGTTTAATTCAGCATCTTGCTGCGCCGTGAGGAAGCCCATCCCTCACGGCGTTTCTTTTGAGAACGAGTCACGCATCAATATGCGGCGGGGTCTTGCGACATGCGGCAAATCCGACGCCGCAACGCGCTTTAACGGTTCAAATCCGTCGGTCTTTCACCTATATGCAGTATTAGAGCATGTCCGTAGGCAGAATTGCCGTGCAGTTTCGCCGGCCATGCCGATGGTGAAAGGCTTTGTATGGCATCCCTCGACCAGATCATCGACGACTTTGCCTTCCTGGACGATTGGGAAGACCGCTACCGCTATGTCATCGAACTCGGCAAGGCGCTGCCCGAACTGGCCGAGGAAAAGCGCACCTCCGAGAACAAGGTCATGGGCTGCGCCAGCCAGGTCTGGCTGGTGACGCACACGTCGGGCGATCCTGATAACCCGATCATGAACTTCGAGGGCGATTCCGATGCCCATATCGTGCGCGGCCTTGTCGCCATCGTGCTTGCCACCTATTCCGGCAAGCCGGCATCCGAGATCGCCGCGCTCGATGCCTTCGAGATCTTCTCGAAGATCGGCCTGGTGGAGAACCTGTCGTCGCAGCGGTCGAACGGGCTGCGCTCGATGGTGAAAAGAATCCGGGAAGAGGCGAAAGTCCGTGCCGCTGCTTGAACGCGATTCGATTCGGGCCCGACGCGTGTGGCAGCGCCCTCTAATATAGTATATTAACACTTCCTTATAGTATAGGAATACATTCTACGCTGCACTTCCAAAGCATAAGATGCGGCGCCTCGTGATATCCCGCCCTCACCCGGATCATTTGCGATAGGCGCAAAATAGTCCGGAATATAATTTTCCCCGCCTGGAACAGGATAATGTCGGGCCTCCTCAGACTAAAGTCTGATTCCCGATGTCAATTCATAAGTCGGAACAGAATGTCGTCCAAATCGGCTCGCAGCTTTTGGAATCACATTCGCGATAAAGACAGAAAAGCCGGGCGCAAGACCCGGCTTTTGTCGTTGATGGCTTTCGAAAAAGCTCAGCCGCGGCCGCGCTTGCGGCGCTGACCCAGGCCCATCTCCTTTGCCAGGCGCGAACGCGCTTCGGCATAGGCGGGCGCTACCATCGGGTAGTCGGTCGGCAGGTCCCACTTCTCGCGGTATTCTTCCGGCGAGAGAGAGTGATGCGTCATCAGGTGGCGCTTGAGGGACTTGAAGTTGCCGCCGCATTCCAAACACGTAATCTGCTCGTCCTGTACGGACTTGCGGACAGAGACTGCAGGCTTCTGCTTTTCGACAACGGCCGCAGCGGGCTGCGGTACGGACGTGTTGCTCAGTGCCGAATGCACGTCGGAAATCAGGTTTGCCAGGTCGCTGACCGGGACAACATGGTTGCTGACATAGGCCGCGACGATGTCGGCCGTCAGTTCCACAAGCAGCTCCGGCCCATTGCCGGTCGCCATATCTGTCATATGTTTTCTCCTGTTAGCATGCTCAAACGATCTTTGACTGTCACGCCAAAGACCCGCCTCGTAGAAGCGAACAGCAAAAGCACAGGAAGCAATCTTCTGTTTCGAAAAACGTGAAATCCACCCCTAGATTCCGAAGTTCGAGACCTGTTCTTATACTGCCTGACCAAAAACCACTACGTCGTGCTCCAGGCGGTGGCCTCAGTTTAGACATTGAAAAATCAACACTGAGGGACTTGGAAGCAGTACGATTGTAATTCACAATCAGAATTCTACTTGCATTTTCAAATACCATCGTTTGGCCGAAAGGCCAATTATTATTTGTCGTTTTTCTTGAGAAAAAATGGCTGGCGAAGAATTATAGGACTTTAGGCCAAGCTTTACTCACAGCTTCCTGTGCATAAGTCGAACGTAAAACAGGTTAAGATGGCAATAGCAACCCCTCAGCGTTCGCGCATATCATCGCAGACGGAGATGGCGCCGAGATCGTGTCCCGATCGATGTGCCGCCCTGGCCAGCAAATGGGCGGAAACCGGCGCCGTCAACAGGAAGAAAACGAACCCGGCAAGGGCGCGGGCGATAACCGCCGGATCCTGCGAATAGAGGCCGGCGGCAAAGAGCAGCAGGCCGGAACCGACGGTGCCGGCCTTCGAGGCCGAATGCATGCGGGTATAGAGATCGGGCAGCCGGACCAGGCCGATCGCCGCCGCAAGGGCAAAGAGCGCACCGGCAACCAGCAGCAGCGCGGTGACGGCTGCGACGAGATAAGCCGTCATCGTCCCTTCCTCCTTGCCCGGCGCGTCTTTGCGCCGCCCGTTGCCGCGGACACCGATGGCGGCGATTTGATGTTGCCGCGCGACAGCACGAAGCGGGCGAAGGCGACGGTTGCCAGGAAGCCGACGAGGCCGAGCGAGATGGCGATATCGATATAGAGGGAGAACCCTGTCTTAACCGCGATGACGGCAATGAAGCCGATGGCGATGCCGGTCAGCATGTCGAGGGCGAGGATCCGATCCGGCAATGTCGGACCTGCAACGACGCGCCAGACGGTCAAGAGCAGCGCCAGACCGAGGATGAGGAGGGCGGCCGAGGATGCGACGGCAACGATGTCGGCGGGCGTGATCACCGGAAGGCCTCCATGATCTTGCGTTCGAAACCGTTGGCAATGCCGCGCCTTGCAGCCTCCAGATCCGAGCAATCGAGCGCGTGGACATAGAGGGTGCGGCGATCTGTCGAGACATCGACGGAAAGCGTGCCGGGTGTCAGCGTGATGAGATTTGCCAGCAGGGTGATCTCGAAATCGCTCGTCACCGTCAACGGAAAGGCGAAGATGCCGGGCTTCAGCTCCATATCCGGCGACAGAACCGTGAGCGTGACCTTCCAGGCCGACAGCGACAGTTCCTTGAGGAAGAGGGCAATGAGCGACAGCACCAGGCGGGTGCGACGCAGATATCCCCCGCCGCCGAAGGGTTCGCGGATGACGGCCAGCGCCAGAGCCGCCAGCAGGAAGCCGAAGACGAGATTGTGCAGCGAGGCGCTGCCGGTAACGGCAACCCAGGCGATGGCAAGCAGCAGGTTGAGGAGGAAAGCGATCACCGCTGAGCTCCTTCCGGGAAGACCGAATGGAGATAGGCCTGGGGATCGGCAAGGCCGGCGGCGGCCGCTTGCGACAGCGCCAGCAGCCGTTCCGGCAGGATGCCGAAGCCGATGGTGAGCACGGTCAGCGCGGCGACCGGCAGAACGGTGCGCCAGGAAGAGCGCGACGGCGCGAGCGTCATCGGCGCGGGACGCCAATAGGCAAGGAGAAAGAGCCGGCCAAAGGCGATCGTCGTCAGAAAACCGCCGGTCAAGATTGTCGCCGCCAGCCACCAGGCGCCGCTATCGAGCGAGGCCTTGACGAGCATGACCTTCGGCCAGAAGCCGGAAAAGGGCGGCAGGCCGCAGGCGGCCAGGAAAAGCACCAGTGAAAGTGCGGCAAAGCCGCCGCTTTGGCGATAAAGCCCGCCGAGGTCCGACAGGCAAAAGCCGCCGCCGCGCCGGGCGATCTCGCCGGCGGCAAGATAAAGCGCCGTCATCAGCACCATGGAATGGAGAGCGTAGAAAACCGCGCCGCCGATGCCGCCGGCATTGCCGAGCGCGACGCCGGCAAGCATGTTGCCGATGCCCGAAATGACGACATGGCCGAATAGCCGGCGGACATCGTTTTCGGCAAGCGCGCCGAGCGCGCCAACGAGAATGGTCGCGGCGGCCGCGAGCGCGATCACAAGGCTGAGTTCGGCGCGTTCGGCCGGCAGCAGCATGACCGTCACCCGAACCAGCGCGTAGATGCCGACCTTGGTCAGCAGGCCGGCAAACAGTGCCGAGACGGTGATGCGCGGCGTATGATAGGCGGCGGGCAGCCAGAAATTGACCGGGAAGGCGGCCGCCTTCATGGCGAAGGCAAGCAGGAAGAGGCTTGCCAGCGACATCAACGGCGCCGTGCCGCTGATGTCTCGCGCCTTCCCGGCGATATCGGCCATGTTGAGCGTGCCGAAGACGGCATAGAGAATGCCGACCCCCACCAGGAACAAGGTCGTGGCGATCAGGTTGAGCACCGCATATTTCAGCGCCCCGTCGATCTGCTGCCGTTCCGATCCGAGGATGATCAGTCCGAATGAAGACATCAGCAGCACCTCGAACCAGACATAAAGATTGAAGACGTCGCCGGTGAGAAAGGCGCCGGTGACACCGGCCATCAGCAGCATGAGCAGCGGAAAGAAGCCGTAGCGGCGGCCGCTTTCGCTGATATCGGCCAGCGCATAGATGCCGCCGGCTAGCCCCGCAAGGGCTGCGGCGAAGGCCATCAGCGCACTGAAGAGATCGACGGTGAAGGCGATGCCGAAGGGCGGCAGCCAGCGCCCCATGACCATGGTGAGCGGTCCTTCGGCCGCGACCTTGGCAAGCAGCGCCGCATCGATCAGCGCCAGCCCCGCGAGGCCCGAAATGGCCAGCCAGGACTGCAGGCGGGGATGGGCGCGCACCATCAGCAGGACAGCGCCGAGCGTGATGCAATGGGCGACCGGCAGAATGGCGAGCCAATGCGCTAGCGGCACCGGGGCGGTCACCAAGGCGGCGGAGAGATCGACGGTGATTGGGGCGGCCATCAGGTGCGGCCTCCGGGATGGTCGGGGGCGTGCCGCAGGGTACCCCCCTCTGCCCGGCCGGGCATCTCCCCCACAAGGGGGGAGATCGGCAAGAGGCGGCCGCTTCTCGATATGGTAATTTCACGCCAAGCAGCTTCGCCGATCTGAGGCATTTGACTGGAGCGAGACGAGGCTCCCAGCCGATCTCCCCCCTTGTGGGGGAGATGCCCGGCAGGGCAGAGGGGGGTGAGCATCCGCACCGGCATTCGCGTCAATACCCCAATGGTGGCAGCGGCCGGTCGTCGGGTTCGGCGGCACGCATTTCGCTGGTGTCGTCGGTGCCGAGATCCTGATAGGCGCGGTAGGTCAGCACCAGCAGGAAGGCCAGGAAGGAAAAGGAGATGACGATCGCCGTCAGGATGAGCGCCTGCGGCAGCGGATTGGCCGTGCCGGCGGGCAAGGTCTCGAGACCCGCCGGGATGATCGGCGGCACTTCGCGCGTCAGCCGGCCTGATGTAAAGAGCAGCAGATTGACGGCATTGCCGAGGATGGCGATGCCGAGCATGATGCGGATCGAGAATCGCGACAGCATCAGGTAGATGGCGGCGGCAAAGAACAGGCCGACGAGGATCGCCAGAAGGGGCTCCATCACTCCATCTCCTTTTCTTCCGATGCCACTTCCTTTTCTTCCAATGTGAGGGCGATCGAGGTGATGGCGCCGAGTACCACGAGATAGACGCCGAGATCGAAGAGCATGACGCTCGACAGCGGCACCTCGAGGCCGAGAAGGTTCGGGTAGATCCAGAGGCCGGTCATGAAGGGAACGCCGACGACGATCGAGAGAAGACCGGCCGCAGTCGAAAGGAAGAGGCCGCAGCCGGCAATCGACAGCGGGTGGAAGAACAGCGCCCGGTGAACGGCGGCAACGCCGCGGGCAATGCCGTAAATCGCCAGTCCCGAGGCGGCGATCAGCCCGCCGATGAAGCCGCCGCCCGGCTCGTTGTGGCCGCGCAGCAGCACGAAGACGGAAAAAAGCAGCATCAGCGCGGTGAGGAAGGGGGCGATGGTGCGGAAGATCAGGGTATTCATACGATCATTCCCCTGCCCCCACCGCATCCGGATCATTGGCGGCAAGCTTGCGCTCGGTGCCGGCGCGGATGCGGATCAGCGCCAGGATGGCAAGGCCGGTGACCGCGACGACGGCGATCTCACCGAGCGTATCGGTGCCGCGGAAGTCGACGATGATGACGTTGACGACATTGGCTCCGTGGGCGATCGATTTTGAATAGGCGTTGAAGAAGGCCGTCAGCGCATTGTTGAACGGTGCCTGCGTCGCCCGCAGCAGCAAGAGTGCAAAACCGAGACCGCAGACGAGCGCCAGTGCGCCGTCGAACAGCCTGCGGCCGAACGGCCGCCGGTCGGCCGGTGAAAGCTTGAGCCTTGTCATGACGAGGGCGAGGATGACAACCGAAAGCGTTTCGACCATGAACTGCGTAAATGACAGGTCCGGCGCCCCGAACAGCAGGAAGATGACGGCGACGGCGAATCCCTGGATACCGAGCGAGACGATCGCCGTCAGTCGGTCGCGGGCGATGAGCACGGCGACAAGGCCGAAAGCGGCGATCAGCAGGACCGCCCCTTCATGCAGCCTGACATCCGCGGGCCAGGCGGGAAAGCGCGGCAGTTCACCATAAACGATGGGCGGAACGATCAGGATGGCGGCGAGGCAGAGGAACGTGGAGGCGACATAGATCTCAAGCCGTCCCGGCTGGACGACACGCATGAGGCGGGCGGAGAAGCGCACAAGAGCCGATACGGCAAGATCGAAGCCATGATCCGGCCCCCGCCCGGCGGCGCGCAGGAAAACGGCCATCCAAAACCGCGCGCGATCGAGCTGCCAGTAGACGCCGATTCCGAGCGACACTGTCAGCAGCGACAGGATCAGGGGCAGGCCGATATGCGGCGCCAGCGAAATGGTGATTTCGACCCGGGTTCCGCGGATCGCGGCTGCGATCGGCGAAGACAGAGCGGCATGGGTGAAGCTCGAGAACACCGCCGACAACAGGCCGAGGACAGCGAGAGCGGCGGGGCCGAGCCAGAGTAGCACGGGCGCCTCGTGCGCGGATTTCGGCGTCTCGACCTTCTGGCCGAGGAAGGGTTTCAGCGCCACGGCAAAGGCGACGGCAAACATCAGCGCGTTGCCGAAGACGGCGATCGCCGTGAAGGTGATGGCGCGGATGTCGCCGCCGGCGAGCGCCGTATAGATCTCCTCCTTGGCGAGAAAGCCGAAGAAGGGCGGCAGACCGGCCATGGAGAAGGCCGCGGCAAGGGCGATGAGCCATGTCAGCGGCATCGCCCGCCTGAGGCCGCCGAGCCGGGTGATGTCGCGCGTGCCGGTTTCGTGATCGATGATGCCGGCGACCATGAAGAGCGCGCCCTTGAAGAGGGAATGCGCCACCAGATAGAGCGCCGCCGCCTCCACCGCGTGGTCCGAGCCGAAGCCGATCAGCATGACGAGCAGGCCGAGCGACGAGACGGTGGTATGAGCGAGCTTGAGCTTCAGGTCGGTCTGGCGGATGGCGAGCGCCGTGCCGACCACCAGGGTGAGCCCGCCGAAGAATGGTAGAAGGATTTCCCAGGCGGGCGTTGCCCCCATGACCGGGTTGAGCCGCATCAGTAGATAGACGCCGGCTTTCACCATGGTGGCCGAATGCAGGTAGGCCGAAACCGGCGTCGGCGCCTCCATGGCGTTCGGCAGCCAGAAATGAAAGGGAAACTGCGCCGACTTGGTAAAGGCGCCGCCGAGCACCAGAATGAGAGCGGCGAGATAGAGCGGGCTTTCGCGCAGGACATCGCCCGACACGATCAGCTGCGACATCTGCGTGACATCAGACATGTTCCAGAGGATGAGCAGGCCGGCGAGCAGGCACAGCCCTCCCCCGCCGGTGACGACAAGCGCCTGCAGAGCGGCGCGACGGGCCGCCTCGCGCTCGTGATCGAAGCCGATCAGCAGGAAGGAGGTAATCGACGTCAGTTCCCAGAACACGAAGAACATCAGGAAGCTGTCGGACACCACGATGCCGAGCATCGCGCCCATGAAGAGAAAGATGAAGGAGAAGAAGCGGCCCTGATCCTTGTGTCCCCTAAGGTAGGCGCCGGCATAGAGCACGATCAGCGTGCCGATGCCGGTGATCAGCAGCGCGAAGGCCAGCGACAGCCCGTCGAGGAACCAGGAAAAGGAGAGGTTGTAGCTCGGCACCCAGGCATAACCGCCGGTGACGGTCTGACCGCGTGCGACCTGCGGAAGCAGGCGCAGAAAATGCAGGAAGGCGAACAGCGGAGCGGCGGCCAGCAGCCAGGCACCGTTTGCGCCGAGAAAGCGGATGACGAAGGGAGCGGCAAGAGCGCCGGCGAGCGGCAGACACAGGGCCAGAAATGTCAGAGCCGTGACATCGGCCATGTCTCCTCCTCTACCGCCCAGACGGAAAGCCGATCTCAAATCGGCTTGTCTTCTGACTTAGGCGAAACGGCAAGGCGTCTCAAGCGATTTCGGTCGCAGCCAAACCACGCTGCAAAGTTCCAAGCCCTCAGGCCATCGATCGGGAAAGACGCGTCAGCAACCGGACGGCGCAGCCGTGCAAGACGAAGGCCACAAGCGCCAGCGGCCAGAGCAGGCAGGCGACCAGCCCGGCAAGACGATGGAACGTCAGGCCGTCATGATTGGCCCAGCCTTCCAGCATCGTGATCGCGATGGCGACCGCGGCCACGAGACCGTAGAGCAGGACGATTGCCGCTTCAAACACCAATGTTTCCTCAATGCACGTAACATTAACCCTAACAGAAAACCCTTAATGGATGTAAAAGAAATCGTCTTCCCTGAACTGCTGCATGCCGCGATTGTCACCGCAGGCGCTGAAGGCTTGATGAAGCAAGGACGGCGCACCACATTTCCTCGCAAGACGGAACCGCCCCTCGGCGAAAGGAGCACGTCATGTCCGAAACTGCAACCACCGCCAAGATCCATAAGACCGACGCGGAATGGAAAGAGCAGCTGACGCCCGAGCAATACCGCATCACCCGCCAGCACGGTACCGAACGCGCCTTCACCGGCCCCTACTGGGATTCCTTCGAAACCGGGCTTTACCGCTGCGTCGGCTGCAACGCGCCGCTTTTCCGCTCCGACACGAAATTTGATGCCGGCTGCGGCTGGCCGAGCTATTTCGAAGCAGTGTCGCCCGATGCGGTGACCGAGCATCGCGATACCACCTACGGCATGGTGCGCACCGAAATTCGCTGCGGCACCTGCGACGCCCATCTCGGCCACGTCTTCCCCGACGGCCCGCCGCCCACCGGCCTGCGCTACTGCATCAACGGCCACGCCATGGTGTTCGAGCCCGGGAAATAAGGCGTTCGGCTCTGAAAGCGGCCAAGGGGGATTCCGCACGCAGGAGCGGCCGATGGCGCTGCCCGACTGGCTGACCCTGCGGGAAATCACGCCTGCCGATCTGCCCTTTCTCCACCGCATTTTCGGCGATAAAGGCGCCAATTTTTTCTTCGTTCCTATTGAATTAAAAGCCCGCAAAAACCAATTAATCTGCCGCAAGCCGAGCGCCCCTAAGAGGCCGCTGCCTTATCGCCGATCACAGCTCGGAGGCCGCTTGGCGCAGATTGCTCGTTCAACATCGCGGTAGGGAAGGAGCGAATGATGAAACCCGATGTGTTCAAACAGCCTGTCACTATTTTTGTCGGCCTTGGATTTCCAGCGAAGGTCCGAACAGTCATGGAGGCGTATCGGCATCTTGCCGAATGGCCGGAGACATTCAGAGACCCCGCCCATTCTATTGCCCTCAAGGCCTGCACCGCCGCACTCCGCGGCGAAATCGAGGCGGAAACCGCCCGCGGCCTGTTCGTCGCGTTTGCTGAGAAACACGATCTGCTGGCGCCGGAGAGCAGCCTTGATGACGTCGCTTCCGCAGCGGAACAAGGAACCGCACGTTCGTTGAAAATCTTCGGGGCATGAGCGCCCGTCGGCGATTGGCCCGCGGTGTAGAAACACTACACTCAGCGGGCCGGCCAGCGCGTTAACATCACGAGAGGGACGCTCACCCTCATTCACCTGATGACCAAAAGAAAGCGCGCGCCATCCCGCAATAGTTCCAGGGCGGCTACAGCCGCCTTGCTGATGGTACGACGCAATTCTGTAACCGAGGAGACTGGGGTTCTGTTGACCGCGACGATTACGTCGCCTGCACGAAGGCCGGCGCGGTCGGCTCGGCTGTCAGCAGCCACGCTCTCGATCACGACGCCCGAGGCTCCAACTGCCCCGGATTCGGGTGCCGAGGCGTCCCGCAATATCGCACCGTCGAGCAGCGTCCCCGAGAGGTCAGAGGAGGTGCGACTTTCGCTCGTGGTGGTGACTTCAATCTCGCGCTGCTCGCTGCCGCGCTTCACGGTCAGCCTAATCTCGCTGCCCACTGGCGTGAGGCCAATGCGGTTCCTGAGGTCAGTCGCGCCACGCACCGCGTTGCCGTCCACGGCGGTCACCACATCGCCGGTTTTCAGTCCAGCCCGATCGGCGGCCGAGCCGGGTTCGACGTTGGCGACGAGCGCGCCGCGCAGGTCACCGAGACCGAGCGCGTCTGCCAGATCCGGTGTGATATCCTGGATGCCGACGCCCAATCGGCCACGCTGTACCTCGCCATGGGCGATCAGCTGCTTCATCACCGACACGACCATGGTGGTTGGCACCGCAAAGCCGATGCCGACATTGGCGCCCGCAGGACTGAGAATCGCGGTATTGATCCCGACCAGCTTGCCGTCTAGCGTCACCAGGGCACCGCCAGAATTGCCCGGGTTGATGGAGGCATCGGTCTGGATGAAATCTTCGTAGCCCTCGATGTTCAAGCCGCTTCGTCCGAGCGCACTGACGATACCAGATGTCACCGTCTGGCCGAGCCCGAAGGGGTTACCGATTGCGACGACGTAGTCCCCCACCTTGAGAGCATCGGAGTCTCCGATCTCAATGGCCGTAAGGTTCCGCGCATCGACCTCGAGCAGAGCAAGGTCGGTACCCTTGTCACTGCCGACAAGTTTCGCAGCGAGTTGCCGGCCATCCTTGAGCGTGACTGAAATGTCCGTACCCCCATCAACGACGTGGTAGTTCGTCAGGACGTAGCCCTTGGAGGCGTCCACGATGACGCCCGAACCGGCACTCATTCTGGCTCTCTGCTGCTGCTCCGGCAGATTAAAATACCGACGGAAATAGGGATCGCTGAATAGCGGATTGTTCTCGGAGGGGGAGCGCGAGAGGACGCCAATGTTGACGACGGCAGGCGTGATACGCTCCAGCATCGGTGCCAGCGTCGGCAAGGTGGCCGACGGTGCCGCTCCTGCTGTCTGTGCAACGCTCGGCGTGACTGCGAAAAGCGCGGCTCCAGCGGCAATGGCTACGGAAGCAACAATCGTGTGGAGTCTTGCGGAGAGATCAAACATCGGTTGCTCCTTGGATCTGACGGTTACTACTCCGACATCGTCCTTGGCACCGGGCAAAAGAACGGGCTCGGACACCCGAGCCCGTTCAGACCGGACTCATGCGGCCGACAGCGGATGGTTATGACTGAACCAGATGCTGCCTGCGGCCAGGACAGCGACTACAATGCCGGCAATCACATGCGCCCACATGGCTGCCGTCACGGCCGAAAAGCCGAGAATCCATGGAGCGACCAGGGCCCAAAGGCCGAGCACCAGGTTCGCCCACTCCTCCGCCTCATAAAACGCATAGAGAGCCGCGACGGCGAGCACGGTGATGGCAGCGCCGACAATCCATGCATTCCAGGCTGCAGAAGTTTCAGCGGCGAAGCCGAACAGCCAGGGTGAGATCAAGAGGCCAAGACCGGCAACGATATTGACGATATCGAAAGCCGTCCGGTTGTTAGAAGACAGAGACTTCAGCATCGGTCATTTCTCCTTCTTGTTTTGGTTGGATCATCAATGGACCGCCTCCTGTGGACAGGAGACGGCTGCGGCGCCAGTGGATCACCGTCACCGCAAGCCTCGGAAATCGTGGCGCGGGGAGCTGCAAGTGGGGCTGTTGCCGATATTCCCGCCAGGAACAACAGTCCGCCCTTCCTAAAGGCGTCGCCTGCGATCTCCTTAAATTTGAGCTCGGTCGGGCTTTCGGGCAGTTCGGGGACCGGCTTCGCACCACGCCCGAAACGACCGCGCGCGGCCGCAGCAACCGTTAAAGCAAACCTGTCGAGCTGGATTTTGTGGCAATCCACGACATGCGGGTTCATGGGCGCACCTCATGCTGCCTTGTGTTCGGGCAGATCATGACCCCGTCTCCCGCCCTCTCGTCCGGGCACGACCAGCCTCGGAGACAGCTGTGCGCCCGTGTCTGCCTGTCGTTGCAAGAAGTAATCGAGACCCTGCCGCTCCGCATAGCGAATGGCCGATTCGAGGGTCGGAAATTTCAACTCCACCTGCACCAGCGTCTCACCACTGCCGGTGTAGCCCAGCAGAGGCTCGATGAACGGAGCGCTGCAGCGATCGAAGACAAGCCGCCACTCCTTGGTCGGTGCGGTTGCCGACGTCATCACGGAGCAGGACGGTTTCAAGATGCGGGCAGTGGCATTCTCTGGAAACAGTGATCTTCCCGCAAGAGGATGGCTGCGCCGATTGTTGTTCGAGGCGCGGGGACCGCAGGACTTTAATTCGCTTTCCTTCTGTAATTGATGAACAGTTTCCACCGTTTATCCTCCCCATTCCGGCAAGGACAAGCGGCGGCCGCGGGGCGGCCGCCGCGCTCGTTTCGATCAGCTCCTGATGGCGATGCGCTTGACCTGTGACTGAGCCTTTTCGGTCTTTGGCAAGCTTACGGTCAGGACGCCGTTCTTGAAGGTGGCCTCGACCTGGTCTTCCCTAACCTCCATGCCGAGCGGGATACGTCGCTCGAAGCGGCCGTAGTAGCGCTCCGAGAACTGCTTCTCCTTGTCTTCCGTCTCGGAACGTTTTTCACCCTTCAGCGTCAGAACGCCGTCATTGAGCAGGACCTCGATGTCCTTCTCCTCGAGGCCGGGGACTTCCGCGGTCACCTTGATTTCCTTGTCGGTATCGGAGATTTCGACACTCGGCCAGCCGGCACCGAAGCCGCTGGCGCCACGCATTGACGGCAGCCCGGAGCCGAAGCCGCGGAAAACATCGTCGAACAGCCGATTGACTTCGCGATGGAGTGACAGGAAGGGATCGCGGTCATCGTCGCGAAAAAGAGTCGGAACCTGGTTGCCGTTGTTGCGACCCCAGGGAATCAAGTCACGGACACTCATGGTTTTACTCCTTTCTGGTGGTTGTTGGGCAAGCTCTCCACATGGCGCCAGCCATCTCGCCGATGGCTGCCTGCTGCCGGGGCAGAGCTCAAGCCGCGTGCTTGCCGGCTTCGATCTGTTCCGGTTCCGCCTTCGGCATCGCCTGAGCCGTTGCGATCTCAATTTGGCGCGGCTTCACCTCTTCCGGTGTTTCGCGCTTGAGACCGATGGTCAGCAGACCATTGACGAGCTCGGCATCCACAACCTTCACGTGGTCGGCGAGTTCGAACCGGCGATGAAACGGCCGTGTGGCAATGCCGCGATGCAGATACTGAACATCTTCACCATTCGCCTTCTGGCCGGAGACGACGAGCATGTTCTCCTCTTGACTGAGCGCCAATTCATCCTGTGAGAAGCCCGCCACTGCCATGGTGATGCGGTAATCATCCTCGCCGGTCTTGACGATGTCATAAGGCGGCCAGTTGTCGACTGTCTCGGCGCGGCGTGCAGCCTCGAGCGCATTCAACATTCGTTCGAAGCCGACGCTCGAGCGAAACAGGGGCGTGAAGTCGGAGTTTGTCCTCATAGCCATATCCTCCTCATAAGCAACATGGATACAAGGAGACGCCAAGAGCGACCGGCGTCTCCTGGACCTTCTGTCGACCCCTCTTCAGCGATCGACAATATTTATGTAATTCAGCGGCTTAACGTTTCAAGGGGATGGAATTTCGCAGAGGAAAATTGATTTCATTTATAGGCGCACCATATGCTGGGCGCAGCTTGAACCAGGAGAAATGGCTATGACAATGACTTCAGGCGACGTCATCGCCGTCCTTGGGCCTGCCGACAGCACGCTTGTAGCCGAGGTCATCGCAACAGGTGCAACGCAGGCCGAACTTGCCGAGGCATTTGCCTGGGCCAACAACGATGAGGCGCTAATCGGCGAAGGCCGACCTCTGCCGACCGGCCGGATTGCTGCGCTGATCGACCTGCTGAGGGCGGATGAAGAGGAAGAGGATTAGAGAGGCGGGGACCCGCCTACTCCAGACCGTGCTTCGTCATGCGGTGGTGAGCACCTGAACGTTGCCCCGACGATCGATGACATCGACCACGACCTGCCGTCCCGACCCCCGGATGGCGACGTCAGCCGAACCACTGCCGATCCACAGGTGCCGCAAGATCACCTCGTCGACGAACGAGGGAAGTTGCGGCAGATTGAAGCTGATTTGCATGCCATCCGGGTCGAAGTCGAGGCCGAGACAGGATTGCAGCAAAGACAGGGGCGCTGCAGCCGCCCATGCTTGAGGCGAGCAGGCAACCGGATAAAAGGTCGGCCCCCGTGCCCGCTGACGCGGCATGCCGCAAAGAAGTTCGGGAAGCCGCCTGAGCTCGATATAGCTGGCGGCTGCGAACAACCCTTCGAAGATGCGCGCCGCTTCGGTTCGATAGCCATAACGGGCAAGGCCAGTGGCGATCATGGCATTGTCGTGCGGCCAGACCGAACCATTGTGGTAGCTCATAGGATTGTAGCGTGCTTCGGTGGAGGGAAGGGTGCGAATGCCCCAGCCGCAGAAGGACGATGCACTCATCAGAGTGCGGGCAATCTGTGCCGCCCGTTCAGGATAAGCTATACCGGTGAACAGGGCATGGCCGGCGTTCGACGATCGAACCCGGCAGGGTCGTTTGTCCCCGTCCAGGGCCAGCACATATGTGCCGAGTTCCTCGTCGAAAAAACTGATGTCAAAGGCACGGCGCAGTCCTTCCGCCCGCGCGAGAAAGCTCGCCGCTCGTTCCGGCTTACCGATTCGCCGAAAGATTTCCAGGGCACTTAGCCAAGCCCCATAGACATAAGCCTGAACTTCGGCGATCGCGATCGGCCCCCTGGCCAATGTGCCATCGGCATGGAACACCGAGTCGTGGCTGTCTTTCCATGCCTGATTGATCAGGCCCTCTTCGGTCAGCCGACCATACTCGACGAAGCCGTCGCCATCGCGATCGCCGTATTCGTCGATCCATGTCAGCGCTGCCTCGATATGCGGCATCAGACGTTCGATAGTCGCAAGATCCGAGGTTCGTTTGAGATAATCGCCTGCCAGCATGACGAACAGCGGCGTCGAGTCGACGCTGCCGTAATAACGCCGGAATGGAACCTCGCCCAGCTCGGCCATTTCACCGTAACGCACTTCGTGCAGGATCTTGCCCGGCTCGGCGTCCGAGGCAGGATCGACGTTCGCCGCCTGGTTGGCGGCCAGATGACAAAGAACCCCGCGCGCAATCTCCGGATCGAGCCAAAGTGTCTGATGCGCGGTGATCAAAGCGTCGCGGCCGAAGACGGTGCTGAACCAGGGAATTCCAGCGTAGGGATAGGGACCTTCCGCCGTGTCGGTCATCAACATGTAGAGGTCGGAGACGCTGCGCCGCGAAACTTCGTTGAAGATCTCGTTGGAAGTTGCAATTAAAGCCGCGCGCGAGGAAGAAGCGCGCAGCGCACGGCGTGCATCCCGCAGCGCCAGGAAGAAAGAATAATGGGCAGGTTGATCGGCGGAGGTCTGGTCGCAGCCGATGGTGATGAAGAGCGATCTGGACTCGTGCGGATCGAGCTCGAAATCGTAGGTCACAAGATCGCTGCGGATTTCCGAGGGCTCAGGTACAAAGGAAAGTCGCGTCGACCGCTTGTGATCGTCCAGGCCGATATAGGAAAGGAGGATGCAAGCCGGCTCGATTACGGCGGGAAGATCGCGGCCTCTCTTTGCTCTTGCCGTTCCGCGGACTTCGAAAAGATCGGCGAAATCCGCCTGGAACGCGATCTGGATGCGGACATGTTGGCGCCGTTCGTCATAATTCCGCACAGCCACCCGCTCATAACAGCGGTCATTCCACAGAAACCGTGACCTGCGCAGGTGAATCAGGTCATGGCCCATGACCAGCTTTCCCCTGTCATCGAACAGGTCAGGATTGGTGAGGTCGCAAGTCAGCGTGGCGTTGTCATCTCGAAGGGTCGACGACAAAAGCATCGGCCGCTGTCCATTGATCGTCAGGTAGAGATGCGAGAGATAACGGGTATCCCGGTGGTAAAGACCTTCTGGGCTTCCAGGCCCGGATAGAGCGTCGCCATTGTAGTCGAAGACGGCGAACGTATCGCCGTGCTTCAGGGTACGCGGCCGGCGCTCCTGTAGCGATGCGGCAGCCGGAATGAAGAACTGGGCGACCGCCGCCGGGCGTAGTGATGCAGTGGCGGCGTCGATGCCCGCAGAAATGTTCGACATGTCTCCTCCTTGGCGTCAGGCGACAGCCTGCAGGTCGGGCGCCTGACCATTCGACCGGCGGATTGGCGCCGCTTTGGTGCGAACACCCGGCAAGTTGCGATAGATGTCGAGATAGTCGAACGCCATCCGCTCCGCAGTGAAACGCTTTTCGAATGCGCCCCGCACTCTGCGTCGATCCAGCCGGAGCGCCCATTCGACGTTCTCGGCCGCCTCGGTGACACTGTCGACCAGAATGCCGGAGACGCCATTGTCAATGACCTCGGGAACCGAGCCGCAGCCGAACGCGATCACCGGCGTGCCGCAGGCCATTGCCTCGATCATCACCAGTCCAAAGGGTTCCGGCCAGTCGATGGGGAAGAGCAGCGCGCCTGCATTGCCAAGGAAGTCAGCCTTCTGGTGTTCGTTGATCTCGCCGATGTATTCCACATGCGGATGGCTCTTTACCATCGGCTCGATCACGGTTTCCCAATAGGCTCTGTCGACATTATCGATCTTGGCGGCGATCTTCAGCGGCATTCCGACCTTTGCCGCGATCTGGATCGCGCGGTCGGGGCGCTTTTCCGGAGAAATCCGCCCGAGGAAGGCAAGGTAATTGCCCTTCGGATTCTCCGTGAAGGGAAGTAGATCGGCCGACAAACCGTGATAGACCGTGCCGCGCCAGTTGACCGGTGGCATCGGGCGGCGCTGATCATTGGAGATCGACACCAGCGGAACGTCCGGGAACGCCGTGTAAAACGGCTTGAGATCAGGCAGGTCTAGCCGTCCGTGCAGTGTGGTAACCGTGCGATCGGCGAAATCGCGGATCAGCGGGAAATGCAGGAGATCGATGTGGAAATGCAGCACGTCGAACTCATGCGCGCGCTGACGGATCTCCTCCAGCATCACGACCTGATGCGGCAGATGGTCCTTGACCGTCGGATTCAACCGAAGTGCGACGTTCGCACACGGCAGCAGTCTCGCGCGGGTGACGGAATCGCCGCTGGCAAACAGCGTGACCTCGTGCCCCTGGCCGGCGAGTTCTTCAGTAAGATAAGAGACGATCCGCTCCGTTCCGCCGTAGAGCTTTGGCGGAACGCTCTCGGCAAGCGGTGCAATCTGAGCGATCTTCATTGGCAAAACCTCCTCAGTTGAGCAAAGAGTCGTCGGCAAAAATCATGCCTGCGTCCTCAAGGGAGCACGCGTCAGGTCAGCTGGAGGGTCAGCTCTCAAATGGCTGGTAACGCCGTCCTCCTCTCGAATAGCTGCAAAAGCCGAGCCCCGGCAGCCGGCGTGCCGCCAGCCTGTGGCGACGGGCCCTGCGGGACCCAGAGGGAGCGGACGAACCCTGCTCCCCGGATTGCCGATCACCCTTATCCAGCGTCTTCAGCGCTTCGAGGATCTCGTCATAGGAGACGGCTCTTTCCGCCCCGGGATAAAGGCGAAGAGCAGGTATGGATTCGATGGCGAAGATATCGGATGCCCAGGAGGCGAGAATCGCCCGCTTTTCGTCATTGCTGATGTCGGTGGCGGTCAGCACGTCACGCGGGTGACTGAAATGTTTCGCTGGATGAAGCAGATGCCCCGCGCTGATCGCTGCCCTGGCTTGCTGCTCGATGGAATTGCTGGTGCTTTCCTTTCTCATGGCTTGGCTCCACTGATGTTGACCGATGGAACTTCATGCATTCTCATTTTGGTGGCGAGGCCCGCCCCGAGGGCAGGACGGGCCAGGCGATCGCTTAGAAGTCCATGCCGGCGCCGGCCGGCATTGCCGGTGCGGCGTCTTTCTTCGGCTTCTCGGCGATCATCGCTTCCGTCGTCACCAGCAGGCCGGCAACGGAGGCGGCATCCTGTAGTGCGGTGCGAACGACCTTGGCCGGATCGATGACGCCCTGCGCGTAGAGATCGCCATATTCGCCGGTCTGGGCGTTCCAGCCGTAAGCGAATTCGCTCTTCTCCCGCAGCTTGCCGACGATGATCGAACCTTCCGCGCCTGCGTTTTCGGCGATCTGGCGAACCGGCGCCTCGATTGCACGACGAACGATGTCGACGCCGACGCGCTGGTCATCATTGGCGGTCTTGATAGCGTCGAGCGCCTTGACCGCGCGCAGCAATGCCACGCCGCCGCCGGGCAGGATGCCTTCTTCGACCGCCGCGCGGGTTGCATGCAGCGCGTCGTCGACGCGGTCCTTCTTTTCCTTCACTTCAACTTCCGTCGAGCCGCCGACGCGGATGACGGCAACGCCGCCGGCGAGCTTGGCAAGACGTTCCTGCAGCTTCTCGCGGTCGTAGTCGGAGGTGGTCTCTTCGATCTGGGCGCGGATCTGAGCGGTGCGACCGTCAAGTTCCGCCTTCGAACCGGCACCATCGATGATGGTGGTGTTTTCCTTCTCGATCGCCACCTTCTTGGCCCGGCCGAGCATGTTGAGCGTCACATTCTCGAGCTTGATGCCGAGGTCTTCGGAGATGACGGTGCCGCCGGTCAGGATGGCGATGTCTTCGAGCATGGCCTTGCGGCGGTCGCCGAAGCCGGGGGCCTTGACGGCAGCGATCTTCAGGCCGCCGCGGAGCTTGTTGACGACGAGCGTTGCAAGCGCTTCGCCTTCGACATCTTCAGCGATGATGAGGAGCGGCTTGCCGGACTGAACGACAGCTTCGAGAACCGGCAGCATCGACTGCAGGTTCGACAGTTTCTTCTCGTGGATCAGGATATAGGGATCCTCGAGCTCGACCCGCATCTTGTCCTGGTTGGTGACGAAGTAGGGGCTGAGATAGCCGCGGTCGAACTGCATGCCTTCGACGACTTCGAGTTCGGTTTCGGCGGTCTTGGCCTCTTCGACCGTGATGACGCCTTCGTTGCCGACCTTTTCCATCGCTTCGGCGAGATAGCGGCCGATCTCGGAATCACCGTTGGCTGAAATAGTACCGACCTGGGCAATTTCGGAATTGTTGGAGATCTTGCGGGCGTTAGCCTTCAATTCCGCGACCACCGCGTCGACGGCAAGATCGATGCCGCGCTTCAGATCCATCGGGTTCATGCCGGAGGCAACCGCCTTTGCGCCCTCCTTGACGATCGCCTGGGCGAGAACGGTCGCCGTCGTGGTACCGTCGCCGGCGAGATCATTCGTCTTGGATGCTACTTCACGCAGCATTTGGGCACCCATGTTTTCGAACTTGTCTTCGAGTTCGATTTCCTTGGCGACCGAAACGCCGTCCTTGGTGATGCGCGGCGCGCCGAAGGACTTGTCGATCACAACGTTGCGGCCCTTCGGGCCGAGCGTTACTTTCACCGCATTGGCCAATACATCGACCCCACGCAGCATGCGTTCACGGGCATCGCTATGAAATTTGACTTCTTTCGCAGCCATTCTGTAACTCCTTCAATAGGCAGCTTTTTTGACTAATGCGCGGAAATCGCCTCAGGCGGCGATCTTTTCGGCGGCCCGGGCCTCGATGATGCCCATGACATCGCTTTCCTTCATGATCAGCAGGTCTTCGCCATTGATCTTGATCTCGGTGCCGGACCACTTGCCGAACAGGATGCGGTCGCCGACCTTGACGTCGAGCGGCTGGACCTGGCCAGCATCATCGCGCGCGCCGGGGCCGACGGCGATGACCTCGCCTTCCTGCGGCTTTTCCTTGGCGGTATCGGGTATGATGATGCCGCCCTTGGTCTTTTCCTCGGAATCGACGCGGCGGACGAGAATGCGATCATGAAGCGGTCGGAACGACATGTTTTCCTCCAATGGACAAACAATAATGATGTTGTTCCCCTGGCCGGACCGGATGACCAGTCCGGGCGGGTGCAAAACCTCGATCGAGCGTTCTGCGCGCAATGATCTGGTTTTGCGCTTTTCCCATTTCAAGAGGGCGCCATAAAAAAATTAGCACTCACTCGGAGTGGCTGCTAACATCCTGTAAAGGAACAATAAACAGGGTGGACGCGTTCAGAAATCCGTTGATGGCCGCAAAATTTTGCGCCACCTTTCGAGCGTCATGAAACGGAGATGAAGCATGCAATTTTCATCAGATCTGGAGCGTCAGCTGAACGGCTATGGACTGACCACCGCGCATATCCTCTATCGCATTCCTGATTTTGAATTCGTGCTGCAGACCTATGTCTGGCAGGATTACGACCTCGCCCCGGACTTTCCGGAAATGCACAAGTTTCTCGATTTCTGGCAGTCGACGCTCGACGGGCCGCTACACTCCGTTCGCTACACCCATCAGCAACTGATCGGACCTAACGAATGGCGCCGCGTCATGGGCGAGTTCAAGCTCCACTAGCTCCGGCATCCATCGCAGTCGATAATCCGGCCGCGCGATCCTGCGAAGCCCGACCGATCACTCGTGCTCTGCAGGGCATGGCCAGGTTGCCGGCGCCGAGAGGCCGGGCGGCAGCTTGGTCGAGGCATCGCCGCAGGCGAGCTCGATCTGCGCCTGTTCGAGCCCGGCGGCAGCCGAGAGGTCGAGGCCCTCGATGCGGGTCAGGAACATGAAGGCGCGCTCGAATGTCGCCGGACCTTCGAAGGTGGCGTTGGAGAGATCGGCGCGGGAGAGATTTGCGAAGGAGAATTTCACCCCCGTCAGCACTGCCTTGTCGAAATCGGCGCGGCCGAGTTCGGCCTTTTCGAAGCTCACGCCGGCGAGCCGGGCGCCGCCGAAATTGGCGCGCTGCAGCTCAGCGCCGGCGAAGGAAGCGCCTTCGGCGGCAATATTCGCGAAACTGGCGCGATAGGCCTCGACCTTGGCGAAGTTGGCCCCTTCGGCATGTGAGCCTTCGAGCGAGGCACGCACCAAAGTCGCCTTCTCCAGATTGGCGGATTTGAAATTCGCACCGCTGAGATCGGTCAGCGAGAAATCGGTGCTGAAGAGATTGGCGCCTTCGAGATCACTGCCCTGCAGCATCAGGTTTTTCTTCGAGCATTCCTGCCAGTCGAGCTTCGGCGAGGCCGTGCTGCCGCAATCGGCAGCGCGCGTAGAGATCGGAGCGGCGGCGAGAAGAAGGAAGGCAAGGAGGCCGAGCGCCGATCGATGCATTGCCATTGAACTGTTGATCTCCATGACGCTTATCACGCCGCCTCTCGCGAAGCAGGCGCTCCCATTTCTACACAGCTCAGAATACAATAAAAAGATGGCGAACGCGCCGGCAATGATTTGCGGGGTCACTCCGTCCGAAGCGTTCATCCGCTTTGCCCGGGCAAGCGGCCATCCGGTCTTCCAAGCCAGGCGGTCAATCCGTTTTGGAGGGCAGACGAAGCTCCATGCAGGTGAGATCCAGCCAGCGGCCGAACTTGGTGCCGACCTCGGAAAATCTGCCGGCGATGCGGAAGCCGAGCTTCTCGTGCAGCCGGATCGAGGCGGTGTTCTCAGCCTCGATGCCGGCGATCATCACGTGGACATTGCCGGCGGCGGCACGCGCGATCAATTCGCGCATCAGGGTCTCGCCGATACCGGCGCCGCGGCAATCCTTGTCGACATAGACGGAATGTTCGACCGTATGGCGGTAGCCGTCAAAGGCGCGCCAATCGCCGTAGGAGGCGTAGCCCGCGACCTTGCCCGACATTTCGGCGACAATGACGGGAAAGCCGCGCCCCTTGCGCGCCCTCAGCCATTCCCGCCGGTTTTCGAGATCGACGAGCGTCTCGTTCCAGATCGCCGTCGTGTGCTCGACGGCGTGATTGTAAATCTCGCGGATGGCGGGAAGATCGGCTTCGGTGGCGTCGCGAATGAGGACGGCGTCTGTCATGGTTGGTCCGGTTTGATTGGCTATCTGGGGTGGCATACGCCGCGGTTCAGAAGATGTAAACGGCAGATGGTAGAGACCGCGGTTGCGGGACAAGTTGCGCCCGGCCGCCGCTCAGAAACCCGATGCCGACAGGCTGAAACAGGTGAACACCGCCGAATAATGCACGGCCGCGGCGATGACGACGAAGCCATGCCAGATGGCGTTCTGGAAGCGCAGTTTCTCCCAGACATGAAAGATGACGCCGAGCGAGTAGAGGACGCCGCCGATGACGATCAGCAGCATCGAGGCGGAGGGGATGCGCGCGGAGACAGGCCCGGCGACCAGCACGCCGCTCCAGCCCATGGCGAGGTAAAGCAGGATGGCGAGACGGTCGTAGCGGCCGGGAAAGGCGCATTTCAGGACGATGCCGACGGCGGCGAACAGCCAGATCGCCACCAGCATGTACAAGAGCAGCGGATCGTCGGCGCCGCGTTGGAGGAAGGGTGTATAGGTGGCGGCGATCAGGATGAAGATCGCCGAATGATCGAAGCGGCGCAGGAACCATTTCGTGCGCGAGACCGGCCAGAGATTGTAGGAAAAGGAAATGGCAAGCGTCAGCACCAGTCCGACGCCATAGATCCAGGCGGCGGCGAGTGCGCCATAGGAGCTCCAGACCGTGGCGTAGAAGATCAGAACGGTGGCGCCGATCAGCGCCAGCACGAGGCCGACGCCATGGACGATGCCATCGGCGATCAGCTCATATCTGTCGTAAGCCCAGCGAATGCCGTTGAACTCAGCCATGCGCGCCAATCCGTTTCGTGCCCGATGGTGATGGTCGCATTGAACCGATGGCGGCGCAACAGCGGCACGTCGCGCAGGCGGTAAATCTTCGTGACAGACCGCACGACATCTTCCCCGCCTCGACGGCGCGAAAGAGCACTCGGAAAATGGAGCGGCGCAGATTCAGATCTTCTGCCGCTCGACTAGCACTGAGCACTTGGCGTGACGCACGACGCGGTCGGCCGTGGCGCCGATAAAGTAGTTGGAAAAATCCGGAATATGCGAGGCGAGGATGATGAGGTCGGCGCCATGGCTTTCGGCGGCCGCGATAATGGCCTTGGCCGGCGGACCGTTGCGGATGTCGATCTTTGCCGCAATTCCGGTGGTAGCAACCAGCCCTTCCAACTTGTCGCGACTGTCCTTCAATGCGTCCTCGAGCATATTGGCCGGGAGCTCGATCGCGACATAGGTCGGCACATCCTCGACGACGTTGAGGGCGACGATCTCGCCGCCGTCATCGAGCAGCGACGCGGCCTTGCGAAGAATGTTCTCTCCCCTGTCGAGGCGGCCGAGCGCGATCGCCACGATAATCTTCCTGTACATGGCTTCCCTCCATGACTGAGATGCATAAGCTTGCTCTAATAAAGATATGGGCGCATTGACTCCGATCAAGGCCGGCTCGCGTCATCGTCAACAGCTACTCAACGCTTCATCCTCAAAAACGAGCCTTCTGTGAACAATCCAGATGAGCCATATAGAGGTCAAGTACGGCAACCCGAGGAGATCAGGCGAATGAACCGGCGACACTTTCTCGGGTTTGCTACAGGCGGCATGGTTGCCGCCACCGCCGGTGCGCCTTCAATTTCAGAGGCAGGAGAATTATTCATGACGACCGAGACATCCTATGCGCTGACGCGGCCTGCCTATATCGACCAATCGCATCTCGTCGTCCGAGACCTCGCGCTTGTGTCCGGCTTTTATCAGTCGATGCTCGGCCTGAAAGTCATCGAAAAGACGGCAAGCGGCGAAGTCCTCGGCGTCGGCGGGCAGCCGCTGCTGACGCTGACGACCGCCGGCAATGCCGCAATCGCGCCGCGAAACGCCGCAGGCCTGTTCCACACCGCCTTCCTGATGCCGGACCGCACCGAACTGGCGCGCTGGCTGCGGCATGCGGCGCATAACAATGTCGTGCTTGACGGCGCTTCCGACCATCTCGTCAGCGAGGCGATCTATCTTTCAGACCCGGAAGGCAACGGCATCGAAATCTATGCCGACCGGCCGCACCAGGGATGGAAGTTTCATCAGGACGGCATGGTGGAGATGGCGACGCAGCGTCTCGACCTGCAGGCGCTTTACGACAGCGCGCAGGACGATCGCTGGGACGGCATGGCGCAGGGGACGGCGATCGGCCATCTGCATCTGCAGGTCGGCGATATCCCGCAGGCCGACGCCTTCTATCGCGACGTGCTCGGCCTCAAGCTGATGGCCCGCTATCCCGGCGCCAGCTTCTTTGCGACCGGCGGCTATCACCACCATCTCGCCGCCAATATCTGGAACAGCCGGGGTGCGGGCCCGCGCGCCGACAATATGACCGGCCTGTCCGATTACAAGATCCGTTTCAACGACAAGGCGACGCTCGATGCGGCGGTCTCGAAGCTCGACGCACTGGAGATCAACAGCGAGAAGCGCGATGGCGGCGTCTTCCTCCGGGATCCCTGGGGCATCGGCTTGACGCTGTCGGCCTGACCGGGACGGCTATTGGACCTTCTCGGTTCCCGATGGCGTCGTCACCCCGGTCGGCCCGCCGCCGTTGCCACTCGGCGCCAGCGAACGGTCTGTTGCTTCCGGCGGCCGTGCAGGGCCGGAGGCCGGGTCATCGTTGAACGTGCCGGGACCGGACGGCTGCGTATTGATCGGATCCGGTTTCGTCGACGCCGTCGCCGTCGGATCGTTATTGTCGGGGTCGGGCCAGATCGCAACACTGACGCCGGCAATGATGAGAACGGCCGCGCCTGCCGCAAGGACCGTCCAGGCCCACCAACGCCGTTGGTCGGCGGCTTTTAGGCTGCTCTCGTCGGCGTAAGGGGGATTGGTCGAATAGGTCTCGGTGGTTTTCGTCCGATCGGGATCTTCGGTCATGAGCTATCTCCTTCCGACGTCGAACGCCCGCCACTGCAAGCTTGTTCCGGCGATGCAATTCAACTCGCTTGCTTGCCGGCGCGGGGCGGAGGTCCTCTCGCCTGACCGCGCACGCCTGCAACGGGCGCCATTTGCGGCATCGCGGTGACCTTGCGGAACCGGAACCGAAGCAGCGCGTTCTTGTGGCGAAGCAATGGGGCTTCGGGGACCTCACCGCATGGGCATCGCCAACGGCATCCGCAAACAGGCAAAGAAGATCGCCGACGGCGAACGCCGCACCAGCACCTGGGCAAAGACATTGCAGGAGGCGGCGGAGGAGCTGCCACCACCTGCGCCGGTGCGTCGTGTGGAAAAGGACGGGCTGGATATCAGCACGGCCTGGGCGATCATCGGCATCTTCGCCATCCTCGGGCTGGCGGCCGTCTATATGATGTCGCTGATCCTTATCCCCATCACGCTTGCGGTGGTCGTCGGCATGATCCTCGGCCTCGCCGCCGAAAATCTCAGCAAGATGGGAGTGCCGCGGCTCGCCAACGCCTTTCTGCTGTCAAGCGGGGTCGCTCTTGTCATCGCGCTGCTGGCCAACTCGCTTGCGGATCCGCTGACGACGCTTGCCAATGAAGCGCCGGCTTTCGTCGAGCGCACGATCAGCCGTATCATGCCTTATCTGGAGCGCATCGAATGGTTGCACATCACGCCGGCGACATTCGAAAGCGGGCCGATGTCAATCGGTGCGCTGCTCGAAAACACCGGCAACGTCCTGCATGTGGTGACCACGAGCCTGACGCCGGCGCTGGTGCAGGGGCTGATCTTTTTCGCCGCGCTGCTGCTCTTCCTCGCCAGCCGGGTCAATCTGCGCAAGACGATCATCATGACCTTCCGTACCCGCCCGCAGCGGCTGGCCGCGATCCGCATCATCAATGCCGTCGAACAGGTGCTCGGCTTCTACTTTGCCACCGCCTCGCTGATTTATGTCGGGCTTGGCATCGTCATGACCATTATCGCTTATGCGAGTGGGTTGTCGGCGCCGGTGCTGTGGGGCTTCTTCGCCTTCCTGTCGAGCTTCATTCCCTATCTCGGCATCACGCTGATGACGCTGTCCGTCGCCATCGCCGGCATCATCACATATGACGGCTTCATCGTCGGCCTGATGCCGGCCGCCGCCTTCTTCACGGTGCATCTCGTCATGGAAAACATCATCTTCCCAGCGGTGATGGGGCGACGGCTCGAAATCAACCCCTTCATCGTCTTCATCGCCATTCTGTTCTGGACGTGGATGTGGGGTGCGGTCGGAGCGATGCTGGCGCTGCCGCTGTCGTTGATCGTCATGACCATTATCGAGGAGTTGTTGATCGAGGAACGACCGCAGCCGCAATTGCCGAAGTGATCAAGCGAGGAGACATCCGTTGGCATCCGATCCCGATCTCGACGAATCCGATCATGACCAGGTCGCCAGCGGCTGTTCGCTTTGGGGGAGGAATGCCATCCGTCCGGAGTGGCGTCCGGTCGAGCAGAGTGCTTCTGCCGATGTGGCGGTGATCGGCGGCGGCATCACCGGTGCGCTGATCGCAGAACATCTGACGGCGCGGGGCTTTTCCGTTGCTATCATCGACCGGCAGGAGCCGGGCTTTGGCAGCACCGCCGCCAGCACGGCGATGCTGCAATGGGAAATCGACAGCACGCTCAGCGAGCTGGAGACCTGGTATGGCTTCGAGCGTGCGGCCGGCATCTATCGCCGCAGCGCCGCTGCCGTCGCCGGCCTTGCCAAGTTGATCGCCGTAAACGGCATCGCCTGCGGTTTTCGGTCGCGCAACACGCTCTATCTCGCCGCCAATCAGGAAGGTGCCCGCGACCTGCAGGCGGAGCGCCAGCTGCGCCGCCGGGCCGGCCTGCCCGGCGTCTATCTCGAACATCCCGATCTCTTCACCCAGTTCGAGCTCGATCGCGATGGCGCGATCTATTCGCCCGGTTCGGCGGAAGCCGATCCGCTGCTGCTCACCTGGGCGCTGATCGCAATCGCTGTGCGCCGCGGCGCGCAGTTGCTCAAGGCTTCGGTGACCGCGTTGCACAGCGACGGCGATCACGTCACGGCCGACACCGATGGTGGCCATGTCATCCAAGCGCGGCATGTTGTGCTGACCACCGGCTACTCGATGCCGGGTCTCGAGATGCCGAAGCTGCACCGCGTCAGTTCGAGCTGGGCGTTCGCCACCGTGCCCCAGGACCCGGCAAGGCTCTGGCGCGACAGGGCGCTGATCTGGGAGGACAGCCATCCCTATCTCTACATGCGCACGACAGCGGATCACCGCATCGTCGCCGGTGGTGAAGACGACGGCACCGTCAATGCCGCGGTGCGCGAGCGGAAGCTGCCGGCGAAGATCCGTGTAATTCAGGCGAAGATGCAGCGGCTCTGGCCGAGGGCCGACACCCGCATCGCCCATGCCTGGGGCGGAACCTTCGGCGAAACCGCCGACGGCCTGCCGCTGATCGGCCCGGTACCCGGCATGCCGCATGTGTTCGCCGCCTATGGCTACGGCGGCAACGGCATTACCCTTTCCTATCTCGCTGCCCAGATGATCGGCGCGATGATTGCCGGCATGCATCGCGACTGGTTCGAGGATTTCGCGCTCGATCGCGACGGGCCGGGGCTGCGGCGGTTTGGGGAAGATGGGGCGCGAGCGGGGAGTGAACTGCGGTAGAGGCCTTGTAGTGGCTGTCGTGCCGTGGCCGCCCCCTCTGCCCTGCGGGGCATCTCCCCACGAGTGGGGAGATCGGCTGGGCTTGGTGACCTCCCCAAACAACTGGCATCGCGGCTCGGCAAAACGGTAGAGAGGCGGAAGGTTTGGCTACTTGCCAATCTCCCCACCTGTGGGGGAGATGCCCGGCAGGGCAGAGGGGGGCGGCCACGGCACACCTTCAATAGCGAACTACTCCGTCGTGCGATCATCCCCCATATCCTCGACATCATCGAGGCGAACAAACTCCGTGCCCTTCACCTTCAGATCGACCAGCGCCTTTGCTACCCCCTCGCCCGCCGCATGGGTCGGCTGGTTGATGTGGGAGATGACGACGTCACCGTCCTTGGCCGAGGCGATGCGCTTTTCGGTAATTGCAGCGCCGAGCAGCGAGCCGCCGTCGCCGTTCACCGAATAACCGGCGATGCGGTAGCCGAAGGCGCGGATTTCGCCGATTGCCGAAAGGTCATATTTGGCGGTCGAGCCGCGGAACCAGTGCGGTGCGGGAATACCGGATGCGAGCATGGCGGCAGCGCCGCCTTCGACTTCCTGTCGGACGGCCTGCGGCGAGCCGGCGGACGCTATGCCATAGACCCGCGTCGGCGTATCGACGGCGGGAATGTGGTTCTCACCATGATTTTCGAGTTCGAAGAGATCCGGGTTCTGCAGGAAGACGGCGAGCGCGGCGGGATTGCGCTTCAGCCAGCGGGCGGTGACGAAGATCGTCGCGGGAATGCGCTCGCGCACCAGGGTCGACAGGATGCGCTCGTCCGCCTGCCCCATGCAGGCATCGAAGGTCAGCGCAATGCGAGCATGGCCCTCGATGTTGGAGCGGGCAATATGCAGATGCGGCTCGACGAGCTTTACCGCCGGACCCTTGGTCACCGGAACGGCGGCAGCCGGCAGCAGCGGCGTTTCGGCCGCGCACACCGTGGAGAGGCCGGCCAGAAGAAACGCCGAAGCAAGCAAGATGCGGTTCATGGAAGGACTTCTACGATTCGATCGGCCGAGTTTAGCGACGGCATTCGTCCACCACCATGTGGCCGGTCAGCGCAGCCAAGGCGACAGGCGATCAATCGTAGAGATAATATTTTTCCCACTTCTCGCGCGGCACCTTGTCGCCGATCTGGTAATCGAGCTGGCGCACGTTGATATGCTGCGGACCGGTGATGCAGGTGTAGGAGAGATGGTACCAGTCGCCCTTGCTGCGGAAGACCGCGCCCGGCGCCTGCAGCGAATTGTCGCCGGCGATCGGATCCTTGAAGGTATAGGCGATCACCTTGTCGGGCTTGAAGCCGGTGCTGTCCTGGTTGATGCGGCTCATCGCCTCGGTGTCGCAGCTCTGCTCCAGGCGGGTCGAGGGATCGAGTTTCTCCAGCTGCTTCTTGATGGCGGGATCGACGGCAAAGGCGGGGGCGGCAAGAGCGGCCAGGGATACAAACAGGAGCAGACGTTTCGGCATTGCGGAGAAAATCCCTTACTGTTGTCCATTCTTCACCCTGCCAGAGGCGCGGCTTGCCGGGGGCTCGGCAGGTGTAACTTTCACGCAGCGATAGCGGACTTTCTTAAACTTTGTGGTGACATCAAGGCAGGGCGGGCCGAACCGTTGCCTCGTCTGTGGAAGGCTCCCTTCCTCCTTGACGCTTGATCCGGAACCGGTGCGCCTCTATCTCTTGCCAACCCCACCTTCCCACCGGAGCCAATTCCTTGTCCGTTTTCGACAACCTGCCGACACCGCCTGCCGCCCCGAAGAAGCCCGTCTCCGATACGCGCCACGGCATTACCCGCACGGACGATTATGCCTGGCTGCGCGCCGACAACTGGCAAGCGATGTTCAAGGATCCCTCGATCCTCGATCCCGAGATCCGCCGGCATCTCGAAGCTGAAAACGCCTATATGAATGCGGCGATGGAAGACACCAAACCGCTGCAGAAGGTGCTGTTTTCCGAAATGCGCGGCCGCATCAAGGAAGACGACAGCTCGGTGCCGGTGAAGGACGGCGCCTATGCCTACGGCACATCCTACGTGACCGGCGGCGAGCAGCCGCGCTACTTCCGCATCCCCCGCGACGGCGATGTCGCCGACGAGACGATCCGCATGGTGCTGCTGGACGGCGACAAGGAGGCAACGGGCAAAGCCTATTTCCGCCTCGCCGGGCTCGACCACTCGAGCGACCACGGCCGCGGCATCTGGGGTTATGACGATAAGGGCTCGGAATTCTTCACGCTGAAGGTGCGCGACCTCTCGACCGGCCAGGATCTCGACGACGTGATCGAGAATACCGGCGGCGGCGGCGTCTGGGCGCCCGACGGTAAGAGCTTCTTCTATTCGGCGCTCGACGAGAACCACCGGCCCTCGAAGGTGTTCCACCATATTGTCGGCCGGCCGCAGTCGGAAGACCGGCTGGTCTATGAGGAAGCCGATGCCGGCTTCTTCATGGGCGTCGGCGGCTCGCTGCTCGACGACTTCATTTACATCGACATTCACGATCACGAGACCAGTGAATACCGGCTGCTGTCGACCAAGGATCTGACGGCCGAGCCGAAGCTGGTGGCGGCGCGCGAGGAAGGTATCGAATATTCGCTAACCGAGGGCGGCGACATCTTCTATATCCTGACGAATGACGGCGGCGCCAAGGATTTCAAGATCATGGAAGCGCCTGTGGACAATCCGGTCAAGGAAAACTGGCGCGAAGTGGTTCCCCATAAGCCCGGCACATTGATCATCAGCCACATGGCCTATGCCCGCCATCTCCTGTGGCTGGAGCGCAAAGACGGGCTGCCGCGGATCATCATCCGCGACCGGTCGACCGGTGAGGAACACGCGATCGCCTTTGCCGAGGAAGCCTATTCGCTGGGGCTGTCGGGTGCTGCGGAATACGACACGGATGTCATCCGCTTCTCCTATTCCTCGATGACGACGCCATCGCAGCTCTACGACTACAACATGGTGACGCGCGAGCGCACGCTCTTGAAGACGCAGGAAGTGCCGTCGGGCCACAATCCCGAAGACTACGTCACCCGCCGGGTCTTCGCCCCCGCCTGGGATGGCGAGACCGTGCCGGTCACCCTGCTCTACCGCAAGGACACGCCGCTCAATGGCAGCGCCCCCTGCCTGCTCTATGGCTACGGCGCCTACGGCATCACCATTCCGGCCGGCTTCAACACCAATTGCCTGTCGCTCGCCGACCGCGGCTTCGTCTATGCCATCGCCCATATCCGCGGCGGCAAGGACAAGGGCTTTGCCTGGTACGAAGACGGCAAGATGGACAAGAAGACGAACAGCTTCAAGGACTTCGTCGCCGCGGCCGATTATCTGAATCAACAGAAGTTCACCTCTTACGCGAAGATCATCGCTGAGGGCGGCTCGGCCGGCGGCATGCTGATGGGCGCCGTCGCCAACATGGCGCCGGAAAAATTCGCCGGCATCATCGCCGCCGTTCCCTTCGTCGACGTGCTCAACACCATGCTCGACGACACCTTGCCGCTGACGCCGCCGGAATGGCCGGAATGGGGCAACCCGATCGACAGCCGCGAAGAATACGAGCAGATCGCCGCCTATTCGCCCTATGACAATGTCGGCCCCAAAGCCTACCCGCCGATCCTGGCGCTCGGCGGCCTGACCGACCCGCGCGTCACCTATTGGGAGCCGGCCAAATGGGTGGCGAAGCTGCGTGAGCAGACGACCGGCGCGGCGCCGATCCTGCTCAAGACCAATATGGACGCCGGCCACGGCGGCGCCTCAGGGCGCTTCCAGCGGTTGGAAGAGATTGCGTTTGAGTATGCGTTTGCGATCAAGGTGGCGGGGAAGGTGTGAATTTTTAGGGGGGTGCCGTGGTCGCCCCCTCTGCCCTGCGGGCACCTCCCCCACAGGCGGGGAGATCGGCAAGTAGCCAAACCTTCCCGCCTCTCTGACCGTTTCGCCCAGCCGCGACGCTGGTTGTTTGGGAAGCCAGCAAGCCCAGCCAATCTCCCCACCTGTGGGGGAGATGCCCGGCAGGGCAGAGGGGAAGGAAATGCCCATCTACATCGCCCTCCTCCGCGCCGTAAACGTCGGCGGCACTGGATCGCTCCCGATGGCGGAGCTCACAGCCATCTGCGAAGACCTCGGCTTCACCGACGTGAAAACCTACATCCAGAGCGGCAATGTACTCTTCCGCTCGGCTGAATCCGAAACGGCGGTGGAGGAAAAGCTCGACGCAGCCCTCGGCAAGACGATGGGCAAGCGGCCAGGCGTGATCGTGCGAACCCGGAAGGAGCTCGACGCGATCGTCGCCGACGCACCCTTCCCCGACGCCAAACCGAACTTCCTGCTCGTCTATTTCCTGCCCGAAAGAGCCCCTGCCGATGCACTCGAAAATATGGTGGCGCCCGACGGCGAGGAGGCAAAACTCGCGGCCCGCGAAATCTATGTGCACTATCCCAATGGCTCCGGCCGCTCGAAGCTGAAGCTGCCGGCGCTGAAACCAGCGACCTCGCGCAATCTCAATACCGTGCGCAAGCTCGCGGAAATGGCCGCAGCGATGGAACGTTAACGGCAGCTAGGCCTTCGGCATTTCCGCGGCCGGCAGGAAGAGCATCTTTACGAAAGTCCTGAGCATCAGCACCTGTTCGGCCAGCGTGTTCGGCTCCTTCAGTGTCTTCGACAGGACGATGCCGCCTTCCAGGACTGAGGACACCATATCGGCGAGCTGGTCGATATTGACGGGTTCGCGCGGCGGATAGACCTCCATGATATCGCGAAGCATGCGGCTGAAACGGCGCCGCCAGGCAAGCACCGCATTGCGGTTGGTTTCCTGTATCTCCCGGTCGAACAGCCGCTCGTAATAGCAGACGGTCGCCACAAGGCAGCCGGGATGGCCGTTCGGCAGATCCGAGAGCAATTCGGAAAGCAGCTTCAGCCCGAGCAGGAAAGATTGCAGCGGATCGTCCACCAGATCCCTGGCGCGGCTGAAGATCTCGTCGTAGATGCGCTCGTCATTTTCGATGTAGCGGTTGAGTAGCGCCTTGGCGAGCTCGTTCTTGTCCCTGAAATGATAGAAGAAGCCGCTCTTGGTGATGCCGGTCTCGGCAATCAGCTCCTCGATGGAGGTGCCGGCGAACCCCTTCTGCAACACAGCCGCTTCGGCCACATCGAGGATGCGGGTCCTGGTTTCCTCGCCCTTTCGCATGTCCCCTCCTGTACCGGCGGTACAGTTTTGATCGGCGCACGGTCAGAACTTGCCTGCGTCCCCGGCAGCTTCGGTTACGCCAAGCGATTGAAATTAACCGGCAAAAGCCAAAACCGCCGGCAGTATACCGCAAGTCGCCTAGTTTGGCAGCCGATTAAGCGCGAGAACTTTCGTTCGACGACAGCTGTTTCGGCTGCCGCGAGGAAAAGGCTTCAACAATGGCAAAGTACAGAAACGGTCTGCCGCAGCTCAAAGGCGGCACCTTCATTACCGATGGCGGCATGGAAACGACGATGATCTTTCAGGAAGGTATCGAGCTTCCGCATTTCGCCGCTTTCATATTGCTGGCTTCCGAAGACGGGCGGCAGCGGATGCGGAATTACTATCGCCGTTATCTCGATATCGCGCGCCGGCACGGCACGGGCTTCGTGCTCGACACCGCGACATGGCGGGCCAATCCGGACTGGGGGCAGAAGCTCGGCTATACCCCTGAAGCCCTGAAGGCGGCCAACGAGGAAGCCGTCGACCTGCTCGCCGGTTTACGCAGCGCCTATGAGCGGCCGGAGCAGCCGATCGTCATCAGCGGCGCGATCGGCCCGCGCGGCGACGGCTATAAGGCGGGCAGCATGGATGCCGCCGAAGCGGAAGACTACCACGCTTTCCAGATCGGGGCTTTCGCCGGCACCGAGGCCGACATGGTGACCGCCTTCACGCTGACCAATATTGACGAGGCGATCGGCGTGGCGCGGGCTGCACAGTCGTTCAACATGCCCTCGGCCATCTCCTTCACGCTGGAGACGGATGGCAGACTGGTGACCGGCCGCAGCCTTCAGGATGCCATCGAGACCACGGATGCGGCGACCGGCGGGTCGCCGGCCTATTACATGATCAACTGCGCCCATCCCTCGCATTTCGAAGGTGCACTCGATCCGGGCAGCGCCTGGGTGAAACGCATTTCCGGCATTCGCGCCAACGCCTCGACCATGAGCCACGAACAGTTGGACAATAGCGAGACGCTGGACGCGGGCGATCCCGAGGATCTCGGCCGCCGTTACCGCAAGCTCATCGGCCGCATGCCTGCGGTGCGCGTGCTCGGCGGCTGCTGCGGCACCGACCACCGCCATGTCGCGGCGATCTGCGAGGCATGCCTGCCGCAGGCGGCGTAACGACCTGAGAGGGAGGAGAGAATGACGATTGGGGGCACAATGATGCGTGAGCACCGCTGGCACGATCTGTGGCTTGCGATCACGGGACGGCAGAGGCGCACTGAGCCTGAGGCGGCCGTGGAGGTGGCACTGCGGGATAGTGATCTCGACTTCGGGAGCTTCGACGGCCCAATGACCTACGGGCTCGAGGCGGACCGGCGCGAGGGCCGGCCCTTGCGACGCAGGCTGCGGGAGCCGGTCGGCTTCTGACGAAGGAAAGGCGGCGTCAGCTTTTGGCGGCGCCTTTCGTGCCCTTCGCCTTGTAGCCGCTGATCTCCTCGCCGGCGGTCGCGGAGAAACGCAAGTTCCAGAAGGTCGCGGTGATCGAGATGAGCGTGACGACGACAAAGGCGGTGGAGAAATCGCCAAGCGAGGGCGTTTCGGTGCCGCTGAAGGCCATCGAGCCGTGCAGCGCCAAGGCGCCGATGCAGATGCCGAGCGACAGCATCAGCTGCTGGAAAGTGGTGTAGAAGCTTGTGGCCGAGCTCATCCGCTCCTTGTCGATCTCGTCATAGGCAATCGTGTTATAGGCGGTGAACTGGAACGACAGGAAGAAGGCGCTGAGTATCAAGACGATGAAGATCAGCGGCATCGGCCAATCCGGCCGGAAGGCGGCGCAGAGGCCGTAACCGACCGTGCCGAAGATGCCGTTGAGGACGAGGCTGCGGCGGAAGCCGAGCCGGCTGAAGACGAATTTTGCCATCGGCTTCATGGCGAGCGCACCAAGTGCTGTGGCGATGACGATCTGGCCGGCGGCGGCGGCCGACAGGCCGAAGCCGATCTGGAAGAGCAGCGGCAGCAGGAAAGGCTGTGCGCCCTGGGTGATGCGGGTCAGCGAACCGGCTATGACCGAAGTGCCGAAGCTCGGCACCTTCATCAGCGAGAAATCCAGAATCGGCGACGGATGCCGGCGGGCATGCCTGAGATAGGCGATGCCGAAGATGAGGCCGACGGCGATCAGGAAGAGCGAGAAGGCGCCCTCGCCTTCATGGCTCGACATTTCGAAGCCGAAAAGCAGCGAGCCGAGCGAGAGGCCGGAGAGCACGAAGCCGATCGTATCGAAGGGACCGCTCGCCTTGCCTTTGACCTCGTCGATATAGATCGAGACGAAGATCATGCCGATGATGCCGATCGGCACGTTGATGTAGAAGATCCAGCGCCAGTCGAGATAGGTGACGAAGAAGCCGCCGAGCGGCGGGCCGACGATCGGGCCGATCAGCGCCGGCACCAGCAGCCAGGACATGGCGCTGACCATATCCTTGCGGTCGACGCTGCGCATCAGCACGAGGCGGCCGACCGGCATCATCATCGCGCCGCCCAGGCCCTGCAGCAGCCGCGCCAGCACCAGGAAGGACAGCGTCGGCGCTAAGGCGCAGAGGATGGAGCCGATGACGAAAACGGCGATTGCCGCGCGGAACACGGTGCGGGAACCGAAACTGTCGGCCATCCGGCCGCTCGCCGGAATGAAGATCGCCAGGCTGAGGAGATAGGAGGTGAGAGCGATCGACATGGCCGGGGCGCTGACCGCGAAGTCGCGCGCCATGGTCGGCAGCGCCGTCGCCAGCACGGTCGCATCGATATTTTCCATCAGCATCGCACTCGCGACGATCATCGCGATCACCCGGAAATTGGGCGCGGCGCGCCGAACCATAGGCGCCTGGTAAATCTGATCCGACATCGTCCGGGATCACTCGCGGTGGCGCGGCGGAGCACACGAGGCTGCAAGGCCGCGGGGGATGACATGGCGTAATGCCAAGGGGAGACGATCTGGTATACGCCCGCGATCATGGCGGCGCTATGTCCTTTATGGCAAAGCAGCTTTGACGAGAGAGAAAAGCAGATCACGTTTGCTTGCATCGGCCTCATGCTTCGTGAAGAGCTTGCGCCGCAGGCCACCCGGCCCTACCTATCAATCATGACCTCCGCCCTCGAGAAAAACCGGCCCGGTGCGGCCTTCGCCTTCGACAACAGCTATGCCGGCCTGCCGCAACGCTTTTTTGCGGCGCAAGTGCCGACGCCCGTGGCGGAGCCGTGGCTGATCAAGCTCAACGAACCGCTGGCCGCCGAGCTCGGGCTCGACGTCGAGACGCTGCGGCGCGACGGCGCGGCGATCTTTTCCGGCAATCTCGTTCCCGAAGGGGCGCAACCGCTGGCCATGGCCTATGCCGGCCATCAGTTCGGCGGCTTCTCGCCGCAGCTCGGCGACGGCCGGGCGATCCTGCTCGGCGAAGTGGTCGACCGGAGCGGCAGGCGTTTCGACATCCAGTTGAAAGGCGCCGGACCGACGCCCTTTTCGCGCCGCGGCGACGGGCGGGCGGCGCTCGGGCCGGTGCTCAGGGAATACATCATCAGCGAGGCTATGTTTGCGCTCGGCATTCCGGCGACGCGAGCGCTGGCGGCGGTGACGACGGGCGAGCCGGTCTACCGCGAAGAGGTGCTGCCGGGCGCCGTCTTCACCCGGGTCGCAGCCAGCCATATCAGGGTCGGTACATTCCAGTTCTTCGCCGCCAGGGGCGATACCGACGGCGTGCGGGCGCTTGCCGATTATGTCATCGACCGGCATCACCCGACCCTGAAAGAAGCCGACAATCCCTATCTCGCGCTGTTCGAGGCAGTCTCCGAGCGCCAGGCGGCGCTGATCGCCCGCTGGCTGCATGTCGGCTTCATCCATGGGGTGATGAACACGGACAATATGACGATCTCCGGTGAGACGATCGATTTCGGCCCCTGCGCCTTCATGGATGCCTATGATCCGGCGACCGTCTTCTCGTCGATCGACCAGCATGGCCGTTACGCCTATGCCAACCAGCCGGCCATCGGCCAATGGAACCTCGCGCGGCTCGGCGAAACGCTGCTGCCGCTGATCGACGCCGAGCCCGACGGCGCAGTCGATAAGGCGAATGGCGTGATCCGGGCTTATGGCGAGCGGTTCCAGGCGCATTGGCTGGCCGGTATGCGGGCGAAGATCGGCCTCGCCGGCAAAGAGGACGGCGATCTCGAACTGGTGCAAGCGCTGCTGTCACTGATGCAGGCGCAGGGCGCCGATTTTACCCTGACCTTCCGGCGGCTGTCGGATCTGGCCGGCGATGATGCCCTGGAGACAGCCTTCGCCGCGAGCTTCCGGGAGCCGGATTCCTGCGGCACCTGGCTTGCGCAATGGCGCGAGCGGCTGTCACGCGATCGCCGAAGCGACGGCGAGCGCGCAGCCGCCATGCGCAGCGTCAATCCGGCCTTCATTCCGCGTAATCACCGGGTCGAACAGGCGATCGAGGCAGCGGTCGAGAACGGCGATTTCTCGCTGTTCGAGGCGCTGCTGAGGGTGCTCGCCAATCCCTACGACGACCAGCCGGATTTTGCCGCCTATAGCGAGCCGCCGAAGCCGCACGAGCGGGTGCTCGCGACTTTCTGCGGGACGTGAGCACGGTTAAATCCCTATCGTTCGAGCCGGCGGCCGGCATTCCTACAACCAGACCGTGATTTCACGCTGCGGCAAATGCAGCCGTTGAAAGGCATCTCTCTCGCGCTATCTGGCTGACCGGTGGGGCTTTTCCGCCCCTCCTTCACCCGGCGGATCTCAACGGGAGACAGCCTTATGGCGATCGTCATCACCTCCATCCTCTTCATCATCATCGGGCTGGCGCTCGGTGGCGGCGGGTTCTGGCTCGTCACGCTCGGCGGCAGCCCCTTCTATCTGTTCGCCGGCCTGATGTTTCTGATCACCGCCGGCCTGCTGCTGATGCGCAAGGCGGTGGCGCTCTGGGTTTATGCGGTGCTCGTCGTCGCAGCACTCGCCTGGGCGGTGTGGGAGGTCGGTTTCGACTGGTGGCAGCTCGGACCGCGCGGCGGCATGATCATCCTGCTCGGGCTCTGGCTGCTGACGCCGTGGATCCGCCGGCCGCTCGGCTTTCGCAGCCCGACGGGCATAACCTACGGCGCCAACCCCTGGCCGCTTGCCGTGCCCGTTGTTCTCGCCATCGCCGTCGCCCTCTATTCGATGACGACGGATCCGCACGATCTTGCCGGCGACCTGCCTACGGATGAGGTCGTGGCCAGCCCCGCCTTCGGCGGCAGCGTGCCGGATGGAGAATGGCATCAGTACGGCCGCACGCCGTTCGGCCAGCGTTATTCGCCGCTCGACCAGATCACTGCCGAAAACGTCTCCACCCTCAAAGAGGCGTGGCGATATCAGACCGGCGACGTCAAAAGGCCGGAGGACATCAGCGAGACCACCTATCAGGTGACGCCGCTCAAGGTGAAGGACACGCTCTATCTCTGCACGCCGCATAACTGGGCGATCGCGCTCGACGCCAAGACCGGCAAGGAGAAATGGAAATATGACTCCAATTCCGGCATGAACCCCAACCGGCAGCACCAGACCTGCCGCGGCGTCACCTATTATGCCGATCCTGAAGTCGCCGCCGGCCAGCCCTGCGCCGAGCGCGTCTATCTGCCGACCTCGGATGCCCGGCTGATCGCGCTCGACGCCGCGGACGGGAAGGTGTGCACCAGCTTTGCCGATCAGGGCGTACTGCATCTCGAAACCGGCATGCGCTTCAACCCGGCCGGCTATTATTATTCCACCTCGCCGCCGGTCGCGGTGGCCGGCAAGATCATCATCGGCGGGGCGGTGAACGACAATTACTCCACGCAGGCGCAGTCGGGCGTCATCCGCGCCTTCGACATCAAGACCGGCGCTCTGGTCTGGAACTGGGATTCCGGCAATCCCGATGTGACGACGCCGATCGCGGCCGGCCAGACCTACACGACCAATTCGCCGAACAGCTGGTCGGTCTTCAGCGTCGACGAGGCGCTCGGCATGGTCTACATCCCACTCGGCAATCAGGTGCCCGACCAGCTCGGCATCAACCGCAGCGACAATGTCGAGAAATTCTCCTCCTCGATCGTCGCCCTCGATATCGCCACCGGCCAGCTGCGCTGGGTGCGCCAGACCGTGCATCACGATCTCTGGGACATGGATGTCCCGGCCCAGCCGGCACTGATCGACCTGACGAAAGAAGATGGCAGCGTCGTTCCCGCCCTGGTCGGCCCGACCAAGCAGGGCGATCTCTACGTGCTCGATAGGCGCAGCGGCGAGCCGATCATCCCGGTCAAGGAAATCCCGGCCCCCGGCGGCGCGATCTCGGGCGATCATACCTCGCCGACCCAGCCGATCTCCGACCTCACCTTTTCGCCCGAACCGCTCAAGGAAAAGGACATGTGGGGGGTGTCGCTGTTCGACCAGCTCGTCTGCCGCATCGATTTTCACCGCTACCGCTATGAGGGCCGCTATACGCCGCCGTCACTCGAAGGGACGATCGTCTATCCCGGCAATTTCGGCACCTTCAACTGGGGCAGCGTCGCGGTGGATCCGGAACGGCAGATCATGTTCGGCATGCCGACCTATCTCGCCTTCACCTCGCGCCTGGTGCCGGCTGCCGAGATTCCGCCACGCGGCCAGGACGAGAAGGGCAGCGAACAGGGGCTCAACCGCAATGACGGCGCGCCCTACGGAGTCTTCATGGGCCCCTTCCTCGGCCCGCTGCAGATCCCCTGCCAGGCGCCGCCATGGGGCTATGTCACGGGCGTCGATCTGCGCACCGGCAAGATCGCCTATATGCATAAGAACGGCACCGTGCACGACATGACGCCGCTTCCGCTGCCCTTCAAGGTGGGCGTGCCCGGCATTGGCGGGCCGATGCTGACCAAAGGCGGCGTCGCCTTCTTGGGCGCCGCCGTCGACAACTACCTGCGCGCCTATGACGTGACAAATGGCCGAGAACTCTGGCAGGCGCGGCTTCCCGCCGGCGGCCAGGCGACGCCGATGACCTATACGACTGACGACAACAAACAATATGTCGTCATGGTCGCCGGCGGCCACGGCTCGGTCGGCACCAAGCCCGGTGATTATGTGATTGCTTATACGCTGCCGTGAGCTACCGTGCCGCGCCCGTCACATTTCATTTCTGACGATACCGCATGTGGCAGCGCATTTTGGTGCGGGAGCGCGCCGCAGCTTAGCCCCTCCCACTTGTGGGGAGGGGTTGGGGAGGGGTTTTCACCCGCACTCCGGACAGCCGTCGCATCTTTCCTATTTCAAACCATCTCCACAATCATCCGCCCAACCTCCGCAAAGACCGGGTTCAGCTCCTTCACCGGCGCGGTCGCCTCGGCGATATAGACGGCGGCGACGATCGGGCCGCGGTCGGGGGGCCAGATGACCGCGATGTCGCCGAGGGAGCCGTTCGGGCCGGTGCCGGTCTTATCGCCGACCTTCCAATCGGCCGGCAGGCCGGCTCTCAGCCGCTCCTTGCCTGTCGTGCTTGCCACCAGCCAGTTGATCAGCCTGTCGCAGGAGGCTTCGGTCAGCACCGAGCCGAGCGTCAGGTTGCCGAGCGTATCGAGCATTGCATCCGGGGTGGTCGTGTCGCGCGGATCGCCCTTCCGGCCCTCGTTCAGCGTCGGTTCGGTGCGGTCGAGACGCGTCGTCCCGTCGCCGATCGAGCGCAGCCAGTCGGTCAAAGCGGCCGGACCGCCAAAACTTTCGAGCAGCAGGTTGCCGGCGGTGTTGTCGCTGACCGTCACCGCCGCATCGCAGAGTTCGGCGATCGTCATGCCGTCGGCGCCTGCGTGTTTTTCGCTGATCGGCGAATAGTCGACAAGCTTGTCCTTGCCGTAGGTCACCCGCCGGTCGAGGCTCTCGTCACCCTTGTCGACGCGGGCCAGCACGAAGCCGGCGGCCAGCGCCTTGAAGGTGCTGCACATCGGAAAGGCTTCGCTGCCGCGATAGCCGAAGGAGATGCTGGTCTGGGTGTCGAGCACCGAGACGCCGAGGCGCCCGCCGGTGCGTTTTTCCAGCTCGGCCAGGCGGCGCTCGACATCGTCGTCGCCCTCCTCGCTCTTCTCCTCGGCATTGACGGGAAACGTGAGGGCAGGCAGGCACAAAGCCGAGCCGATCAGCATGCGGCGGGTAAGGCTGAGATCCATGAAATTCCTCCGGCGGTGAGGAGGACAGAGCTAAGGCGCGATTGCGGCGGCATCTCGTCATCGCGGCGGCGTCCGCACTGGAATTATGCCGCCCGCGTCACCTCGACCGTCACATGCGACAATTCCGACAGCGCCGAAAGCCGAGCCTTGTAGAAGGCCGGATCGCGCGGCTCGGGGGTGAGGATCGCGACGATCGCGGCATGGTGGCCGGGGCCGACCTGCCAGACATGCAGATCGGTGATCCGGTCTTCCTCCGTCTCGATCGCCTCGCGAATGTCAACCGGCAGCGTCTCGCCGTGCGGGACGACGTCGAGAAGGACGCCGCCCGAGGATTTCATCAGGCTCCAGGACCAGTTGGCGATGACCAGGCCACCGACTATGCCCATGATCGGATCGAGCCAGAGCCAGCCATAGAGGCTGCCGAGCGTCAGCGCCGCGATGGCAAGCACGGAGGTCAGCGCGTCGGCGACGACATGCAGATAGGCGGCGCGGATATTGTTGTCGTCGGTTTTGCCGTGGTGGGCATGGTCGCCATGCCCGTGATCGTGATGGCCCCGATGGCTATGCCCGTGATGGTCATGTCCGTGATGGCCATGCCCGTGATGAGCGTGATGACCGTGGTCGTGGCCGCCGCCGGCGAGCAGCCAGGCACTGGCGAGATTGACGGCAAGGCCGATCACCGCGACGGCGATCGCCTGGGCAAAGCCGATCGGCACCGGATTTGCAAGTCGCAGCCAGCTCTCCCATGCCATCAGCAAAGCGATCAAAGCCAGAATGATGGCGCTGGCGAAACCGGCGAGATCGCCGAGCTTGCCGGTGCCGAAAGTGAAGCGCGGATTGCGCGCCTGCCGGCGGGCGAAGAGATAGGCGAGCGCCGAAATCAGCAGCGCGCTGGCATGGGTCGACATGTGCCAGCCATCGGCCACGAGGGCCATGGAGCCGTAGATCGTGCCGGCGACGATTTCGGCCACCATCATCAGCGTCGTCAGTCCGATCACCAGCCAGATCCGCAGCTCATTGCGCTGATGGTCGGCGCCGAGGAAGACGTGATCGTGTTCGAGGACGGTCATCTGGGCTTTCCCGATCCCGGCATTCATTCCAGGCTCCTTCTCTCATCAGCGGATATAGGTTCGCAACACTTCCGAAATTTCCTCGACCGCCTCGGCCCGTGCCGCGTCATCGGCAGCATTCAGCACATGCTCGCGCAGGTGATCGTCCAGCACCTCGCCGGTCAGACCGCTCAAAGCGCCGCGGATCGAGGCCAGCAATTGCAGGATTTCGCCGCAGGGGCGCTCGGCCTCGAGCGCCCGCTCGACCGCCTCCATCTGCCCCTTCAGGCGGCTGATGCGGGCGATGAGCTTCTTTTTCTGCAAAGTGGTATGGGACATGGTCGACCTTCTATAACATAGGGGGGTATACTATCAAGCGCACAGATGACATCAATGAGCGTGACAGCGTGTTGAGCGCCACGCTCCAACGCCATTGACAAATGCCGCGTTTGCGGCGATTGATGCGCCATGATCAAAAACGCGCACCAGAGCCGCTCGTATTTTTGGCTGTACCTGTAAAGGGCGGCCGGACAGATCATATTGTCAACAAGCCGCCGTCAGGCGGCTTTGTTGTATCGGCAGCGTCCTGACGGCAGATTATCAAAGGACGCGAAGACCATGACCGAAATCGAAGACAGCGAAATTTCACTGATGCGCCCATCGGTGGTGACGATCCGCACCGCCAAGCCGCGCGACCTGCCCGAGCTCAACGAGATGATCGCCCTGCTTGCCGCCCATCACGGCGACGCGGCGGCGACGACGCCGGAGCAGCTCGAGCGCGATCTGTTCGGCCCCCTGCCCTGGATCCAGGCTCTCGTTGCCGAGACCGGCGAAGGGCTGATCGGCTACGCCATCCTCGTGCCGCTCTACAGGGCGCAGGAGGGAAAACGCGGCATGGACCTGCACCATCTTTTCGTCCGCGACGGCCATCGCGGCCACGGCACCGGTCAGTTGCTGGTCGACCGGGCCCGCGAAACCGCCCGCAATGCCGGCTGCGGCTACCTCTCCGTCAGTGCGGCGACCGGCAACGTCCTGGCGCACCGCTTCTACGAACAGCTGGATTTCACGCCGCGGCCGGTGACCGGCATGCGCTACATGCAGTCGATCGCATAGGGTGGCCAGATCGAAGGTCTAGATTCCTGGCTCATGGGCGAGAGCGAGTTACGCTTGCCAGCTAGAGCGGCGCGCATCTATTCAGACGCAGGGTGGGGTTCGGATCGAGTCGGAAGGCCCCGCTTCAGTACTGCTGATACTTTATCGAATCGCGTTAGGAGCATTCATGGCTGATTTCAAACTTCATTGCTTCGCTCTCTCCGGGAACTCTTACAAGGTCGCACTCTTCTTTGCGCTTGCCGGCATCGAATGGGAAAGCATTTTCGTTGATTATCTGGGCGGCGAAACGCGTACTGAAGAATGGCGAAAGACGATCAACGAACAGGGCGAAGCGCCGGTGCTCGAACATGGCCAAGCGAAGATCAGCCAATCGGGAGTCATCCTGGACTACTTGTCAGAGGTGACAGGCAATTTTGGGGCGCAGACGGCCGAAGAACGACGCGACATCATGCGCTGGATCCTCTTCGACAATCATAAATTCACCAGCTATTACGCGACGCTGCGGTTCATCTATGGCCTTCAGAAGAGCGGCGAGACGCCCGTCGTCGAGTTTCTAAGGCTGAGAGCCAAAGCTGCCTATGCGATTGTTGACGAACACTTAGCCCAGCGGGCCTTCATGGTCGGCGACCGGCTGACGATCGCAGACCTCTCTTTGGCGGGCTACGCCTTCATGCCGGAGGATACCGGAATCGATCACAGTGCCTTTCCGGCTATCGCAGCCTGGAAAGATCGCATCAGCAGCATGCCGGGCTGGCGCCACCCCTATGATCTCATGCCCGGTCCCACTTCCCTATAAACAGGGTCGACTTTCCGAATGCAGCGGCCGCAAAAACCGCTGCACACTCTGCGCGACATGCTTCAGCGCCCCGGCACAGCCTTGAGATAGGCGGCGATCGCCTCGCGGTCGGCAGCCGGCAGATGAGCAATGCTCTGCTGCACATCGACCATCGAGCCGCCGACACTATCGAAATCGGGGGTGAAGCCGGTTTCGAGATAGCTGGCGATATCCGCCTCGCTCCAGCCGCCGATGCTCTCGGAGGCCGGCGTGATATTGGGTATGCGGCCCCTGCCTTCCGGATTGGGCGCGCCGGCGAGCCACTGATCGGCCTTAAAGCCGCCCAGCGCATCCCGCGGCGTGTGGCATTCGCCGCAATGGCCGGGGCCTTCGACGAGATATTGGCCGCGCTTCACCTTGTCGTCGCTGTTGGCGAGCGCGACGCGCGGCTGATCGTTGAAATAGAGAAATTTCCAACCGCCGAGCGCCAGCCGGATGTTGTAGGGGAACGGCAGCTCATGCGGGGGCGCGACGTTGGCGCTCTTCGGCAGGGTTTTCAGGAAAGCGAAGAGATCGTTGACGTCCTTGTCGCTCATGCGGGAATAGGAGCCATAGGGAAAGGACGGGTAGAGATGCTCACCATCAGGTCCGACGCCGCGCTTCATCGCATTGCCGAATTCGGCCAGCGTCCAGGCGCCGATGCCAGCTTTTTCATCGGGTGAGATATTCGGCACGTGGAAGGTGCCGAAAGGGCTCTTCAGCGCCAGGCCGCCTGAAAGCGTCAGCTTCGCATCGCCTTCGGAGCCGGGAGCGGCATGACAGCTGACGCAGCCGCCCGCCCAGAAGACCATCTCACCATTGGCAGGATCCGGCGCGCCGAGGCCGGCCCAGTGGCTCTCCGGCAGCGGATCGGGCGCGGTCACCAGATAGAAGGCGGCACCGCCGAGGACGGCGATGCCGATCAGACAGAGCAGTAACCGGATGAACCTGCGGACCATGCTCCGCCTCCCCTTTTGCCGAGATTTCCCGGGCGGATATCAAGACGACCCGCGTCGGCGGCAAGGCCGGCGCGGATCGCATAAGGATCCAGATCAAAATGGCCTATCGCTCACTCCTTGAGGCGATAGGCCTTGTGACAGCCGCCGCAATTGGCGCCGAGGGTGTTCATCGTGGCGCCGACGGCAGCGGCATCGGCCGGAAGCTGAGCGAGCGCGGTTTCGGCATCGGTGGAGAGCTTGGCGGCGCGCGCCTTGAAGTCATCCATGTTTTCCCAGAGCTTGGGGCTGACCTCGGGATCGTTCATATCGCTGCCCGGCTTGAACTGATCGGGGAAGACCTTGGCAGTCGTGGCAATCGTCGTCAGCGCCGCCTTCACCGCCTCGGCATCATAGGGCTTGGTGCCCTTGGCGATGGCGGCCAGCGCGCCGGCCGAACCGCCGATCTGCTTCATCAGGGCAATGCGCGAATCATGTGTCCCGTCGGCGGCGGTCACGGAACCGAAGGCTATTCCTGCCATCGCTGCGGCGGCAGCTACTGCTTTCCAATTCATATGTTCCTCTCCAGTTTTCTGAGGGCCAAGGCGGCCGCTGGCCAATCTGCCCCGGGAGCATGACAAAATCCATGCGTCCAGGTGGTCACGTTTTGCCGGGTCACCATAAAAACAACGTGATAAACAGCGAACAGACCAGGGCTGCCATGCCGACAAGACGACAGCCAGCCTACCTGCCTGAACCTCCTGATCGGCGGCAAAACGCGGCAACATTGCGATGCCGAGAGCGGACAGAGCGGCACGACGTGATCGTCGAGATCCTGTGGTGGAACTTCATATATTGGTGGCAGTATAGAATTCAAACGGGACGATGTGCTGCGACACGGTTGGCGATCGGCCGGCATCGAGAGCTTCCGCCATTGCCCGCACCAGGGTCTCTCCCAGCAGCTTTGCCGGATGAGACAGGACGACCCTGATCAGCCCCTCAGCAAGACCGGCTCTCGTTTCATTCGTCAGCTCGTGTGCTATGACCACCAGGCGTTTGGCTGACGGCCCACCATCTTCCCGAAGGGCTCGCATCACACCGGTGATGCCGCCACCGGCAACGTAGAGTCCGACCCAATTCGGCTCAATCTGCAGAAGGCGGCGCGTTGCTTCATAAGCGATTTCGGGCTCTTCAAGCGTGGCAACCGTCTCCAGCATCTGGAAGCCCGGCGCACTCTCCCGGAAATACGATCGAAAGCCCATCTCATTCAGTTCTTGGGCGAGATATCGGTGACTGCCGACGAAGACGGAAACCTTGCCGCCAATGCCATTCAGCCCGGCTATGAACCATGCGGCCGTGCGGCCCTTTTTGATGCAGTCGTTGCCGACATAGGCTGCGCGGGAGGCAGTGGAAATATCGGAAATCATGGTCACAACAGGAATGTTCTCTGCTGCAAGACCATCGACGGCATGGTTCACCTGCGGGTGGTCTGAGGTGATCATTCCAATGACGTCGGCTTCGCGACTGAGAGCGTAAATCGCCTCGGCAGCCTTATCGGGGGCAAGATCGTCCATGAATCTAACGATGGCCCTGCCATGGGCGTCGGGAAATGCTTCGGTCGCCGCAACGAGAATGTCGCTCCACATTCGATAAAGCTTGCGGTGAGACTGCTTGAGAAGAAAACCGAATTTGATCACCGGCTTGTCGTGCTCGAGTCGGCGAGCGATGGCCGTCACCCCATGAAAGCCGATCTGCCGGGCGGCGTTCAGAACCCGCTCCGCCGTCTGCGGGCGCACCGGATCGCGTCCGTTCAGCACGCGATCGACCGTTGAAATGCTCACATTCGCGGCCTTTGCCAAGTCAGGGATCGTTGGGCGAGACATAATAAACCTCTCATAATCTGACGCTATTTATGAGAGGTTTTGGGAGAAAAATCCACCGGTTCGTTGACACTCTGCTGAATTTTCGCAATTTCATCTTCCAGCAAAGCCAGTTTGGCGGGAGAGCTTGGGAGAGCTCTCTCATCTGGAGGAAATACTCTCATGTCTGCGACCTTGCAAAGGGTGGCGCCGCTTTCGGGCGGCGAAGGCCATCGCACGCCTATAGATAGCGCAGCCGGCTTCGTTCTTGAAATGCGCTCAATCACCAAGGCCTTTCCCGGTGTTCTCGCGCTCGATGGCATGAGCCTGAAGGTTCGTGCCGGCACCGTCCATGTTCTCGTCGGGGAGAATGGCGCGGGCAAGTCGACGCTCATGAAGATTCTAAGCGGCATCTACGCGATCGACGGCGGAGAGATCCTTTTCAGAGGCGAAAAGCTCGACCATCAGAGCGCCGCAGCCGCGCTGGACCGAGGGATCTCGATGATCCATCAGGAACTCAGCCCGGTGCTCGACATGACCATCGCCGAAAACATCTTTCTCGGCCGCGAACCCACTTATAGCAGGACGGGCGTTTTGTCCCGGTTCGTCGATTTCGATCGCATGAATTCAGATACGCAGACGCTGCTCGATCGCCTGGGTCTGAAATACAGCCCCCAAACCAAGATGCGCGACCTGTCCATCGCGACGATGCAACTCATCGAGATCGTCAAGGCGATTTCGCGCGAGGCCTCTCTCGTCATCATGGACGAACCGACGTCGGCGATCAGTGACACGGAGGTCGCGATGCTGTTCAGACAGATCGCAGACCTGAAAGCAGCAGGCGTGGCGATCATCTACATCACCCATAAGATGGACGAGATCTTCCAGATCGCCGACGACATCACGGTAATGCGTGACGGTCAGTTCGTAGCAGCCGCCCCGGCGAGCGAATACGAGCCGGCAAAGCTGATTTCTCAAATGGTGGGCCGCACGATCTCCAGCATCTTTCCGAAAGAGGAGGTGCCGATCGGCGATATCGTCCTTTCCGTCGAGAACCTCTCGCGGGACGGCATTTTCGAAAATGTCAGCTTCGAGGTACGGGCCGGCGAGATCATTGGCCTTTCCGGTCTGATCGGCGCCGGGCGGACGGAGGTAGCCCGGGTGATCTTCGGCTTGGACGCCGCGGATGCGGGCGTCATCCGTTTGAATGGAAAACCGCTAAGGCTCACGTCTCCGAAGGATGCCATCGCCAACGGCATCGCCATGGTGTCAGAAGATCGCAAGGCGGAAGGTCTGGTGCTTTGCCGGTCCGTCGGCGAGAACATTTCGCTCGCGAACCTCAAAAAGTTTGCTTCCGGCCTTTTCATCAGCGAGCGGCAGGAAGAGACAGCTTCCCAGCGCATGATCAAGATGCTCCAGATCAAGACGCCCGATACGGCAATGATCGTGGAGAACCTCAGCGGCGGCAATCAACAGAAAATCGTTCTCGCCAAGTGGCTGCTGGGTGATCTGAAGCTGCTCATTCTCGACGAACCCACACGAGGCATCGACGTCGGGTCGAAATCCGAAATTCACAGACTGATGACCGAGTTCGCTCGTCAGGGGCTCGCGATCGTCATGATCTCATCCGAACTGCCCGAGATCCTTGGCATGAGTGATCGCGTGGTGGTGATGAGCGAAGGCCGGGTCACCGGCGAACTAACAAGAGCCGAGGCCACTCAGGAAAACATCATGCGCCTCGCCACGGGAGGACACTGATGAGTATTGAACGCGCAGACGCGGCGGTGAAACGAGAAGGCCAGGTGATTTCAGGCTCTCGGAACATGAGCTTTTCCCAGATCTACCGCAAATACGGCACAATCCTGATCTTCGTCGGTATCTGCGTCCTTGCCTCGATCCTGAGCCCGACATTTCTGACAGAAGCCAACCTCACCAATGTCCTGCGTCAGGTCGTGGTGGTGAGCCTTCTTGCGTGCGGCGTTACCTTCATCATCATTCTGGGACATATCGACGTCTCGCTGGGATCTGTCCTAGCGCTCTGCGGCGTCTTGGCGGCCAGCGTGATGGCCATGACCGGAAGCGTCATTCTGGCGGTCGCCGCGGGCGTTGCGGTCGGGATCGTCACCGGCGTCATCAACGGCTTCGTCATCACCTTCTTCCGCATCCCGTCATTCATCATGACATTGGCCATGACGACGGTGGCACGCGGCACGGTGCTGCTTTACACGGGCGGTTCGCCGGTGACGGGACTGGGCGACTTCAAAGTGATCGGCCAGGGCTCGCTTGGCCCGGTGCCGATTTCTGTAATCATTCTCGCGGCGGTCGTCGTCCTATCCTGGGTTCTTCTCAACAAGACCAAGTTCGGCCGATACGTCTATGCAGTAGGCGGCAATGAGCGTGCCGCTCGCGCTTCCGGCATCAATCCGGACAGCATCGTCGTGAAGGCCTTCATCTTCAACGGCATCCTGTGCGCCGTCGCAGGCATCGTCCTCATGTCTCGCATCAATTCCGGTCAGCCGGCCGGCGGCGTCGGCTACGAGTTCGATGCGATCACCGCGGTGGTCGTCGGCGGCACCAGCCTGATGGGCGGCACCGGAACCATCACCGGCACGATCATCGGCTCGATGATCATCGGCGTCATCAACAACATGCTCAATCTCATGAATGTCAGCTCGTACTGGCAGCAGATCATCAAGGGTTTGATCATCGCGATCGCCGTGATCCTCGATGTCTGGACCAAGTCTGCCCGCAGCAAAAAGAAGGCATGACCGACGTTCTTCGGCGGGCCAGCGCCTGCTCCGGAACCACCTCTTTGTCGGCGGGGATTTCCCGCATCCGGAATGAACCTGAAACTCTATGGGAGGACCTATGAAAGCCATTTCCAAACTCGCTGTCGCGTGCGCCATATCCGTTGCCGCGATCTCCAGCGGCGCTGCATTCGCCGCGGACAAGTTCGTCGTCGGTTACGCCAACATGGCGGATACGGACGTCTTCGTCATGGCGCGCAAAAACGCCTTCATCGAAGCGTCGAAATCCGATCCGGCAGTCGAAGTGAACTTCTCCGACGCCAACAACGACGTCAGCAAGCAACTCGATCAGATCGACAACTTCATAGCGCAGAAAGTCAACGCGATCGTCGTCGTCCCGGTCGACTACCAAGGCATCGTACCCGGCGTCGAGAAGGCGAACCAGGCTGGCATTCCCGTCATTGCTCTCGGCATCCAATCGGCAGGCGGCAAGTACACGTTCGTCGGCTCGAAGAACATCGATGCCGGCCGCCTTCAGGGCGAGTACATGAAAGAACACCTGCCGAAGGACGCCAAGATCCTCTACCTCGAAGGCACGCCGGGGCTCTCGCACACGCAGGAGCGCAAGAAGGGCTTTGAGGATGCGCTCGGCCGTTCCGACGTGGCCACTCTCGCCAGCCTCTCGGCCAACTACGACCGCGCTGAAGGCATGAAGGTCACCGAAGACTGGATCCAAAGCTTTCCGAAGTTCGATGCAATCGTCGCAGCCAACGACCAGATGGCGCTCGGCGCGCTGGAAGCACTTCAGGGCGCCGACCGCCTCAAGGGCGTGATGATCTCCGGTGTCGATGGCACGGCCGATGCTCTGAACGCAATCAAGTCCGGCACCATGTCGCAGACCATCTTCCAGGATGCTGCAGGCCAGGCGAAGGCCGCCTTCGAGGTCGTGGAAGGCCTGAAAAAGGGCGAGGATGCTCCGGCCGAAAAACTGGTGCCGTTCGCTTCGATCACCAAGGACAATGTTGATCAATACGCCAAGAAGTAAGCCCTCCCAAGGGTGCGTGCCGGGATGGGGTTCCCGGCACGCATTTCGCACATGGCGCAATGCTTGCCGCAAATCACTGATCCTCTAACGACAGGAAAATATCGAAATGACAATAAGGATCGCCGTCATCGGGGCAGGACTGATGGGAGCCGATCATGCGAAAATCGTCGCGGAAGATCTGCCAGGGGCGAGCCTCCAGGTCGTTTGCGACATGGATGCGGACCGCGCCCGCAAGGTCGCGGACGCCTACAGCGCTCACGATGTCGACTCCGACCCCAACCGGGTCGCCGCTCGTCGCGACGTGGACGCAGTGATCATCGCAAGCCCCGATTTCACGCATGCACCCCTGTCGCTGTCCTGCATAAGAGCCGGCAAACGGGCTCTTTGTGAAAAGCCGCTGTCGCAGTCCTCGAACGAATGCCTGGAGATCATGCAGGCGGAAGAAGCCGCGGGATCAAAATTCATAATGCTCGGCTTCATGCGCCGCTTCGATCAATCCTATGTCGAAATGAAGCGGGCTCTGGCGCATGGCGCAATTGGCCGCCCCCTGATGATGCACAACTTTCATCGCAATGTCGCTACGCCCGCGTCGGACTTCACCGGAGCGATGGCGATCACCAATTCCGCTCCCCACGAATTCGATGTCGTCCGACATGTCCTCGACACTGAATACGTCTCGATCTCCGCCTTCCAGCCGAAGCGCTCCGACGCGCTGGTCGCACCGGTCTATATGGTGCTCGAAACGGCGGATGATCAACTCGTCAATATCGAGATCAACAATAACGCAGCCTATGGATACGACGTCCGCGCGGAACTGGTGGGCGAGAAGGCGACCATCGCCATGAACGCTGTCAACTACACCCGCGTCGACCGAGAACTCGGACAAAGCACAAGCTACGAGGCGGATTGGCGCAGCCGCTACGCCGAAGCCTACCGCCGCCAGAATCGCGCTTTCGTTCGGTTCGTCGAGACCGGTATCTTCCCGCACATCGCGTCGAGCAGTTGGGATGGATACTGCGCCGCGAAGGTCGCCGAAGCCGGCGTCAGGGCCTTGAACGACGGTCGCAAGATCCCCGTCGAAATGATTGCTAAACCGGAGTTTTACGCATGAAGCTCGGATTCGTATCAGACAGCCTCGGCGGCCTGCCCTTCGAGGCGATGTTGGATCACGCTAAAAGACTGGGAGTCTCCGGCGTCGAGGTCAACACCTGCGGCTGGTCGACGGCGCCGCATTTCGATCTGTCGACGATCCTGCGGGACAAGAGCGCGCAGAAATCATTCCTCGGAGCTTTCGCCGACCGGGAACTGGAAGTGATAAGCCTGAACGCAAACGGAAATCCCCTGCACCCGACCGATCTTGCCCAGGGACGAGGTTTGGAGGATACGATCCGCGCAGCCGGCGCGCTGGGGATCAAGACGGTCTGCGCGATGTCGGGACTTCCAGCCGGGAATGCCACCGATACGATGCCGAACTGGGTGGTCTCTTCGTGGCCGCCGGAGACGCAGGCGATCCTTCGCTACCAGTGGGAGGAGAAGCTCCTCCCGTACTGGACCAAGATCGTAGGGCTCGCCAGGGATCACGGTGTGGAACGCATCGCGCTGGAACTGCATGGCAATCAGTGCGTCTATAACGTCCCCTCGTTGTTGAAGCTGCGCGAAGCCGTTGGCCCGGTCGTCGGCGCCAACCTGGACCCGTCGCACCTCTTCTGGATGGGTGCCGATCCTCTTGTCGCCGCAGAAGCGCTCGGCCGCGCCGTCTACCATGTGCATGCCAAGGACACCTTTCTCAACGAACCGAAGCAGGCCGTCACAAGCCTTCTGGAGAATGGCAGCCTGATGGACATCCCGGCGCGCAGTTGGTCCTACATCACGCTGGGCTTCGGCCATGGCGAAGAATGGTGGCGGCAGTTCTGCTACCGACTGAAGATGGCCGGTTACGACGGCTGGCTCTCGATAGAGCATGAGGACGTGCTTCTGAACAGCCTCGAAGGGCTCGAGAAGTCCGTCGCTCTGTTGCAGGGCGTGATGCCGGTCGCTGCCAGCGATTTCAAGCCGCAGGCGATCTAGTGACGAAAACGCGTCCGATTTCACGTCGCGCATCGCATGTGAAGCGCCGCCTCCGGGCCTCATCCGAGATTGCCAGAAGGCGGTTCTTTTGAAAGCGAGTGCAATGCGACAGGATCGGGTCCCGCCTCCTCCCTCGACACTGCAGGAACTGAAGTGCCTGATCGCCAGCCGGCAGTTCGTATTTACCGTCGGTCTCGAACGCGTCGCAAGGGAGATCCTGGAAAGGCCGGAATTGCTGGCCTTTGAAAGTGCTGCCGGAGTCGCACGCAGGTGCCGCGTTTCTCCTACAACGGTCCATCGACTAGTACGACACATCGGGTTCAAAACATTCGGCGAGTTTCGCGCGATGATAAGAGAACATCTCCGCACGACCACCGCTAGTCGTCACTGAAGTCGCGGCGGCAATCGGCAGAGCGGCAAGGGCTTGGCGATCGGGCTGCTGTGGGAACTTGGAGGCTCAGGCGCTTTTCCAGCCCTGCCAGAGGCTGAGGGCGGAGACTGCAACCAGTAGCAGTCCGGCGCAGCGGCCGACGAAGGCCGTCGCATCGGGGTTTCCGACGAGAAGATCGCGGCTGCGGCCGGCCGTCATCGCCAGCGTGCCGTAAATGGCGAACTGGGTCGCGATCGTCATGGCCCCCATGATGAGGCCCTGCATCCAGACCGGGCCGTATTCCGGTTTCAGGAACTGCGGATAGACGGCGAACATGAAGATATAGGCCTTGGGATTGACCAAACAGGTGACGGCGCCTTGGCGGAAAGCCCGCCAGCCGGAGCCCGCCGTTGCTGGCCCGACCGCCTCGACGGTGATCGAACTGCGCATCAGCGAAATGCCGATCCAGATCATATAGGCGACGCCGGCAAAGAGCAGGACGTTGAACAGCTGCGGCAGCATGGTGACGAGCACGCCGACGCCGGCCGCGCCATAGGCCGAGTGCACTGCGCCACCCGCCATGATGCCGCCGGTTGCTGCCAGCCCCCGCCGGATACCGCCGGTCAGCGCATTGGCGAGCACGAAGAGCATGTCCATGCCCGGCACGATGATGATACCGAAGAGAAGGGTGAAGAAGAGCCAGAGGTTTTCGTGGTAATTCATGTCAGTTACCGCCTTGTCGTTCCGGGGGCCGTTTCGAAAGACCCTGATAGATTTCAATCCGATAGGCGGCTCTATACGCAAACCCAACTGACAGTGTATTGTCAGGAGCGTGAGGGATGGGAGGGGCAAAATGCGCAAGGCCTCGCGGCTTTTCGAGATCATTCAGATCCTGCGGCTCGCCAGGAAACCGATGACGGCAGCTATGATGGCCGAGACGCTCGAGGTGACCGTGCGCTCGATCTATCGCGACATCGCCGCACTCCAGGCGATGCGCGTGCCGATCGAGGGCGGGCGCGGCATCGGCTATATCATGCGGCCCGGCTTCGACCTGCCGCCGCTGATGTTTTCGATCGAGGAGATGGAGGCGATCGTGCTGTCGCTGGCGCTGCTCGATCGCACCGCCGACGAGGAACTGAAGCAGGCCGCGCGCCGGGTCAACCAGAAGATATCAGGCGCCGTGCCGGCGCCGCTGCGCCAGGCAATGGACAATAAGGTGCTTTATGCCTGGGGCTCGACCGCGCAGCCGGCGGGTTTCGACCTGGCGATCGTGCGCCGGGCGATCCGCGACGAACGCAAGCTGATGCTCGGCTACCGCGACGAACTCGGCCGCGCCACCGAGCGGACGATCCAGCCGATCGCGCTGATCTATTATTCGCAGACCGCCAACATCGTCGCTTGGTGCGAACTGCGCCAGGCGATCCGCAATTTCCGCAGCGACCGGGTGGAGCGCTGCGTGGTGGGTGAGGATTTCTTCAAGGGCGACGGTGACAGGCTGCGGGAATTGTGGACGAGTGGGTGGAGTGAGAAGGCTGTGTCGGGGTGAATGGCAGGCGTTTGTGCGAACAGGTCTGGGGGCGTTGAGACAGGAACAGGAGGTCAGTGTCATGCGGGCCAGGGACGCGCATCGTGCCTGGCAAATCTTCGACATCCGCCAAAGGACTGCCGACATCTGCCCACTCCACCGTCATCCTCGGCCTTGAGCCGAGGATCCACCTTCGTCTCTATCAGCACCGGGCATGGATCCTCGGCTCAAGGCCGAGGATGACGGAGGGTGGGATTGCGTTCCGCCAAACTCACCGTTGGGGCGTTGGGCGCTTCTTCAGAGAGGCACCCCGCATACCTTGGTTTTGTTACTGTTATAGAGCCGTTGAAGCGCGGCATGACATAAGGAAAAGTTGGCCGACTTTATCGGCAGTCTCTCCCAGGCCTAAAAAGCCAGCGTCCGGCTCTCCTCGCGTCCGAAGCCGCGGATTTCGAGGCGATCGGGGTGAACCTCGACGATGGCGAAGGCGTTTTCGGTCTCGGTGTCGACCACGCCCTTGAAATTGACGAAGTGGCAGGCGCCGGCCTTGCCGTAATTGCCGACATGGTCGTGACCGTTGAGGTAGGCGACGACATTGCGCTCAGAGGCGAGCAGCGCGACGATGCGTTCGCTGTCCCACATGCCGTGTTCACTGGGCGGATGCACGGGATAGTGATTCATGACGATCACCTTTTCGCCGGTCTTTGCCGCTTCTGTGATTTGATCGCGAAGCCAGGCGAACTGCGCGTCGCTCAGCGCGGCATTCCAGCGATGGGCATTGCTGGCGCCTTTCTCCTCCAGCTCGGCCAGCATCCGTGCGGCAAGGGCGCGGTGCGGATGGCCTTCGGGCGGCGCGAAGGTGCTGACCTCGTTGCCGTCGAGCACGATGAAGCGCCAGCCGTGACGGCAGAAACTGTAATAGGGCGACGGCATGCCGAGACGTGTGGCGACTTCGGAGCGATGCCCCGCGGAGACAGAGAAATCATGGTTGCCGAGCAGGAAGAGCGCCTCGTGCCTCAGCTTCTCATAGATCGGCTGGATATCGTCGAAGCTTGAAAAGCTGCGGTCGATGACATCGCCGAGCGTCATCACGAAGCTCAAATCTTCGCCGTTGAAGATTTCGATCGCCTCGGCAACCTTGGCGAGGCTGTTGGCGTAGTAGCGGTCCATGGCCGCATGCGGAGGGATGGCCGCATATTGCGGATCCGCGATGATGCCGAAGCGGAACAGGGGAAGAGCGGACGAGGACATGGGGCGTGATTAGGTTCGGCCGGTGACAGGGATGTGACGAGCTTGAAAACAAACACCCGGCGTTCGGAGGAACGCCGGGTGCAAAAAAAGAGGCTGAGAATCGCCGTCGATGGCGGCGAGCCTGGTGCCGCTTACTTCGTGGCTTCTTCGTAGCGTTCCAGGACGTAGTCCCAGTTGATCAGGCTGTCGATGAAGGCTTCGAGGTATTTCGGGCGGGCGTTGCGATAGTCGATGTAATAGGAGTGTTCCCAGACGTCGACGCCGAGGATCGGGGTGGCGCCGTGAACGAGCGGGTTTTCGCCGTTCGGGGTCTTGGAGATTTCGAGCTTGCCGTTCTTGACGGAAACCCAGGCCCAGCCGGAGCCGAACTGGGTGGCGCCGGCATTGGCGAAATCGGCCTTGAACTTGTCGTAGCCGCCGAGATCGGAGGCGAAAGCCGCTTCGAGCTTGCCCGGCAGCTTGTTGCCGCCGCCGCCCTTCTTCATCCACTTCCAGAAATGGATGTGGTTGTAGTGCTGGGCGGCGTTGTTGAAGAGGCCGGCGTTGGTGCCGAAGGACTTCTTGACGACGTCTTCGAGCGACAGATCCGAAAGGCCGGCTTCAGCGGCGAGCTTGTTGCCGTTGTCGACATAGGCCTTATGGTGCTTGTCGTGGTGAAACTCCAGCGTTTCCTTCGACATGAAGGGGGCAAGGGCTTCGTAATCATAGGGAAGTTCAGGCAATTCGAAAGCCATGTCAGATCTCCTCTTGGCAATAGATTGCGTCATCGGCAGGTGAGGCGGAACATAGGAGGGGAACGGGGGAGAGGCAACCGGCGAAATATCAAAAAACGACCGGCCGGAGGAAAATTTGCCTCAGTTTCAGGGCTGGATTCGAGCATGCAAATCGACCGGCAGGCCGCCGCGAAAACCGCTTACCGGCGACAGACATCAATGGAGAGCTTGACATGAACAGGAATATAATCCCGCTTCTCGCCATGGCCGCGCTTCCGTTTCTTGCGGCTGCGGCGGGTGCCTCTTCGGACGAGGCCTGGAAACAGCTGGCCGCCGACGTGGAAGCCAAGTGCAGGAAGGCCGCGGTCGCAATCGAGAAGCCAGTTGCCGCCGTCGACCCCTTCGGCACATCACATTACGGGCTCGCCCTGGTGACGGGAAAGCCGAAGGGGGCCAAGGGGCTCGTCGTCCAGATCTGCGTCTATGACAAGCAGGAGAAGTCGGTCGAGATCGGCAGCGCGATGGATGCCAAGAAACTTGGGCTGACCTTGGCTAAATAGTCGGTCGCCGTAGCTGTTGTGGCTTCCGTCGCATTCCGAGCGGAACCCGAGCCTACCCTTGCGAGTTGAAGTTCCGGGTTTTTACAGCGTCGGGCGTCTGTGAGAGGCGTCGAGGCGCTCTATGTTTGTGATAAATGCATGATCCTTTTAAAAAATTGATTCCGATCTTGGGGTTGTGCGCAGGGAGGTTTAGACATGTCGGAGCTTCGCAAGCGGGCGGAAGATCAGCAGAAAATCTATCAGCGCTGGGCACCGGTCTATGATCGCGTCTATCGCGGCATCCTGCGCGACGGCCATCGCAAGCTTGCCGCGCTTGCCACCGCGGCCGGCACCGATATTCTGGAAATCGGCACCGGCACCGGCCTGACGCTCGCCCATTATCCCAGCCGCTGCCGGGTGACCGGCATCGACATTTCCGAACATATGATCGCCCGGGCGCGCGAGAAGGTGCGTCGCGAACACCTTCAGCATGTGCAGGCGCTCGAGGTGATGGATGCGCATGCGCTGCGCTTTGCCGACCAGTCCTTCGACGTGGTTTGTCTGCCCTTCGTCATCACGCTGATTCCCGAGCCCGAGCGGGCGCTCGACGAGTGCGCCCGGGTGCTGCGGCCGGGGGGCGAGATCATCCTCGCCAGCAAGCTCGGCGACGGCGCCGGCCTGCAGGGGGCGATCGAGGCGGCGGTGGCGCCGCTGGTGCGTCACATCGGCTGGTCTTCCGCCTTCCGCATCCATCGCATCCTCGCCTGGGCCGAGCGTCGCGGCGATTTTTCGGCGACCGATATTCTGCCGGTCTTTCCGAACGGCTTTTTCAAGATCGTCCGGCTGAAGCAGCGCGGACTTTCCGCCTGAGCAAAAGTTTTTTCCCGCATCGCGGATTCTGATGCTACCGTTCGTCTGAGGGGACCGCATGACATCGGATATCTTGTTCTTCATCGCCGTTGGCTTCTGCGCGCAGATCGTCGATGGCGCACTCGGCATGGCCTTCGGCGTGCTGTCGACGACAAGCCTGCTGGCCTTCGGGGTTCCGGCGGCCAATGCCAGCGCCATGACTCATGTGACGGAAATGTTCACGACGGCGGCGTCCGGCCTCTCGCATGCCTATCACCGCAATGTCGACTGGCGGCTGGTGGCGCGGTTGGCGCCTGCCGGCATGATCGGCGGCGCGATCGGGGCTTATCTGCTTGCCAATATCGACGGCAAGGTGATCGAGCCCTTCGTATCGGCCTATCTGATCGCGATAGGCCTGCTGATCCTCTACAAGGCCTTCCGGCCGCAGATCAGGCGCGAGGTGCGCGACTGGGCCGTACCGCCCGTCGGCTTTTTCGGCGGCGTTCTCGATGCGATCGGCGGCGGCGGTTGGGGTCCTGTCGTCACCAGCACGCTTGTCGGGCGCGGTCACGACCTGAAGCGGGTGATCGGCTCGACCAATTTCACCGAATTCGCCGTGACCCTGACGATTTCGGTCACCTTCGTCGTGACGCTCGGCTGGTCTGAGCTCAACTCGGCGATCGGCCTCATCATCGGCGGTGTCATCGCCGCCCCCTTCGGCGCCATTCTCGTCAAGCGGCTGCCGGTGCGGGCGCTGATGGTGGCGGTCTCGATGGTCATCATCACGACGTCGGCGCTGCGGATCTTCTAGAACTTCGAAGGCTCAGAGATTGCGGCCGAAATAGACCTCCACGGCGGCGATCCTGTCACCGCGAAAACGAAGGCTTTCCATGTTGCCGAAGCTCGTGCCGTCCAGTTTTTCGGCACGGTAGCGAACAGCAGCCTCGTCGCCGTTTACCGCCAAAAATTCGATGTGGATGGCGCGGAAGAGCGGCTCCTTCGGCCAGCAGCGTTCGAAATAAGTGGCCCGGTCGATATGATCGTCGCGCGGACTAGAAAAGGTGAAATCCTCCGTCGACATGGCGCCGACTTTGTCCTTGCGGTCATCCAGATAGGCGGCGTAGAGATCGCGGACGGTCTGCTGCCTCGTGCGCACATCGTTCATGGCAATATCCTCCGATAAACCGATTGCATATCGCAATCAGTTTAGCACGTTTACCTCAAATGATCCAGTTTCGGCGCAATCGCGCCCTCGTGATCGACCGCCGAGGCAGGAATGACCGATAGGCAATTGGACGCGGCGAGCATTGGGACAGGCTCGATCTACTGGAAGCGCAATCTCGCCGTTTCGCTGATCGGCTCCTTTACCACGATCGTGGCGATGACGCTGCTGCTTCCCTTCCTGCCGCTCTATGTAAGGGAACTCGGCGTGGCGGATCATGCGGCGATCGTGCAATGGTCGGGCATCGCCTATGGCGCCACTTTTCTTGCCGCGGCTCTCGTCGCGCCGCTGTGGGGGCGGCTCGGCGACATTTACGGCCGCAAGCTGATGCTGGTGCGCGCCAGCCTCGGCATGACGCTGGCGATCTCGCTGATGGGAATGGCCGGCGATATCTGGCAGCTAGTGGCGCTGCGGCTGTTCGTCGGGCTTGCGGGCGGCTATTCCTCCGGCTCGATGGTGCTGGTGGCGACGCAGACGCCGAAGGACCGATCGGCCTGGGCGCTCGGCGTGCTCTCTTCCGGCATCATGGCCGGCAATCTCGTCGGACCGCTCCTTGGCGGAGTGCTGCCGCCTGTTATCGGCATTCGCGGCACGTTTTTCGCCGCGGGCGGCATGATCTTCCTTGCCTTTCTCGCCACCACCCTGCTGATCAAGGAGGAGAAATCGCCGGCCCGCAAACAGGCGGCCAAGGCGAGCGGCGGCTGGAAATCCATTCCCGACAAGCGGCCAGTCATCGCCATGCTGGCGACCGGCATGCTGTTGATGTTCGCCAATATGTCGATCGAGCCGATCATCACCGTCTATGTCGCGCAGATCGTGCCCATCGCAGCCCAAGTGACGATGATCTCGGGCCTGGTCATGTCGGCGGCCGCCCTCGGCAGCATTCTTTCCGCCTCCTGGCTCGGCAGGCTTGCCGACAGGATCGGCCACTGGCCGGTGATCTCAGGCGCGCTCGCCGTCGCTGGGCTGCTGTTGATCCCGCAGGCCTTCGTCACCAGTTCCTGGCAACTGATCGTCCTGCGCTTCCTGATGGGCGCCGCACTCGGCGGGCTGCTGCCCTGCATTGCCGCCGTCATCCGCCACAGCGTGCCCGATAGTGCGGCTGGCAGCATTCTCGGCCTATCCGTCTCCTCACAATATGTCGGCCAGGTGGCCGGTCCTATCCTCGGCGGCTTTGTCGGTGGGCATATCGGCATGCGGGCGGTTTTCCTCGGCACATCGGTGCTGCTGGTCGCGGGTGCTGCCTATGCCTGGCTGGTGCGGCCGCGGGATCAGAAGACACCAGGCTCTATTTAGGGGCGTCCGCAGATCAGCTCGACGCCGGAGCGGGCGATCGCCTCGAGCGTCTCGCGGCTGTCGCCGGCGCGGGCGCGTACGGCGAGCGAATGCATGACGGCCGAGGCAAGCCTTGCCAGCATCTGCGGATCGGCCTCCGCGGGAAGTTCACCGCTTTCCACCGCAAGACGCATGCGCTTTTCGATCTCGCCGTCGAAATCGCTGAGACTGCGGCCGAGCACTTCCCGCACCCGCTCGCGCTCGACGGCTTCGACCGTCGCAGTGCCGATCAGCAGACAGCCGCGCGCGGCGGTTTCGCCATGCAGATAGACCGCCAGCGCACCGGCATAGACGCGGGCGAGATTGTCGCGCAGCGGAAGTGACGGATCGAGTGCCTCGGCCAGCGCATCCATGCCGTCCTGCCGATAGGCCTCCAGCGTATCGAGATAGAGATCCTCCTTGTCGCCGAAGGCGCCGTAGAGGCTCGGACGGTTGAGGTTGGTCGCCGCGCTGAGATTATCGAGCGAGGCGGCGGCAAAGCCCCTGTCCCAGAAGACGTCCCGGGCCTTGCCAAGCGCTGCCTTGGCATCGAAGGTCCTCGGGCGGCCTCGCTTCTTTTCATCCTTCATATTTTGTACCGTTTCGCATTAAAATCTTGACGCAGGGTATTTTATGCGAAACAGTACAGATGTTCAACGCCATCGACAGGCGGCAACAGACCGCCTCCTCGGAGAAGGAACTCGATATGAAACTGTATATGAACGCCGCGGCCTGCTCGCTTTCGCCGCATATCGTCTGCCGTGAGCTGGGGCTCGATATCGAACTCGTCGAGGTCGACCGGGAAACCCACAGGACGAGCGGCGGCGAGGACTATCTCACCATCAACGGCAACGGCTATGTGCCGGCGCTGAGGCTCGATGACGGCAAGGTGCTGACCGAGGGGCCGGCGATCGTGCAGTTCCTCGCCGACAGCGTGCCGCACGGCACGGCGATGCTGCCCGAGCTCGGCAACCTCAGACGCAACGAGGTGCAATCCTACCTGAACTTCATCACCGCCGAGCTGCACAAGCCGATGGTGCTGCTCTTCAACCCGGCCTATGCGACCGTCCACCCGGAAATCCGCGCGCTGGTATCGAAGCGGCTCGCCTGGCTGAACGGCCGGCTTGCCGGACCCTACCTCACCGGCGAGGCCTTCACCGTGGCGGACGCCTATCTCTTCGTCTGCCTGAACTGGTCGCCCTGGATCGAGATCGATCTCAAGCAATGGCCGGCGCTGCACGGCTTCATGGCCCGCGTGGCGGCGCGCCCGAAGGTGCGCGAGGCGATGCAGGCCGAAGATCTCGAGGCCTTCGATGCCGGTGGCGTCTTCTTCGCGCCGCATGCCTATGTCGCCTCATCAGGGCGGACGGGCTCGCCGGTCAGGCCATAATAGCCGTCAGAGCGCGTTGACGGCCACCGGCAGCGCGCGCTTGTGGGCGGTGGCGCGATAGGCGGCGAGGATGCGGCGGCGGGCGATCTCGCCGACCGGCTTGCCTTCGAGGAAATCATCGATCTCGTCATAGGTAACGCCATAGGCCTCCTCGTCGGGGCGAAGCGGCCGCTGATCCTCCAGGTCGGCGGTCGGCACCTTGAAGACCAGTTCGTCAGGCGCGCCGAGCCGCTTGGCCAGCAGGCGGACGCGGCGCTTGTTGAGACCGGCGAGCGGCAGGATATCGGCGGCGCCATCGCCGAATTTGGTGAAGAAGCCCATGACCGCTTCGGCGGCATGATCGGTGCCGATGACAAGGCCGCCGAGCGCACCGGCCAAAGCGAACTGAGCAATCATCCGCTGGCGGGCCTTGATATTGCCGAGGATGAAATCCTGCCGGCCGGCGTCGGCGAAAGCCAGACCGCCCTTTTGAGCGGCGGCCAGCATCCCATCCGCAGCCGCCTTGATATTGATGACCATCGAGCGGTCGGCGCCGATCGTTGCAAGCGCCCTCTCGGCATCGGCCTCGTCAGCCTGGACGCCATAGGGAAGACGCACGGCAACGAACTCCACAGCATGACCGCTGTCGCGCAGCTCGCGCACCGCCTTCTGGGCGAGCAGCGCCGCGGTTAGCGAATCGACACCGCCGCTGATGCCGAGAACGTAGCTGCGCAGACCTGAGGCGACGAGATAATCCTTGAGGAAGGCGGTTCGCCGCGCGATCTCGCGCTCGGGATCGATCTCGGCGGCAACGCCCAGCTCGCGGATGATCTCGCCTTGTTCGTCGGACAGCAGGGTCATGGGTTCTTCCTCGGTTGTGGGGTTGGCGGCACTATGGCGGAAAGATATGGGGAAGCGAAGTCGTTTTGGGCAAGCCTTCCTGAGTTCCGGGCAAGTGGGCGGCGAGGCTTGAATAGGTCAAGAAGATAGACCGGTTTCGCCGGCCCCCTCATCCGCCCTACGGGCACCTTCTCCCCGAGCGGAGAAGAGGGAATCGAGAAGTTGCGGCATATCTCTTCTCACCTCGGGGAGAAGGTGCCGGCAGGCGGATGAGGGGGCCGCGTCGCATCATCTCACAATCGTAAAAAGCTCCACCGGATCCGCAAACCCCTTCAACCCATGCGCCCCGACCGACACCACATCCCCTGCCCCGGCCTCTTCGCAGAACGGCGCCGACATCAGCAGGGGCTCGCTCAATTCACTGCAGGCGGTCTGGATGCGGCTGACCAGATTGACGTCGCGGCCGATCAGGGTGAAGTCGAGACGCCGGCCTGAACCGACATTGCCGTAGCTGACTTCGCCATAATGCAGGGCGATGCCGGTGTTCACGCCGGTGCCGTCATACTGGAAATGGTCGATCTCATCGAGGATGGCGCGAGCCGATGCCAGGGCGGCGCCGCAGGTATGGGCCGCGGCATAACCGGGGAAGAAGGCAAGCACGGCGTCGCCCATGAATTTCAGCACTTCGCCGCCCTCTCGGGTAATGGCAGGGACGATCCTGTCGAAATAGGCGTTGAGCAGCCCGAGCACGGTGCTTCCGGGCAGCCGGTTCGACAACTCGGTAAAGCCGCGCAGATCGCAAAGCAGCAGGGCGGCGTCCATCGACTCGATTTCGCCCTGGCGGATGCGGCCGGCAAGGATGCGGCTTGCGGTCAGCGGCCCGACATAGGTATCGAGCAGGCTGAGCTCGACCTGGCGAAGAATGCGCAGCTCGCTGGTGTTGCGCAGCGCCGGCAGGATGCGCTCGATCACCTGACGTTCGGAGTCGGTGAAGCCCACCGGCCGCCTCGTGGCAAAGACGGCAGCGCCGACCGGCCCATCGATATTGCAGAGCGGCGCGATGACAAGCTGCATCAGGCCGCGATCGGCGAAGACGTCGATATGCTGCCAGCGGCCGTGCACGTTTTCGCCAGGACCGACCACCAGCGGCTCCCGGGTTTCCATGACCTTGCGCAGCGGCGTATTGGCGAGCGCGACCCGCGCGCCATGTTCGCGGTCGTGGATCTCGACCGGCTCGCCCGGCGCCCAGGCAATGGTGCGGCCGACGAGCTCTGGATGCAGCGTCATCAGATGCAGGGTCATCCGGTCGACCGGCAGGCCGAGCGCCTGAAGCCTGCGGCCGAGTCCGGAGACGAGGCCCGCTTCGTCGAGCGCGTGGCATTCGTCGCCGGACAGCCATTCGATGATGGCGAGGAGCGCACCGGTGCTGACGGCTTTGGCCTGCCTTTCTGCAGCTGGAGCATAGATCGCAGTTGTCATGGCATCTCCTCCTTGAGGCAGGCGGTGCTAGTGAGCGCCGCCGCCGGAGAGTTGAGCGGGTTTCTTGAGAAGCAGGATCGCAAGCAGGGCGACGACGAGGGCGACGCCGAGCAGGAAGAACGCGTCGCTGAAGGCCATGATATTGGCCTGCTTGCGCAGCTTCAGAGCTATGGCGACGACCGCCTTTTGGCTGGCGGCCGCCTGGTCGCTGACGCCGTGGCTCATGAAATAGGCCGTCAGCTGGGCGATGCGATCGCGGGTGGCTTCCTCGAACACCGACACCGAGTGGGTGAGGATGTTCGAATGGAACTGCTCGCGCTTCGACAGGAACGTCTGCAGCAAGGCGATGCCGACCGCGCCCCCGAGATTGCGCATCATGTTGAAAAGCGCGGAAGCCGAACCGGCATTCTCCTGCTCGATGCCTGCGGTGGCGATGGCGGACAGCGGGGTGAAGACCAGCGCCTGGCCGACGGCACGGACGATGTTCGGCCAGAAGAGCTGGTCGCTCGCATAGTCGCCCGTCATATGCACGTTCATGAAATTCGACGCGGCGAAGAGGGCAAAGCCGATGATGATCAGCAGGCGCACGTCGAAACGCTTCATCAGGCGGGGCACCAGCGGGATCAGCACCAGCTGCGGAATGCCGGTCCATGCGAGAACCATGCCGATCTGCTCGGAATTGTAACCCTGTATCCGGGCGAGATAGATCGGCAGCACGAAGACCGAGCCGTAAAGCGCAATGCCGAGCAGGAAATTCGCGACGATGCCGAAGCCGAAGTTGCGACGGAGCAGCAGCCGGAGGTTCAACAGCGGCTGGGCCGCCTTCAGCTCAATGACCAGGAACAGCGTCAGCGAGACGGCGGCGATGACCGACAGGCGGAGGATGAAGTCGGAGCCGAACCAGTCTTCCTTGTTGCCCTCTTCCAGTACGGTCTGCAAGGCCGCCAGGCCGATCGCCATGGTGACGATACCCGGCCAGTCGCCCTTGGCGAGAAGCTTCAGGTTCATCGGCGCACGGTCGAGCGAAGCCCAGAGCAGGCCGACCATCAGCGCGCCCGGCACCAGATTGACGTAGAAGATATGCTCCCAGCCCCAGTTTTCGGTGAGGTAACCGCCGATCGTCGGGCCGATTGCCGGCGCGAAAGTGGCCGAAAGGGCAAAGAGGGCAAGGCCGACCGGCTGCTTGGCCTTAGGCAGAAGCGTGATGATGATGGTGAAGGCCATCGGGATCAGCACGCCGCCGGAAAAGCCCTGTATCGCACGCAGGATGATCATCTGCTGCAGATTGACCGCGAAGGCGCAGGCGACCGAGAAGATCAGGAAGAGGATGGCGTTGGCCAGCAGATAGTTGCGGAGCGAAAAGACCCGCGCCAGCCAGCCGCTGAGCGGAATGACGACGATCTCGGCGATCAGATAGGAGGTCGAGATCCAGCCGCCGTCATCCGTGCCGGCGCCGATGGCGCCCTGGATATCGGCAAGCGAGGCATTGACGATCTGGATATTGAGGACCGCCATGAAGGCGCCGAGCGTGGAGCCGACGACGGCCGCCCAGGTGCGCAGCGGGCTCATCTTTGCCGGTTGGGCAGGTGAAGCCGCGGCGGCGCGCACGAGCGAATTGCTGTTTGCGGCGATCTGAAGAGTGGCCATGACTTATCCCCTTCCGGCTTCGCGGAAAAACGTCTCATGACGGGTTGGGTTGATAGTTCTGGCAGATGGGAACGGATTATCCAGCGTGACTGGACGATCCCTCCCCGGCTGCTCCGGCGGTGTTGTTTGCGTCGTTCTGGGCAGCCTTGGTGTCGATCTCGGGCTCGACCGACATGCCGGAACGCAGAAGGCCGCTCAGAGCCTCGTCGTCGATGACGATCTTGACGGGTATACGCTGGACGATCTTCGTGAAGTTGCCGGTGGCGTTGTCAGGCGGCAGCAGCGAGAATTCGAGCCCGCTTGCCGGCGAAACACTGTCGACATGGCCCCTGATCGCCTTGCCGGGAAAGCTGTCGATCTTGATCTCGACCAACTGGCCCGGGCGGATGTAGGTCAGCTGGGTTTCCTTGAAATTGGCGACGACATAGACTGCATGCAGCGGCACGACGGCCATCAGTTGTGTGCCCGATGTGACGTACTGGCCGACGCGGATCGAGCGGGCGCCAACCGTGCCGTCGACGGCGGCGACGATATCCGTATAGGAGAGGTTGAGCTCCGCCTGGCGAGCGGCGGCCGCAGCCCGGTCGCGCTGCGCCACCGCCTGTTCCCGCTGGGTCCGAATCACCGGCACCTTGTTCTCTGCCGCGACAAGCGCTGCCCGATCGCGTTCGACGGCGGCGGCGGCCTGGTCGCGGGCCGACTGGCTCTGTTCGGCGCGGGACTGGGTGCCGGCGCCGTTGGTGATGAGGCGGGCGGAGCGGGCCGCATCGGACACGGCAAAATCCAGCGAAGCCTGCGACGCATTGACCGTCGCCCTGGCCTGTTCGATGACCGACTGCTGCAACACGATCTCGGCATCGATATTGGCGATGGCGGCCTCGGCCGCCTTTACCTCGGCTCTCGCCTGCGAAAGCGCTGCCTGGAAATCACGGTCGTCGATGCGGGCAAGCACCTGGCCAGCCTTGACCGCGTCATTGTCGTTGACGAGAACCTGCCTGATATAGCCGGCGACCTTCGGCGCGACGGTGGTGTAGTCGGCCTTCACATAGGCGTCGTCGGTGGATTCGATGAAGCGGCCGACCGTCCAGTAGCGGTAGCCGAAATCGCCCGCGAAAGTGACGCCGGCAAGCAGCGCGGCGGCGATGACGGCGCGCTTGACGATGCCGCGGCCGGTCTTTTTTGGCGCTTCGACAACCGGGGTTTCGACAGCGGGCATCGCGGGCGCTTCGGCGACGGGCGTCCTGGCGGCCTCCTCGGCCAAAATCCGCTCGGCCTCGCCGGCGCTTTCGAAATCCTGCTTGCGGGGTAGTTCGACCATCGTCTCTTCCTTCGTCTTCTACCCCGTTTCTGCGAGGCCCTGTTCGATGCGAAGGAAAATGCGCCCTGCCATTCACTTTGATAATCTGCTTATATCGGGAAGGATCATCAACTCTCAGCGGATAATCCGGAGACAATATGGATCGACTGACAAGCCTCGCCGTCTTTGGCCGAGTGGTGGAATGCGGCGGCTTTTCCGCCGCCGCGCGCCGGCTCAACATGTCCGTCACCATGGTCGGCAATCATGTGCAATCGCTGGAGGAGCGGCTCGGTGTCAGGCTGCTCAACCGCACGACGCGCAAAGTCAGCCTGACGGAAACCGGCAAATATTATTATGAGCGCTCGTCGCAGATTCTCGCCGAACTCGATGAGGCGGACCGAACGGCCGGCGCGCTGAGCACGACGCCGCGCGGCACGCTGAAGGTCTATACCAGCGGCGCCATCGTGCGTTTCCTGCTGCCTGTGGTCAGCGAGTTTATGGAGCTTTATCCGTCGATCTCGCTCGATTTCAGCGTCGGCGAAGGCATGGTCGACATGATCGAGGATGGCTACGACCTGGTGATGCGCACCCTGCTGCCGCCGGACTCCTCGCTCATCGCGCGCAAGCTGACGCCCTGGCGCCATGTGCTCGTCTGCTCACCGGCCTATGCCGAGAACCACTCGATGCCGAAAAAGCCGGCCGAGGTCGCCGACCACAATTGCCTGCAATATGCCTATTACCCCTATGGCGACGAATGGCGCTTCGAGGATGGCGACGGCAACAAGGAGAGCGTAAAGATCGCCGGCAACGTCGTCTCCAACAGCGCGGAGATGTTGCGTTTCCTGACGCTGAACGGAAAAGGCATCTTCCTGGCGCCGAGCTTCGTGGTGTTCGACGACATCGCCGAAGGGCGGCTGGTGAAGATCATGCCGGACTACCGGCCGGTGGAATTCAACATCAACGCCGTCTACCCCAACCGCAGCCACCTGCCGACCAAGGTGCGGCTGTTCATCGACTTGCTCGCGGAGAGATTTGCCGAGCATCGGAAGTGGATGACGTGAGGGGGAATTCAACATGGCGAAGCTCGGCAGCAATGCCGATCGGACATCAAAATGCCTCGACTTCGCTGGACACCATTCGACGTTAAAAACAACGAGGTTAATGTGTCGGTTGAGCGCGTAGACATTTGGAATGTGCGGCGAATGGTCATCGCCGCTTTTCTTGGCACCGCATGTGCCGCCTACGCTCGCGCCTTGGATTTTTGGCCGCTTGGTTTTGCCAATGGGCTACGAGGACTCTTTGATTTATTGGGCGGTCCGCTGCTCGTTCTTTCGGTCGTGGGTATACTGCTCGTTTGGTTTATCAGCGCCATTGCTGCCCAATATGATCGTCGTCTCCGTGGGATGGCGAGTAGCTTCATCGCCATCATCATTGTTCCGGTTTGGTTTGGGACGATCGTCACCGTGCCACTATTCGATCCTTGGCTATGGTACGCCATTTTCAATAAATCGAGTTTCGAAGCTGCCGCAGCCACGAGTGGTTCTTCACAGAACAGTCCAAAGTTTGCCATCATCGAGGCGCGCGACGTTTCGACGGGAATCGCAGGCGTGAGTGTCGATCATTTCGTCGCTCTCATTTACAGCGAAGGCGATCCACACAAACATGTTTATAGTAACAGCGATGAAGAAAAACTGGCATCCAGTTCGGTGCTGACGCACCTCTACGGCAATTTCTACAGGCGAGATGAGTACTGGTGACGCCCCATCGGTTTGAAGTCGCCTTGATGGCTTCGCAATTGGTTCCAACGGAAACCACCGTGCCAGCCCTGCGCTTGCGCTCCGGGCGTCCGCAGTTGCAATCGATTCACTGGATCGATTGCTTCGGCTTCGCCGAACCGCCGCTTACTCTTCACTCTCGCTGCGGCCGTGGGCCCAGTCCATGTAAAGGTCAAGCGCCTTGCGGGTGACCGGGCCTTCCTGGAGGTTGCGGTCGTCGAGACGGGTGACACCGACGACTTTGGAATAGTTGCCGGTGGTGAAGATTTCGTCGGCGGCGAGGAAATCCTCGACGGAGAGCGTCGTTTCCACGACGTCGAAACCGGCTTTGCGAAGCAGGTCCATGACGCGGGCGCGGGTGATGCCGGCGAGGAAGGTGCGGTTGGCGGCCGGCGTCATCACCATGCCGTCCTTGACCATGAAGACGTTCGAGGAGGCAGTTTCGACGACGTTGCCGTTGAGGTCGCGCACCAGCGCATTGTCGAAACCGCGGCTGCGGGCTTCGGCGATCATGCGGCCGCTGTTGGGATAGAGCGAGCCGGTCTTCGCCTCGGTCATCGCCGTTTCCGGCGACGGGCGGCGATAGGGCGAGACGGTGAGGCTGGTGCCGGCATGGCCGCCCATCGGCGCCTCGAACAGGCAGAGCGCGAAGCGGGTCGATGCCGCGTCGACGGAGACGATGCTGCCGGGCGAACCGTGTTCGCCCCAATACATCGGCTTGATGTAGATCGCCGTCGCGCCGTCGAATTTGCCAACGCCTTCCCAGGCAAGCGCGGCAATCTCCTCGGCCGACTTCACCGGCTGCAGGCCGATAGCAAGCGCCGAGCGGTTAATGCGCTGGCAGTGCAGATCGAGATCCGGGGCGATGCCGTCGAACCAGCGGGCGCCGTCGAAGACCGTGGAGCCCAGCCACATGGCATGTGAGGTCGGCCCGATCAGCGGCGGATTGCCGGGAAGCCATTCCCCGTCGACGTGAGTCCAGGTGGTGGAACGCGGTGATGTATCGACGGCCATTGCTGCTCTCCCTTGCGAATCCGGGAAAGCAAAAACCCCGGCGGCAAGCCGGGTCAAGGACAAATCCCGGCCGGAAATACGGAAGCAAGAAAATGCCGGGGGATGTGGCGCGGCCGCAATATTCGTGCGCGACACCTGCGGCGTCAGCGATGGGTGCATCAGCAAAAATGATGGAATCTCTGTTGGAATGGCTGCCTGCCGCGTGTCATCATGGCCCCCAAAAAGAGGCATGAAGGAGGACGCCGATGAAAGCCATGTATTACGAAGCCTTCGAGCAGGCGCCCGAAATCCGCACCCTGCCCGATCCGACGCCGACAGAGGACGGCGTCGTCATCGAAGTCGGCGCCAGCGGCCTCTGCCGCAGCGACTGGCACGGCTGGATGGGGCACGATCCCGATATCCGCCTGCCGCATGTACCGGGGCACGAGCTTGCCGGAAAAGTCGTCGCCACCGGCCGCGGCGTGATGCGCTTCAAGGTGGGCGACCGGGTGACCGTTCCCTTTGTTTCCGGCTGCGGCCATTGCAGCGAATGCCATTCCGGCAACCAGCAGATCTGCCCGAACCAGTTCCAGCCGGGCTTCACCCATTGGGGCTCGTTTGCCGAATATGTGGCAATCGATTATGCCGACACCAATCTGGTGCACCTGCCGGACGCAATCGACGATGCGACGGCGGCAAGTCTCGGCTGCCGCTTCGCCACCTCGTTTCGCGCCGTCGCCGACCATGCGCGCACCGGACCCGGCGAATGGATCGCCGTGCATGGCTGCGGCGGCGTCGGCCTGTCGGCGATCATGATCGCCACCGCGCTCGGCGCCAATGCGATCGGCATCGACATATCGGAGGAGAAACTCGCCTTCGCCAGAGAGTGCGGGGCGGTGGCGACGGTCAATGCCTCAAGCGTTGCCGACGTGGCCGAGGCGGTGCGCGAGATCACCAAGGGCGGCGCGCATGTCTCGATCGACGCGCTCGGCCATCCCGCCACCTGCTTCAACTCGATCAAGAACCTGCGCCGCCGCGGACGTCACGTGCAGGTGGGGCTGATGCTCGCCGAGCATGCGACACCGCAAATTCCGATGGCGCAAGTGATCAGCAACGAGCTGGAGATCTACGGCAGCCACGGCATGCAGGCCTGGCGCTACGACGCCGTGCTGTCGATGCTGGCGGCCGGCAAGATCGCGCCGCAGAAGCTGATCGGACGGCGCATCAGCCTCGAGGAGGCCGTACCGGCGCTGATGGTGCTCGACAAGGCGGAGGGCACGGGAATCAGCGTGATCACGCGGTTTTCGTGAGGCGCTGCCACGATTCCCTTCTCCCCAGCCGGGGTCCGAAGGACGGGCGAGACCCGTGGCTCGTCCCGGTCGATGCCGGCTGGGAGATGAGGGGGTGAGCGGCACGGCCGCGAATGCGCTGAGCGCAAGCGAAGGGCAATCATGAATGGTGTGCCGTGCGGCCCCCTCATCCGACCCTTCGGGCCACCTTTACCTGGGTTGAGCCGCGGGTCTCAACCCGTCCTTCGGACCCCCGCTGGGGAGAAGAGGGAGCCAAGCCGTGACGCTGACCACCCCTTCCAGGCTTCCAGCTTCGGCGCGAGAGCACAGGCGCAGCCCTACTCCGCCACTCCAATCGACGCTAGATAGGCAGCAGACGCCGGGATCTTGGACTTGTCCTTGATCTCGATGATCAGGCGCGGATTGCTGTTGAGTTCGGCAAGGGCTGCGAAGACGGCGCGCCAATGGATCGAGCCTTCGCCGAGGCTCCAGTGGCGGTCGGCATAGCCGTCGGCGTCCTGCAGATGGACATGCTGCAGCCGGTTGCCGGCGGCCTTGACGTAATAATCCACCGGTGGCGCGCCGGTATAACCATGGGCGTAATGGGCGTGGCCGGTGTCGATCGAAACGGCGACGCCGGGCGAATTGAAGCTTTCGGCGAGCGCCACGCGGATATGCGGATCCTTATCCTCGATATTCTCGAGAACCATGGTGCAGCCGATCTCCTCGGCGCGCCGGACGGCATCGCGCAGCGTCAGATGCACGCGCTCGACCAACGCCTCGCGGGCGCCTTCATTGTTGTCGAGATTGTTGTAGGACCAGGAGGTGTAAGGGCTGTGGATGACCATCTGTGTGGCGCCGATGGCGGCGCAGACCTCGAGGCCTTGCAGCAGGCGCCTGACGACGATGGCGCGAATATCAGGATCCTCCGAGGCAATGGTGAAACCCCAGAACGGGCCGTGAATGCCGAGGCGGCCGGTATGCCCGTCGAGAAGCCGCCTGGCGCGCGCGGCAAGCGGCGTCCAGTCGCCGTTCAGTATCTCGGCGTCGACGAAACTCTGCAATTCGAGATCGCGTGACTTTTCGAACAGCCAGCCGCGGTGAAGTTCAAGTTCATCGAGCGTCATGGCGGCGCCGACGACGGGAAGAGAGGACATGGATCAGCTCCATCAAAGTGGGTGCCGGGACGGCGTAGAGAGGCGGCCTCAAGGCGGCCGGAACAGCCGCCGCGTTCTATGCGCCTCTTCTGTGTCGGCGGTATTACAGGCGCCGGCCGGAAATGCGGGCCTCCGCATTTTGTCGCAGCCGGCAGGCCTTGCGAAAATGGCCGACCGTACCGATATCGCCGTCACCGGCGTGCCGACCGGGATCGTCGGCAGCCATGACAACGGGGCTGTTGTCAAAGGCGCCAAGCTTTAACGGCTGCCCCGCAAACAAAAACCAAGAAGAAGAAAGAGACATGATGTCCAACTCATTTGTGACAATGCCTGCCGGCAAGGAGGCAAAACGCTTTTTCGTCCTCGGCGACCGGATCGAACGACAGGTCCGTATCCGCGGAACCTGGCTCAACATCTTCGACGTCACCGTGCCGCCCGGTAGCCGGACGCCTAGACATGCGCATGCAAGCCCTGAGGTGTTCCGCATCCTCGAGGGACGCCTGACGATCTGGCGGGTGACCGACAACGGCCCTGAAGAGATCGAGGCCGGCGCCGGCGACATCGTCACCATCGCGCCCTTCATGGTGCACGGCTATGCCAACCGCGGAAGCGTTCCGGCGGTCTTTTCCGCTGTCGTCGATCGCGACATGGCCGAATTCATCGAAGCGGAAGGCGCAAGCGAGCCACCGCAGACCAGCCCTTCGGCGGAAACCATCGCCCGCATGACGGCGGCCGCCAATGCCTATGGGATTACGATCCTGGCGGCGTGACGAGACCTTCCGGCCTGGATCCCGCTTGCTGTCTCAGGCATTTCCAAAGACGGAGAGAACCGACATCGATCTTAACACGACGATGGAAGACGATGGGCGATGCGTATATATAGCCTCTCGTCGAATGCCTCGCCGCGTCGCCTGATCAATAACGAATAGGGTCCCTGTGTTTCTGGAAATTGGAATTGTGGCGTTTCTCACCATTCTCAATGGTGTGCTCGCCATGTCTGAGCTGGCTGTCGTGTCTTCTCGAACAGCCCGCCTGAAGGTTCTCTCCGACAATGGCAGCAAGGGTGCGGCCCAGGCCATCAAACTTGCCGAACACCCCGGCCGCTTTCTCTCCACGGTTCAGATCGGCATCACCCTGGTCGGCGTTCTCTCGGGCGCCTTCTCAGGGGCCACGCTCGGCGGCCGTTTGTCCGGATGGCTGGAAGCACAGGGCATGTCGTCGGGGGCTGCAGACGCTGTCGGCGTCGGTTCGGTCGTCGTCGCCATCACCTATCTTTCCTTGATCGTCGGCGAACTTGTGCCAAAGCAGATCGCGTTGCGGGAACCCGAAGCCGTCGCTGCGAAGGTCGCGCCCGCCATGGCGCTGCTTTCGAAAATTGCGCTGCCGCTCGTTTGGCTTCTGAACGCCTCCGGCAACCTTGTGCTCAAGCTCTTGGGCCAATCAGGGAAAGGCGGCGACAACGTCTCCGACGAGGAGATCAAAACAGTTCTGGCCGAGGCGCAGTCCGCAGGCGTGATCGAAAGCGAAGAGTCGGCGATGATTTCAGGCGTCATGCGGCTCGCGGATCGCACCGCCCGCGCACTGATGACGCCCCGGCGCGACGTCGAAATCATCGATATCGACGACAGCCTTGACGAAATTCGCGCGCAGCTGCACCGGACGAAACGGTCCCGGTTGCCCGTTCGAAAAGGCAGTTCGGACGAGGTGATCGGCATTCTTCCGGTCAAGGATTTCTACGATTCAATGTCCGAACACGGCAGTGCCGATATCAAGGCCCTGACGCAGGACGTTCCTGTGGTTTCAGACCTTTCAACCGCCATTCATGTGATCGAAGCGATCCGGAAATCGCCGGTCCACATGGTGTTGGTTTTCGACGAGTACGGCCATTTCGAGGGAATTGTTTCGTCAGGCGACATTCTGGAAGCGATCATGGGCGCTCTGCAGGAGGGGCCGGTCGACGAACAGGCCATCGCCCGCCGCGACGACGGCTCCTACCTGGTGTCCGGCTGGACGCCGATCGACGAATTCGCCGAATTCCTGAATCTCAAGCTCGATGACGATCTCGAATATCAAACCGTGGCCGGCCTGGTGCTGGAAGAGCTGAAACACCTGCCGGAACTGGGTGAGAGCTTCACGCGAGACGGATGGCGCTTCGAAGTCATCGATCTCGACGGCAGGCGCGTGGACAAGATACTTGTATCTGCGGAGTGAAAGCCGGCGCCGTTGAGATCGTCGAGCCCGACGGAGCAACTCGACAGGATCGGCATCCGCCACAGGGAATTGTGGCCCGACATCAGGAGGTACCGCCATGGCATGGTCCGCCAGCCAATATGTGAAATTCGAGGACGAACGCACACGCCCGGCACGCGATCTTCTGGCGCAGGTGCCGCTGCAGAGCATCGGCCGCGCCGTCGACCTCGGCTGCGGGCCGGGCAATTCGACCGAACTCATTATTGAGCGTTATGGCGCCGAAGGTGTCGCCGGCCTCGACAGCGACGTCAATATGCTGGAGGCGGCCCGCAAGCGACTTCCCGGCACCGCCTTCGTCGAGGCCGATCTCGGCAGCTGGCAGCCGACAGAGCCGGCCGACCTGCTCTTTGCCAATGCCGTCTTCCAATGGCTGCCCGATCATCTCGACATTTTCGACCGGCTGATGGACGGGCTTTCGCCTGGCGGCGTGCTCGCCGTGCAGATGCCCGACAATCTCGGCGAACCCTCGCATCTGGCAATGGAAGAGAGCGCGCATGCCGGCCCGTGGAAGGCCGCCTTCGAGGAAAAGAGCGTGTGCCGCCAGCCATTGGCTCCGCCCTCCACTTATTACTCCAGGCTGATCGCCAAGGCTTCGCGCGTCGATATCTGGCACACCATCTACAACCACCCGATGGCGGATGCGGCGGCAATCGTCGAATGGGTAAAGGGCACCGGGCTGATGCCCTATCTCGCCCATGCCGGCGAAAAGCACCGCGAGGCTTTTCTGGCGGATTATCTGGAACGGGTGGAAAGGGCCTATCCGAAGCTATCGGACGGGCGGGTGCTGCTGCGGTTCCCGCGAATTTTTATGGTGGCGGTGAAAAAATGATCGGTTGCGGCCGGTATGCTCACCTACCTCCCACACCGGCTAATGGTTTCGCACAAATTGCCCTAGTCCGTTTGACGCGAGCGCTTTAGTTAACAGCGGTCAGCCCTCCAACAACGCATCCAGTTGGGTAATCTCAGCTGCGGTCAGGCTGATACCTTTGGCTTCCGATTGGATGCGCGCGGTGAAGCGGCGCTGCGACGGAAGCCGCGCACCTTGTCCGACGATCGATTCGAAGAGCACTTCGGCGCGCGCGAACGATCGCCGGGGCGGCCTCTGGCGAAGGCTTCGGGTGACATTGCAATGATCAGTTCGCCATGGAACGGCGCCAAGATCGTCGTGCCGAGGTAGTCTAGAACCTCGGGGCTGGTGAGATCGCCGATCATGATGCCGGCGAGCAACTCTATCATGGTGGCGATGGCGGACCCCTTGTCGCCGCCGAAGGGCATCATTGCACCTTCGAGCGCAGCAACCGGGTCAGTGGTTGGGTTGCCGGCAGCGTCAATCGCCCAACCTTCCGGCAGTTGCTTGCCAGCGCGGCGGTGCAGTTCGATCTCGCCGCGCGCGGCCACCGAAGTGGCAAAATCGAACACATAAGGCGGCTGGTCCTTGCGAGGCCAGCCGAAGGCAAACGGATTGGTACCGAGCAGAGGCTTGCTGCCTCCGGATGGGGCAACCGTCGCATAGCTCGGGCACATCACCAATGCTGCGAGACCGTGCGCGGTCAACGCCTCGACCTCTGGCCACAGCGCCGAAAAATGCGAGCAATCGTTGACGATCATGGCGGCGATGCCAAGCCGCGTTGCGCGTTCCGCCAGGGCAGGTACGCCGAGCTCAAACGCCGCATTTGCGAATCCGCCCCGCGCATCGACCCTGACGATCGCGCTGCCGTCATCCGGCGCGAGAACAGGAGCGGCATCGGGCTTCACCTTGCCCGCCTTTACCGTGCGCAGCACACCCTCGATGCGGTAAATGCCGTGCGACTTGCAGGCATCGCGTTCTCCGGCCACGATGACATGGGCCAGAGCCGCCGCCTTGATCTTGTTCAATCCTGCGCGCTCGAAGATGGCAACGACGCGACTTTGCAGGGCTTCCACGCTCATCGTAACGGCTTCAGTCATCCGATTCTCCATCGAAGTTAAGTTCGGTTTTCGCCCGCCCTGCCTCTTTGGGTGCCAGCCACATGCGGCAAAGTCTTCAACGGCTTTGAGGATGTTCATCAAATGATCGCCGCCGCGACGCCCAGTGGTGGCGGAGGCAAATAGCATGACGCCCTGGGGTTCCGTGGCGGCGATGGGTTGCCTCGATCAGGGCTCGCTGGAAGTCATCGCGCCCAGCAGTTTCGGCAGGTCGCCGAAGCGTGCGACGAGACTGAAGACAATCGCTGCCGTCGCCACAAACAGGACCGTCACCGCCGCCATGGTCGGCGTGTAGCCGTAACGCAGCGAATTGAAGATCTTGATCGGCAGCGTTTCCATCGTGAAACCGACCGTCATGTAGGCAACGATGTATTCGTTGAGCGATAGCACAAAGGCAAAAGCGTAGCCTGACACGATGTACGGCGAAATCAGTGGCAGAACGATGGTTCGGAACACAGCGCGATCATCACCGCCCAATGTCGACGCGGCCTCTACGAGCGAGTGATCGATGGCCGAAAAGCCGAGCGAAATGGTCACCAACGGCAGCGTGACGAAGAAGATGGCGTGGCCGATCACCGCCGTCCACGACTGCCCGTAAAATCCGGTCGTGGCCCAGAAAGTCAGCAGGCCGAGCGCCGTGATAACCGGCGGCAGGGTAAAGGGCGCCACTCCGAGCAACTGGAAGATATTGGCCCAGGGCGCGTAGCGGCGCCATAGGAACCAGGCTAGCGGCAAGGCGATCAGCACTGCCAGCGCCGCCGACGAGAGCGCGAGCACAAGTGACGCGATCAGCGCGTTGCGCCATTCCATGTGGAGAAATATTTCACCGTACCAGCCGAGCGAGAAGCCTTGCGGCGGGAAGGTCAAGCTCTGCTTGGCGTTGACCGACACGCCGGCGACGACGATCAGCGGCAGAGCGAGAAACAGTCCAACGGCCCCGAAAAGAACGTTGCGGAGAATAGTCATTTGATCGCCCCTCCTCGGCGGCCAACGAGCAGGGTCAGCGCTACAAGGGCTAGTGTGACCAATACCAGGAAAACCGCCATGGCAGCCGCGAAGGGCATGTTCGATTGATAGATCGCCTGGTCGGTAATGTGCACGGAAAACGTCCAGTGCTGCGGGCGGCCGAGCAGTTGCGGCAACAGATAGGACCCGAGCGCGAAGATGAAAACCATGATCAGCGTGGCGACGATCGTATCGCGAAGCGCAGGCACGACGACGGTGAAGAATGCCTTGACCGGCGAAGCGCCGAGCGTACGCGCGGCCTCCGAAAGCGTCGGATCAAGCCGCACCAGCGCGGGATAGAGGACTAGGACCGTGTAGGGGAAGGCCTGATAGACCATGCCCGTGACAACGGCCCCGATGCTCGGCGTCAGGGCGACTGCCTGCTGCATGAGGCCGAGCCACACGAACAGGTTGGTGATGCCGGCCGTGCGCGAAAACAGCGTCGACCAGGCGAAACCGATGATTACCTCAGAAAGGGACAGGATCGAAAGGAGTGCGACCAGCCAGACCACCTGGGTGCTCCGCTTCATACGGATCAGCAGATATGTGAAAGGCAGGGCCAGAACGACACACATGACGGCCACCGCAATCGCAAGGATCAGCGAGAAGCTGAGCACTCCGCCAAAGAAGGCAGAGAGGAAGCGGACATAATTATCGAAGACAAAATCAGGCGTGTAGAAGGCGCCCTGCTGGCGCTTGAAGAAGCTGACGGAAATCATGGTGCCGAAAGGCACGACGAAGAAGACGATTAGCATGATCGCCGGGAAGGCTAGCGGGGCATAGTCGCCAAGCGTCTGGGGGGCTTCGCGTCTCATTGCTCGAGCACCACGCAGTCCTTGTCGGTGAGCGCAATGCCGACCTTCTGGCCAACCGCCACGTCAGGGCGCTCGCGCGGCGTCGAGACTGCAATGAACTGCTGACCGCCGACATTGACAAAGGTTTCGACGACGCCGCCGAGATCGCGCACGAAGATGACCTCGCCCATCAGTGCACCGGCCTTCGGCGGGCCCAAGCGCACGTCTTCCGGCCGGATCGAGAGCGTGGCGCGCTCGATCCCTGCCGACAGCGACAAGTCGGCGACCGGCTGCCCCAATATGCTGACCGCGCCGCCCTCCCGCCTGGCCTCGACCAGATTTGTTTGGCCAATGAAATCCGCTACGAAGCTGTCTGCCGGCCTACGATAAATCTCGGTCGGCGACGCCGCCTGGCGTATCTGACCGCCGTTCATGACCACCACCGTATCGGCCATGGTCATCGCCTCGCGCTGGTCGTGCGTGACGGCGATCGTGGTGATGCCGAGCCGCTGATGAAGCTGGCGAAGCTCCACCTGCATGGCTTCCCGCAGCTTGGCATCAAGCGCCGACAGCGGCTCGTCGAGCAAAAAGAGTTTTGGCGAAATCGCCAGTGCCCTAGCGATTGCGACGCGCTGCCTCTGGCCGCCCGAAAGTTTCGACACGGCTCGATCAGCGTAGCCCGGCAAATAAATCATCGCCAGCAGCTCTTCGACGCGCTTTGCCTGCTCGTCCTTCGGCCGGCCGCGAATGCGAAGTGGATAGGCGATATTCTCGCCTACCGTCAGGTGCGGGAACAGCGCCAGCGACTGGAACACCATGCCAAGCTCGCGCTGGTGCGTGGGCGTCCTCGTGATGTCGTTCCCATTGAGCGTGATGCGGCCCGATGTCGGCAGATCTAGACCTGCGATCATGCGCAGCAAGGTTGTCTTGCCGCAGCCCGAGGGGCCGAGCAGACAGACGAATGCGCCGTGCGGCACCGTCAGGTCGACATTGTTGACGGCGCGAAAGGCGCCGAAGTCCTTGACGATATTCTGAAGCGTGAGTCCCGACATATGCCCCTTCCCAACCGAAAGGCAGGCCCCTGAACGGGGCCTGCGAAAGCACGATCAGTGTCAGCTGGCGATCATTTCCGTCCACTTCTCGTTCAGCCAGTCGGCCTTGGAGATGTACATGTCGTAGTGTGGAATGATCGGTTCGATGTCGGAGGAAACCGCCGCAAATTCCTTCTCGTTCAGGTCGGTCGTTTCGCGCTTGACCGTTGGTGACGTGCCTACCTTGCGTGACAGCACGGCCTGGATGGACGGCTGACACATATAGTCGATGAAGATATGCGCCTCTTCCGTCTTCTGCGACGCCTTCGACAGCGCCCACGAGCCCGCGTCCTGGATGCCGCCTTCCTTCGGGAAGGTCGAGCGAACGGGTTGGCCGTCCGCGGCGGCGAGGCCGGTCACGTCGTGATAATACTGTCCCATCGGGATTTCACCCGATTTTAGCGCCTGTTCGAACTGCGCCTCGTCGCGATACCACAGGCGGACATTCGGCTTCAGCTCGGCCAGCTTGGCGAAGACCTTGAGGATGCTCTCCTCAGTGTCGAGCGCCTGGGCGCCGCCGAAATAGGTCTTTGCCGTCACGTCGAGCAGGAAGGAGTTGGAGACGAGCGCCAGCAGACCGAGCTTGTCGGCATTGGCGGGATCCCACAGCGCGGTCCAGCTGGTCGGCGCTTCCTTGTAAACATCGGTGTTGGTGACCAGGGTGATGAACCATGAGACCGCGCCGATGCCGGCGACGCGGCCATCCTGGTATTTGTTGACGAACCGCTCAAGCAGGTTGCTGGAGTTCTTGATCTTGGCGAGGTCGAGCGGAGCCCACAGCTCTGTGGCCTGACCCTTGCGCATCGACACCTGCGACATCATCGAAACGTCAGCCGGCGCCTGGCCTGCCTTGGCTGCCTGCTGCATCTGCACCAGCCAGGCCTCGCCGGTCGGCTCTGCGACGGATTCGACGGCGATGCCGGTCGCCTTGGTGAACTCCGGAAAGATGTTCTTGTCGAACGAGTCCTTGAAGTAGCCGCCATAAACACCGACCTTCAGCGACTTGTCCTGAGCGCGCAGCACATTGGGCATTGCCAACATGGCTACACCCGCACCTATTCCGAGGCCGAGCACGGTGCGGCGGTTCGTTGTCAGTTTCGTCATCGTCTTTCTCCTAACCGATGCGGCACGCCGCTTCCCTCTTTCAATTTATTCGAGGCCTTTGCAGCCTTCTTTTCGTTCCTGGCCTTGAGCTGCGGCCAGGGCCGTCAGGCGGCACGGCGGATTGCCGGGCTGAACGCCATCAGGCTCAATATTTCGAACAGCATCTGCGCGCCGGCATGGGCTGTGTTGGTGGTAGCGTCATACTGGGGCGCGACCTCGACGACATCGCCGCCGACCAAGTTCACGCCCTTGAAGCCGCGGATGAGCTCCAGCGCCTCGCGGGTGGTGAAGCCGCCAATCTCCGGCGTGCCGGTGCCCGGCGCGAAAGACGGATCGAGGCTGTCGATGTCGAAGGAAAGATAGGTTGGCCCGTCACCGATGATGGCCTTCGTCTTTTCGATAATTGCTGGAATGCCCATTGCCGAGATCTCCTCAGCATGGATCACCGTCATGCCCGAGGCATAAGAAAACTCCCAGAGATATTCAGCCGAGCCGCGAATGCCGATCTGAACCACGCGCGTCGGGTCGAGCACACCGTCGAGCACCGCGTTGCGGAACGGCCCGCCGTGGTGGAACTTGGTCAGGTCGTAAGCACCGCCGGTGTCGCAATGGGCGTCGATATGTATCATGCCGACTGGCCGCTCCTTGCCAACGGCCCGCAGAATCGGATGGGTGATCGAGTGGTCACCGCCTACCGAGAGCGGCAGCACACCGGCGTTAACGATCTGCGCGACGCGTGTTTCGATATCCTCATGCGACAATTCCAGCCGGTAGCGGCTCTGAAACGCCACATCGCCAATGTCTGCCACGCGCAGTTCCTGAACCGGCGCGCAGCCGAGCACGTGATTGTAAGGCCCGATGCGCTCAATGGCGCGTAGCGCGCGCGGCCCGAAGCGTGAGCCTGGGCGGTTCGTCACCCCCAGATCCATCGGCACGCCGAGGATCGCGACCTGCAGATCACCGAAATCCGGGTCCTCGTTGTCGACCTGCATCAGCGGGGCGGAGAGGAATGTCGGGATTCCCGAATAGGGCGCGAGCCTGGTGCCGCTCTTGTTAAAGATCTTCTCCGCGACCTTGCGGAACTCAGGATGGTGCAACTCACCGCCGTGGCTGTCGCCATATCTGGCTCGGAGTTCGGAAAGCTTGGTTTCATTCCAGGACATGACGGCCTTCTTGAGGGTGACGATGTTGCGATCAGGATGGCAAATCGGTCCTCGGCTGCAGCTTTGCCGCAGAGGCCGATGGCTTCTTTTAGTGATTGAACGGCAAGCTCGCTGGAAAATCAATTGATATTAATATACAGCTTCGTGCGAGTTTTTCTCACAGGTCATTGCTTATGTCCAGCCGTCTGCCGCCCCTCAACCCGCTACGCGCGTTTGAGGCAACCGCCCGCCATGGATCGGTTTCCGCGGCGGGCCGCGAGTTGAATGTCACCCACGGCGCGATCAGCCATCAGATACGCACATTAGAGGAATCGCTAGGCGTGCGCCTGTTTGAACGCGGCGGCAAATGGCTGAAGCTTACAAGCCAGGGCGCGTTGCTGATGCCGGTCGTTTCCAACGCATTTTCGGACATCGCAGCAGCGAAAGCCGCGATGACCCGGCCCTCGACCGGCGGCACGCTGCGCGTGACCTGTGTTGCGGCAGTACTGTCGCTGTGGCTTATCCCGCGGCTTCAGGAATTCACCGATCAATATCCCGACATCCAGCTCGACCTGCGCGCCTCGAACGAACCGAACAATCTGAACTCCCCGAATGTCGACCTGTGCATTCTCTACGGCAGCGGCAACTGGCCCAATTATTGGTCGCGCCTGTGGAGCCGGATGGAGCTCTTCCCTGTCGTCAGCCCGGCGCTCATGAACAGGCGTCCCCTGCGCTCCCCGCGCGACCTGCGTGACCATATGCTGCTGCACGCCGATCGCGGCAATGAGTGGAACACTTGGCTGACCGCCGCCGGCATTGCGCTGCCGGCGCGCCAGCACATGATGAGCGACGCGCGCCTATCGATCGAGGCGGCCATGCACGGCCACGGCGTTGCGCTCGGCGACAATATCACCACCGCGCACATGATCGCGCGGGGCGAGCTGATCGCGCCATTCGACCTTACGGTCCCGGCCAACGACGCGGTCTATGTGGCCTGCCGAACCGAGGCTCATGCGACGCCAATCGTGCGTGTCTTCATCGACTGGTTCTATGCTTCGCTCGTCCATAACTGAGCACTGATTGCTTGATCGAGAGCCATCCATGACATTGCCTCTTGCAGCCACCGGGGGTCTCGGCACCCCTGCTGCCCCGAAATGTCAAATGCCTGTTACCCCTCGCCGCCTATGTTGCGACGGAACCGGCAGGCTTTATAGTCGGACACAAAATCTCGGAGATGATACATGCACGCTGCCCCTACCCCGCCGGTCACCCTCGTCATCTTCGGCGCCACCGGCGATCTGACGCGCCGGCTGCTGGTGCCGGCGATCATCAATCTGACGCGCCAGCGCCTCGTCGGCGAGGATCTCCATATTCTCGGCATCGGCATCGAGCAGGGCGACGACGAATTCCTGCGCGGCCGGCTCGACGCATTCCTCAACCACCTCAACGGCGAGGAGCAGACGGTCAAGGACGAAGCCTGGGAGAGCCTGCGCCGGCGCATAAGCTACACATCGGGTGATTTCACCAAGGACGATATTTTCCTCGAGATCGGCAGGCGGCTGGGGCCCGATGCCAATGCCGCCTTCTATCTCGCGGTGCCGCCATCCTTCTTCGGCTCGATCGTCGAGAAGCTCGCCGCCCATGGCCTGACCGACGAGAAGGACGGCACCTTCCGCCGTGTCGCCATCGAGAAGCCGTTCGGCAACGATCTCGCCTCGGCACGGGCGCTCAACGCCCAGATCCTCGCCCAGATCGGCGAAAACCAGATCTACCGGCTCGACCATTTCCTCGGCAAGGAGACGGTGCAGAACCTGATGACGGCGCGTTTCGCCAATATGATCATCGAGTCTTTGTGGAACAGCCGCTATATCGACCATGTGCAGATCACCGCCGCCGAAATCGTCGATGTCGGCAGCCGCGGCAAATTCTACGATGCCACAGGCGCGTTGCGCGACATGGTGCCGAACCATCTTTTCCAGCTGCTGGCGATGATCGCCATGGAGCCGCCGAACAGCTTCGATGCCGAAGCGATCCGCAACGAGAAGAGCAAGGTGCTGAAGGCGCTGCGCATCTATACGCCCGAGGAAGCAAAAACGCATGGCGTGCGCGGCGCCTATAGGGCCGGGCCGCTGAACGGCGTCGAGCTTCCGGCCTATCGCGGCACCAAAGACGTTTCACCCGACAGCCGGACCGAGACCTATGTGGCGCTGAAGCTCTATGCCGATACCTGGCGCTGGGCGGGCGTGCCCTTCTATTTGAGAACCGGCAAGGCGCTGACGGCGCGCGACACCGAGATCGTCATCACCTTCCAGCCTGTGCCCTTCGCGCAGTTCCGCGAGACCGAAGTCAATCGCCGCCTGCCGCCGAACCGGCTGGTGATCCAGGTACAGCCCGACGAGGGCATGAGCATGGAAATCTCGATCAAGTCGCCGGGGCTTTCGGTCGATACCACGCCAGTCTCTCTCGACTTCCGCTACGCCGACAAGTTCGACATCGGCAAGACCACAGGCTATGAATCGCTGCTGTACGATCTCTTCATCGGCGACCAGACACTGTTCCAGCGCGCCGACGGCATCGAGGCCGGCTGGGCGGCGGTACAGCCCTTCCTCGACATCTGGAGCAAGGACCCGAGCACGCCCGAGGCTTACGCGCCGGGCAGCATGGGGCCGGCCTGCGGCGACGAACTCATCGAGCGCGACGGGCGAAAATGGCATGAACTCGGCGTCATCCTGCACAGAGAGGCGAAGAACGGCAAATAGCGCCCTTCCCTATTATCGACCTTCACGGCATGCGGGGCTGACGGAGGCACCGCTATTGCCACCTTCAGTGGCCAGCGCGCCGCGGGCCTTGCGCGGCGGGCAGCGCGCCCAGTCGACGCGGCCGCTCGGGGCGCCTTCGTCGATGCTGCCGGTTTCGATCGAATCGAGCGGGATGACCAGTCCGGTCTGCGTCTCGGCACCGGGCGACGTGCCGAGCGGCGGCGTGCCGTCGATCCGGCCGCTGGCATCCATGCCCATATTCGTCTGGGCGAGGACCGGGGCGGAGAGGCTGAGGAGAGCGATCGACGTTGCTGCAATAAACCTGCGCATGATGCTATTCCTTCTGGTGTCGGCGATGCGACAGAAACAGCGATTCTGCGTTCGTTGTTCCCTATGGGACGAGCACGAGCGATCAAAGTTTGGCGAGCAGAATATCGGCCGCGTACAGGCGTCTTCTCCGGCTCAATCGCGCCAGTTTGACAGCACTTTCTCCAGCCCTGTCGGATAGAGATCGATGCCGGCATCGCGCACCATGTTGCGGCCGAACCAGCGCGCCGTCGCCGCCGTCTCGTCGAGCTCGGAATAGCGGATTTCCTCACTGCGGCCGCCGTCATCCTCCACTTCCGCGGCGAGCAGCCGGTCTTGCCTCCATGCAAGGCCGATCACCTTCACCCTGATCTGCTGCGGTGGGCGCCAGACAGTCATGCGGCTATCCTTCTTTTCGACGGAAATCCCTACTTAACCGACAAAGGTTGCAAGGCAAGGGCGACCGGGAATTATCACGCGCGTATTCTTAGGCTAAGATTGATATCTATTGCCACAACGGAACGACTACCCCATACTGATGATAACGAAAGGAAAGCCATGCCCAACGTTGCGCTCGGAAGCCACTACGAGGAGTTTGTCAGGAAGCAGCTGGAATCCGGCCGCTACAACAACGCCAGCGAGGTCATCCGTGCAGGCCTACGGCTGTTGGAGGATCATGAGGCGGCCCGCGAGCGCTGGCTCAATGAGGAGATCCCGGCGCGCTACGACGAGCTGATGAACAAGCCGAGCCTTGGCATCCCGGCCGAGACGGTGCGCTCTCGCTTTGAAACCAAACGTCGGAATGATGCGGCGAAAGCCAAGTAGGGATGCCCTATCGCATTGTTTACCATCCCAAGGCAGAAGCAGAACTAGACAAGCTCTATGCCAATATCGCCGTTGAGGCCGGAACTTCTATCGCTGGCGACTTCGTTGACGCGGTGATCACCTTCATCGAAGCTCTGGCGACGTTTCCGGAACGGGGCACGGTGCGGGAAGGCCGGATCCCCGGCTTGCGGATTATCGGCTATCGGCGCAGTGTCAGTGTAGCGTTCTCGGTTAGTGGCGATAACGTCATCATACTGGGTGTGTTTGCGCGGGGACGTAATATTACCGACGAGATTCTGGAAGAGCGACAACGGTGAACCTCCGCGGCAAGGCCGCGAAGGCTTATTTTGGCGGTTGTCGCTCAGACGAACTGGCTGAGCCCCGGAACCGAAGCGACGACTTCGTCGACGACCTCTTCGCCGGCATATTGCTTGGCAATGGCAATGGTTTCCTTGGCAAGCGAGGTGATCTCGCCCATGCCGAGGCCTTCGCCCATCAGCTGCTGGCCGAGGCCCATGATGCCGCCGCCGCCGAGCGAGCTCATCAGCCCGCCGAGCAGGCCGCCGCCGCCGGCACCGGCGCCGTTGAACTGGGCGACGAGATCGGCGCCGCCGGGGATCGCTTCGATCATCCGCGCGACCGGGCCGTCGGCCGCCTCGCGCTGCAGGAAGCCGAGCATCATGCCGAGCGCCTTTTCGGCCAGGTCCGGCGCAATACCCACGCGATCGGCGATCTGGGTCACAATTTCATTCATGCTAGCCTCCTGTTTTTTGACGTTAACGTCAACGTTATTCGAAGTTCGAGCGCAACTCAAGCTGCGCTTTCAGCGGCGGTTCTGCTTTCCCCGCAAACAGTTGTCCGCATCCTTCCGCCTGCTTATAACAGGGAAACGATGGTTCGATGAAGGCGGTGGAAGCCCAAGCCTTCACAACAAATGGCGAAAGCGCCGAAGGGAGAGTTGCGGATGATCGAGGACGGCAAGATTTTCATCGGCGCGAGCCGCAATCCCGACGACAGCATCAACAAGCCGGAATATCTCGACCTGAAATTCGGCAACCGCCACGGCTTGGTGACGGGCGCCACCGGCACCGGCAAGACGGTGACGCTGCAGGTGCTGGCCGAAGGTTTTTCGCGGGCCGGCGTGCCGGTCTTTGCAGCCGACATCAAGGGCGATCTTTCCGGTATCGCCGCCAGGGGCGAGCCCAAGGATTTCCTCACCAAACGGGCCGAGCAGATCGGCTTTGCCGATTATGAATTCGATCAGTTTCCGGTGATTTTCTGGGATCTGTTCGGCGAAAAAGGCCATCGCGTGCGCACCACCGTCGCCGAGATGGGGCCGCTGCTGCTCGCCCGGCTGATGGATGCCTCCGAACCGCAGGAAGGCGTCATCAACATAGCCTTCAAGCTCGCCGATCAGGCCGGGCTGCCGCTGCTCGATCTCAAGGATTTCACCTCGCTGCTCAATTATATGGGCGAGAATGCCAGCGAGCTTTCCAGGCAGTACGGGCTGATCTCCAAGGCCTCCGTCGGCTCGATCCAGCGGGCGCTGCTCGTTCTCGAACAGCAGGGTGCGGAGCATTTCTTCGGCGAACCGGCGCTGAAGATCACCGACATCATGCGCACCAGCAATAGCGGCTATGGCCAGATCTCCGTGCTGGCCGCCGACAAGCTGATGATGAACCCGCGCCTTTACGCCACCTTCCTGCTCTGGCTGCTTTCGGAGCTGTTCGAGGAACTGCCGGAGGTCGGCGACCCCGATAAACCGAAACTCGTCTTCTTCTTCGACGAAGCGCATCTGCTCTTCAACGACGCGCCGAAGGTCTTGGTCGAACGCGTCGAGCAGGTGGTGCGGCTGATCCGCTCCAAGGGTGTCGGCGTCTATTTCGTGACGCAGAACCCGCTCGACGTGCCGGAAACGGTGCTCGCCCAGCTCGGCAACCGCGTCCAGCACGCGTTGCGCGCCTATTCGCCGCGTGAGCAGAAGGCGGTGAAGACGGCGGCCGAGACCTTCCGCCCGAACCCGGCCTTCGATTGCGCCACCGTCATCACCAATCTCGGCACCGGCGAAGCGCTGGTCTCGACGCTGGAAGCCAAGGGCGCACCGTCGATTGTCGAGCGCACCCTGATCCGACCGCCCTCCGGCCGCGTCGGCCCGCTGATCGACGGCGAGCGCCAGCAGGTGATGGACAAGAGCCCGGTTCTCGGCATCTATGACGAGGATCTCGACCGCGAATCCGCCTTCGAGATGCTGACGGCGCGCGCCAGGAAGGCGGCGGAAGCCGAGGCCGCCAAGCGGGCGCAGGAGGAAGCGGCCGATCAGCCCGGCACCACCTCCGGCTGGAGCCTGCCGGGCTTCGGCGGCGACGACAGCCGAGGCCGCGGCCAAGCCCGCGGCAGGTCCTCCGGTTACCAGCGCGAAACGGTGGTGGAAGCGGCGATGAAGAGCGTCGCCCGCACGGTGGCAACCCAGGTCGGCCGGGCTCTGGTGCGCGGGATCCTGGGGAGCTTGAAGCGGTAGGTCTGAGTCCCTTCTCCCCAGCGGGGGACCAACGGACGGGTTGAGACCCGCGGCTCAACCCAGGTACTGATGCCGGGAAGCAGATGAGGGGTAAGCGGCAGAGCCGCGAATGCGCTGAGCGCAAGCGAAGGGCAATGACTGGTGTGCCGTGCGGGCCCCTCATCCGACCCTTCGGATTACCGACCTGGGGTCGAGCCACAGGTCTCGACCCGGGGAGAAGAAGAAGCAAGATCGCTCTCTGCTGCCCAATTGGCTGCGTCGCCTTGAACCGAAAGCCTTCATTCCCTAAATTACCCGCCATCGATCATTTCAACAGGATGTGTGCCGCAATGGATTTCAACCCGATCGCAACGCCAGTTCGCCTTGCCAACGGGGAAGTCCATATCCATGCCTGCATCCATCACTCTCTCCCAAATTTCGTGGGCCACGCCTGACGGGCGGTCGCTTTTTTCCGATCTCGATCTCAGTTTCGGCAGGGACCGCAGCGGTCTTGTCGGACGCAACGGCGTCGGCAAGACGACGCTGCTGAAACTCGTCTCCGGCGATGTCCAGCCGAATTCCGGGTCGATATCGGTCAACGGCAGCCTCGGGGTGCTGCGTCAAAGCGTTCAGGTCGCAGCCGATGAAACCATCGCCAATCTCTTCGGCGTGACAGGGGCGCTCGAGCTTCTTCGTCGTGCCGAAGCCGGCGAGGCAACGGCCGACGAGCTGACCTCGGCGGACTGGACGCTTCCGGCGCGGATCGCAGCCGCGCTCAACCGGACGGGGCTCGACGCGGAGCCGCAGACGCCGCTTGCCGCACTTTCCGGCGGGCAGCGCACACGCGCCGCGCTTGCCGCGCTCATCTTCAGCGAGCCGGATTTCCTGCTGCTCGACGAACCCACAAACAATCTCGACCGCGAAGGCCGCGCAGCGGTGATCGCGCTGATTTCAAGCTGGCGGGCCGGCGCGGTCATCGTCAGCCATGACCGGGAATTGCTCGAAAGCGTCGACCAAATCGTCGAACTGACCTCGCTCGGCGCGACGCGCTACGGCGGCAACTGGAGCCATTACGGAGAGCGCAAGGCCCTCGAGCTTGCCGCCGCGCGACATGATCTTGCCGAAGCCGAAGGGCGCATGGCGGAGGTTGCCAGGAAGGCGCAGGCGAATGTCGAGCGTCAGGCACGCAGGGACAGCGCCGGGCGGAAGATGGCAGCCAAGGGCGGCATTCCGCGCATCATGCTCGGCGGCATGAAGGAGCGGAGCGAAACCACCGGCGGCGACAATACGCGCCTTGCCGAACGACGGCGCACCCAGGCCTTTGAAGAGGCAAGGGCGGCGCGCGAGAAGATCGAGATCCTGCAGCCTCTGTCGGTGAGCTTGCCGACGACCGGGCTGCCGGCCAGCAAGATCGTGCTGAAGATCGACGGCGTGACGGCAGGTTACCGGCCGGACGATCCCGTCATCGACAATCTCTCCTTCGACGTGACGGGGCCGGAACGCATCGCCATCACCGGGCCGAACGGCTCGGGCAAGACGACGCTGCTCGCGCTGATCACCGGCGAGCTGGAAGCCTGGGCCGGCACGGTCGCGGTGATGACCGGTTTCGCGATGCTCGACCAGAAGGTCAGCCTGCTCGATCCGTCGGCTTCGATTCGTGACAATTTCCGCCGGATCAATCCGCAAGCCGATGAAAACACCTGCCGGGCCGCGCTTGCCCGCTTCATGTTCCGGGCCGATGCTGCATTGCAGAGGGTTTCGACCCTCAGCGGCGGCCAATTGCTGCGCGCCGGCCTTGCCTGCACGCTCGGCGCCGCGCCGCCGCCGCTGCTGATCCTCGACGAGCCGACCAACCACCTGGACATCGACTCGATAGCAGCGGTCGAGGCGGGTCTCAGCGCCTATGACGGGGCGCTGCTCGTCGTCAGCCATGACGCAACGTTTCTCGAAAACATCGGCATAACGCGGCGGCTTGAATTGTGCGGCGGCGATGCGGGCGGCTGATTTCAGGAGAGCAGCAGCGCCCTCCACCACCGGCACCTCCCATTCCCTGCCCGCCTATAAGAGCGCGGCCTCCCCCAACCGAGGCCCGAGAGGGCGTAGCCTCGAAGCACGCCGCAGCATTGCTTCCTGCATCCTCAATCTCGATTGCTCCACTAGCCCGTTTCGCCGGAAAAGGCTTCATGTCGCCTATTCGAGAGCGATGCCATACTTGCAATACATAACGCATTCAACCTATTGATAGCCACCGCGGCGGCTTGGGGGGGAAGGGTCATGACTATGGAAGAGGCGATCGGGCATCGCGCAGCCCAAAAGTGGAGCCTTTGGAGAAGCGCCAATATTGGCATGGCGTTAGCGCTGTCATTTTGTTACTTCAGGTCGCGAACGGTCGAGGCTTTGTACTCGCAAACTACGCCCACACTCGGAGTGCGGAAACGATTAGCGCTTTAGGTGGACAGGCTCTCGCCGCACCACTACTATTTGTTGTGATTGCAGCCATACGAAATCTTTTCAAAAGGGGACAAGCTAAGCCGAACGCAAGTGCCATTCGGGGGCAATCACCTTCGCGGCGCTCTTTGTCACAATTTTCGTCGGCCTTTTACCTACGGAGAGTTTGTGTTCTCTCGCGACGAAGCAATTGGTGGCGAAGCTCGACAATCATTCATAGCTGACGCCCAATTTGCGTGCGTTCAGAAGCAGGCCTCACTCAACCAAGCTATTACCCAGCAGCAAATCCAAACCTATTGCTCCTGCATGACCGAGAAGATGGCTGACGCCACGACGTACAAACAATTGGGCACTGAACTGGCTGCCAAAGACCTCGCGGACCTGCAGCAAAAGGTTGTAGCAATAAGTAACCTTTGCCGCCAATGACTTCTGAAGGGCGCAATGCTGGTGCAGATATGGTGAGCCATTGCGATGCTTCTGATAACGATGGCGCTCCTGATTCTCGACGAGTCGACCGACCATCTCGACATCGACTCGATATCAGCGGTCGAATGACGGGGCGCTCATCGTCGTCAGCCAGGACGAGATGTTTCTGCAAAACATCGGCATAACGCGGTGGGGAGAGCAGCAGCGCCCTCCACCACCGGCACCTTTCATTCCCAAACAGGCTGTGAGAGCGCGGCCCCCTCCAACCTCCCCCATGCTGAGGTGCGAAGCCCACGGGGCGTAGCCTCGAAGCATGCCACAATATTGCTTCCTGCACTCCTCGGACGCGGCCTCCCTTGCCTCATTTTGTTGGCAATGGTATTTCCATTCTGCAACCCTTTCGAGAAAGGAGGATCACGCCATGCAGTATTATTTCCGGTTTAATCGCCAGCGTGGTCCCGTCGACGCCCTGCAAATGCGTTTGCAGGGCTGACCAGAGACCGTTCCCGACATCTCTTCCTGGTCTGCCCTTCGTGGCCAATGCGGCGCCGTCTCCAAGCTGCGCGCGCATTTCTGTAACGTCCCGGTGAAAGGCGCAATTCCGTGATGGCTGATGCCCCGGATGCCGCGCTCCCGGTCAAGACCAGAGAACGATCATGACCCTTATCAATATCCGCAATCTCGGCGTGACGCTGGGCAATCCGCTATTTTCCAAGCTCAACCTCGTCGTCAATGCCGGCGACCGCATCGGTCTCGTCGCCGCCAATGGGCGGGGGAAATCGACGCTGCTCGCCTGCCTTACCGGCGCGCTCGAACCGAGCGAGGGCGAAATCACCAGAGCGCGCGGGCTGACCGTCGGCCATGTGTCGCAGAATGTGCCGGCCGCCCTCTTCGACACGCCATTCCAGGATGCGGTGCTGCAGGCTCTGCCGGCCGATCAGGCCGAAAGCGAGAGCTGGCGCGTCGACATCGTGCTGGAATCGCTGGAGGTGCCGGAGGCCATGCGCGGCCGGCCACTGAAGCAGTTGAGCGGCGGCTGGCAGCGGCTTGCGATGCTGGCCCGCGCCTGGGTGAGCGAACCCGACGTGCTGCTGCTCGACGAGCCGACCAACCATCTCGATCTCGAAAAGATCGCGCAGCTGGAGGGCTGGCTGAATGCTCTGCCGCGCGACGTGCCGGTGATCCTGTCCAGCCATGACCGCGCCTTTCTCGATGCGACGACCAACCGGACGCTGTTCCTGCGGCCGGAGCAATCGCCGGTCTTTGCGCTTCCCTATTCCAGGGCGCGCGCCGCCCTCGACGAGGCCGATGCCGCCGAAGCGCGGCGCTACGAGCGCGATATGAAGACGGCGGAACAGCTGCGCAAGCAGGCCGCCAAGCTCAACAATATCGGCATCAATTCCGGCAGCGACCTGCTCGTCGTCAAGACGAAGCAGCTGAAACAGCGGGCGGAGAAGCTGGAGGATGCGGCAAAACCGGCGCACCTGGAGCGCTCGGCCGGCGCCATCCGGCTTGCCAACCGCGGCACGCATGCCAAGGTGCTGGTGACGCTGGAGGATGCAGCGGTGACGACGCCGGATGGAACGCTGCTCTTCAGGACCGGCCGGCAATTCATCTGCCAGGATGACCGCATCGTGCTCCTCGGCCTCAACGGCGCCGGCAAGTCGCGGCTGGTCTCGATGCTGAGACAGGCGATCGAAAGGCCGGAGACGGCGCCAAGCGGGATCAAGGCGACGCCGTCGCTCGTTCTCGGCTATGGCGACCAGGCGCTTGCCGATCTTGCCGACGGCGATACGCCGATCGGCACGATCATCCGCCGCTTCGATGTCGGCGACCACAGGGCGCGCGCCCTGCTGGCCGGCGCCGGCATGACGATCGACATGCAGACAAAACCGATCGGCCAGCTCTCCGGCGGCCAGAAGGCACGGCTCGGCATGTTGGTGCTGCGGTTGACGGAACCGAACTTCTATCTGCTCGACGAGCCCACCAATCACCTCGACATCGAGGGACAGGAAGCGCTCGAAAGCGAGCTGATGGCGCATGAGGCGAGCTGCCTGCTGGTATCGCACGACCGCAGTTTCGTGCGGGCGGTGGGCAACCGCTTCTGGCTGATCGAGAAGAAGCGGCTGGTGGAAGTGGAGAGCCCGGAAGGGTTTTTTGCTTCGGTGGCGAGTGGCGGTTGAGCGTGTACCGTGCCGCCCCCTTGTATCTGCACGTTAGTAATTTCGTGCGATGGAAGCGATTGAGCCTCTGGCCGGGTGGCCACCCGGCCAGAGGCTTGACGAAGTCGCCCGTCCCCCCTCCGGTTACAACCGTGGATGAGCCTGGGATCTTCGTCATCGTCACGTACGACCGAATAGTCGCTTGGCTCCAATCGCACGCACAAGGCAGGTTACCGTGAACAGAATTATATGTG